>NZ_AP025732.1:4462500-4796816 GCF_023734775.1 Nostoc cf. commune SO-36 | reverse complement strand
CAACAAGAATCTAACCGAAAATTGCGCCTCTCAGCCCGTGACACAATGCGGGTTGCCCAGAATTTGTACGAGCAAGGGTATATTACCTATATGCGGACAGATTCTGTACATTTGTCAGATCAAGCGATCGCAGCTGCTCGAAGTTGTGTAGAAAAGCTTTACGGTCAACAATACCTCAGTCCCCAACCCCGGCAATACACCACCAAATCTAAAGGCGCACAAGAAGCGCACGAAGCAATTCGTCCAGCAGGTAGCAGCTTCCGCACGCCCCAAGAAACTGCTTTGGGTGGTCGAGAACTTGCCGTTTACGATTTGATTTGGAAGCGGACTGTCGCCTGTCAAATGGCTGATTCTCGCCAAACTCAAATTACCGTGCAGTTGCAAGTTGAGGATGCTGGATTCCGTTCTTCTGGCAAAAGGATTGAATTTCCAGGATACTTACGCGCCTACGTCGAAGGTTCAGACGACCCGGAAGCAGCACTGGAAGATCAGGAAGTAATTTTGCCGAATCTGAAAGTGGGAGATCATCCGAATTGTACAGAGTTAGAAGCCGTTGGGCACGAAACTCAACCGCCAGCTAGATACACCGAAGCAACTTTGGTGAAAACCTTAGAAAGCGAAGGTATCGGTCGTCCCAGTACCTACGCCAGCATCATTGGCACAATTATCGACAAGGGTTACGCCCATTTGGTAAGTAACGCTCTCATTCCCACTTTCACTGCTTTCGCCGTCACCGACTTGCTGGAAAAACATTTCCCAGACATCGTTGATCCTAGTTTCACCTCGAAAATGGAGCAAACCCTTGATGACATTGCTACGGGTGAAGCGAAATGGTTGCCCTACTTGCAGCAATTTTATTTAGGAGAAAAAGGGCTGGAAACCTTAGTTAGAGAAAGGGAAAGTCAAATTGATGCCACCAAAGCTAGGACTGTAGAACTAGAGAATCTAGATGCCAAAGTCCGCATTGGAAAATATGGCCCCTACATTGAGGTTGTGAATGGTGAGGGGGTGATCACCGCCTCAATTCCCAAAGACTTGACACCAGCTGACCTCGACCCCAAACAGGTAGAAGTGCTGCTGCGGCAAAAAATCACTGGCCCTGACCAGGTAGGTCGGCATCCCGAAACTGGCGAACCGATTTATGTGAAAATTGGTGCTTACGGGCCTTATGTTCAATTGGGTGATAAAACCGACGAAAACCCCAAACCGAAACAAGCCTCCCTACTCAAAGGTGTCACCCCAGAAACCGTTACCCTGGAAATGGCTGTTGGTCTGTTGGCGCTACCCCGAACATTGGGAGTTCACCCAGTTACTGGCGGCAAAATCCAAGCAAGTTTAGGACGCTTTGGGCCTTATGTGGTTCATGACCAGGGTAAGGAGGGAAAAGATTACCGCTCCCTAAAAGCTGCTGACAATGTATTGACAATTACCCCAGAACGTGCGTTGGAATTGTTGGCTGAACCAAAAAAGGGACGCAGTTCCACCAACAGTAAGTCTAAGGCAGCTTTGCGCGAATTGGGTACGCATCCAGAGGACGGGGAAGCAATTAACATCTACGATGGCCCTTATGGCCCTTACATTAAGCATGGCAAAACTAATGTAAGTATCCCAGAAGGTCAAACGGTGGAAAATATAACGCTGGCTGAGGCGCTGAACTTGTTGGCAGCTAAGGCATCAACCGGGAAATCGACTCGCAAAACGAGTAAATCAACGAGTTCCAAATCTAAGTCAACTGCTAAATCATCAACGACTGCTGCGAAAAAAAAAGCTACAGAAACCTAGTTGCAAGTCAAGAGTCCAAAGTATGACTCTTGACCCTTAAGACTCATCCTTGATAGGATGCAGTTCGATAGATTGCAATGTATGATAGTCTAAAAGGTAAGGGAAAACACAACGCCAAATTTTAGAAGTGGCTTATGTCCCAAATACGGGATTGTGTATCAGCCCGATTGGAAGCCAGAGGTGCGAAAATATGCCATTTTATGCGTACCTGTTAATCAAAAATTGAGGTAGTATCTCAGGAGCGGTCTGTTCATGGACTATATAGAAAAGGTGCTGGAAAAGCTTAAGGAATTAGCTCGTAGGCTAATTGATAGCCTGTTAGGGCCAGAGGCTGAACCGGAACCGGAACTGATTCCGATTCCTGTGAACGATCGCTCACGCCGTCGGCACTAATCCCCAAGTGCTGAACTCGACTTGGCAACCCTTAAGCATTCTGGCACTGCATGGGCCAAACTTAAATTTGCTAGGACAAAGAGAACCCGAAATTTATGGTTCGTTGACACTAGCTGAAATTAACCGCCTGTTAGAAGAACAAGCATTCAAATTACAGGCGAAAATTTTTCCTGTGCAGTCAAATCATGAAGGAACTTTGGTAGATAATATTCATGGCGCATTAGGGCAACATCAGGGAATTCTGATTAATGCAGGCGCGTATACCCACACAAGTGTGGCATTGCGAGATGCGATCGCGGCTGTTAATTTGCCTACAGTAGAAGTACATTTAAGTAACATCTACCGCCGGGAAGATTTTCGCCATCATTCGTATATTTCTCCAGTAGCGATCGGGCAAATAAGTGGTTTTGGCGTTCAAAGTTACTTGTTGGGTTTACAAGCTTTGGTAGATCATTTAAGGATTAGGAGTTAGAAATTAGGAATTGGTAGTTGGTAGTAAAGTTAGGAATTAGCAATCTTTGATTAAGTCCTCACTTTTAACTACATACATAATTTATGCGTCACTCTCCTATAAATCGCTTTAAAGGTACTTTACTCGGAGCATTCCTGGGGGAAAGTTTAACTTCTGGTGGTGAAATACAATTTCACAGTTGCCTAGATTTGGGCAATATGGCGGTTCTGGGTATCCAGAGTTTCATTGCCTTGGGTAGATTAGATTTAGATGATTGGATAGAGCGTCAGCAAGAAGAATCGGCTCATTTCGCAGCAACTGATAACATCTCAATATCTATAAAAATAATTATTGCTACGCTACCAGTAACACTCTTTTTTCACGAAAGTCCAATTAAGCTGCGACAAAGCTTGCTGCGTGTGGTAAAAATCTGGGAAGATGACCCAGTAGTACGGGATGGAACACTAGCAGTAGGATATGCGATCGCTCTTGCCTTAACTGAAAAACTCAACCCTTTAACCCTCATCCCGCAAACAATCGCTTTTCTCGGAGAAACACCGACATCAATACCAAAAAAATTATTAAGAGTCCAGAATTTATTAGAGCAAGGAGCTGGATTGTCAACGGCGCAGGCTGAGTTTGCCAGGGAAGAAAAACTCAGTAACACTATTGCGATTGCATTTTATTGCTTTTTGAGTACTTTGGAGGACTTTCGCCTTGCAGTTTTGCAGGCTACTTACAATGATAATTCTCAAGTGCAAAATGGTACGTCTCTAACCTCCCAAGCTACAGGTGCAATTACTGGTGCTTTATCAGGAGCATATAACGGTACAAGTGGAATTCCTGTAAATTGGCAAGTCTTGCTCTTGCAGAAGAATTCTCCAGGATGGGGACTAACTACTTTTTCCCAAATGTTAGAATTGACCGATGCATTTGTGGCGGTGTGGTCAGGAGTGTATAATCTTACCTTAAATGCAAAGGAGTTCACAGAGGAGGGATGTGAAGAGGCTCCGCTTTCAGTTTATGCAGCTCCTCGCGTTATTCGGTCGCGTTAAGAATAATTCGTAATTAGCGCTTGCCACCGTAGTTGCAGTCTTTTTTTGAGGTATCAAAGTCAGCAATTGCAGGCAGAGATAATGAAAATGCAGCAATTTTTGCAGTTCTTAACCCAGCAATTGACTAACTGGCGGCGACAGTACAAAGGACTACGCCGTAAGGGAAAGTTAATGAGAAGTCCCAAAAGCAAAAGCCATAGAAGGGAACTTCTAAGCACTGTCCAGAAAAATATAATCTTATTTTTATCAAAAACCAACGATAAAAGCGTAGACGTAGCTCGCCGTAGGCATCGCCGAAAACAAGAAATAGCGCTCCAGTCAAAAACAAAATCGGTCAAAACTAAAAGTACTATTTATGCAGTCTGTTTAGATTGGGTGCATGAACAGCGTTCTTTGGTAATTTTAGCGATCGCTCTAGTATCCCTCACTGCCGTTATTGGACATAAATTATACAACCAGACGCAACTTCAAGTAGGAAATCCTGCACCCCAGACAATTACAGCGCCTTACGCAGCTAGTATCGAAGATCAGAAAAAAACAGAAGCCGAGCGCAAAGCTGTTAGTACAAGCTCCTTACAAGTGCTGATGCTTGATGCGCGAATGAACGAACAAATTAAGGAAAATTTGCAAAAACTTCTGGATGATGGCGACGAAATTCGCACCGTTGCTGGAGCTTTTCCTTTTTTTGATCCTGTAATTTTGTCCATCTCTACCCAACGTTATCTCCGCTCTTGTCCTGAATCAGAATGGCAAGCAGTGCTATTGACTATAGAAAATAGTAAAAATCAACAAAAAAGACAAACCGCCGCCTCATCACGCCCATCATCTATAGCTGCACCCAATCAGGAACGCCAACCGCGTACAACAACGCCACAGAAGACAAACCCTGTTGATTTTTCTCAAAACACTGACTTTACTCAAGCCGTAGCACAACTAGAATCTTACCGCATCACTAGTTCTGATAAAAGCTTATCCTCACTGATTGCCCAAATTTTTCAAACACGCCAAAGATACACCCAAGCTAATGCCAAACTTTTACAGTTAGAGACTGTTATTCCAGAAGCAATATACGAGGAATCTCCTTTCTTGGATTTGTCAGATGTGGAATGGGACAAAACACAAATGGGAATCCATGAGAGTGCAGAGCGGATTCTCACCCAAGGCATCCCACAAGGACTGCCAAAAAATATTTTACAAGATGCGGTGAGTTTACAATTGCAGACCTTTGTACCAGAATCCGCCAAAGCTTTGGCAAAGAACCTGTTGTTAGCTGTACTCAAGCCGAATCTGCAAAAAGATGAAGAACAAACCAGAGAAAACGCTCAAAAGGCCGCTGCTGGTGTGCCACCCGTGATGATGAAGCTACGACGTGGTGAGGTGATTGTCAAAAGAGGAGTGCAGATTACTGCATGGAATTTTGAGGTGCTAGAGCATTATCGCCTGGTTCGCCGGGAGGTAAAATGGCACGAGTTAGGCAAGTTAACAGGTATTATTGCGATCGCTATTGGCATTGTTGTCTGGGTAGAACGGCATGTAGATTACGAATTGCGACAACGCGATCGCCTATTGGTGTTATTGCTAACTCTGAGTGTGCCAGGAGTGATTGTGATCGGATTACCTTATACCACCTGGAGTGCCCTTGGTTTATTGTTGGGAAGCTTTTATGGCCCCACTTTGGGGTTAACAGTTGTCGGACTGCTGTTGCCGATATTAGCTATTAGCTTGGATATAAGCAAGGCTGCGCTTTTAGCTGGTGCCGGGGGAGGAATATTAGGTAGTTACATAGCGCAACGATTGCGATCGCGTGAGGAATTGGCATTATTGGGTGTGGCGATCGCTTTAACTCAGGGTAGTATTTATCTGGTTGTTAAAATCTTAATTGGTCAAGCATTTGGTTCAACTTGGTATATCGTTCTCCGAGAAGCCGGATTGTTTGCTTTATCCGGCTTAGGCTGGAGTGTTGTAGCTTTAGGGTTGAGTCCTTATCTAGAAAAAGTTTTTGATTTAGTTACTCCCATCCGTTTAGCGGAGTTGGCGAACCCTAACCGCCCTTTGTTAAAACGACTTGCTACTGAGACTCCCGGAACTTTTCAACACACGCTGTTTGTCGCTACCCTTGCCGAAGCTGCTGCCAAAGAATTAGGATGCAATGTTGAGTTGGTCAGGGCTGGAACATTATATCACGATATTGGCAAAATGCACGATCCCCTTGGATTTATTGAAAATCAAATGGGGGGGCCGAATAAACATGATACAGAGGTTAAAGATCCTTGGAAGAGTGCAGAAATTATCAAAAAGCACGTAACTGAAGGATTGGTGATGGCGCGTAAACACCTTTTGCCGACAGCGATTCAAGCTTTTATTCCAGAGCATCAGGGAACGATGCTGATTGCCTATTTTCATCATCAAGCCCAGCAAATGGCTCAAGAAGATCCAAGTTTAACAGTAGACGATGCAGATTTTCGCTACGATGGCCCAATTCCCCAATCACGCGAAACCGGGATTGTTATGTTAGCAGATTCTTGCGAAGCAGCGCTGCGATCGCTCGAAGCATCGGCGAAACCTCTGGGAAAAAAGCCATCACTCAAAGATGTCTCCACTGAGCAAGCTTTAGCAATGTTAAATAATATCCTGCGTTCTAAATGGCAAGACAATCAGCTCGTAGATTCAGGATTAACACGAGAAGAAATATCAAAAATTGCCCAGATATTTGTGGATGTTTGGCAGCAATTTCATCACAAACGGATTGCTTATCCTAAGTTGAAAGCTAGTAACACTGTGCGGAATTCGTAATCTGATTGTTATTTCCTAACTTATCAATCTTAAAACCCGAAGAAATTATTAGGAGTTAAACAAAAATGGCTACTTTAACTATTCGTTTACCAGACGAAAAACACAACAGATTAAAAGAACTTGCTCAAGCTAAAGGAATCAGTGTAAATAAGCTGATTGAAGAACTTTCCACCATAGCTCTAGCAGAATTTGATGCCAGTACCAGATTTAAAGCAATGGCTGCAACTGGCAACCCAGAAGAAGGCTTAAAAATACTGGCAAAACTTGACGCTTTGACAGAATAGAAATAAGAGAGCTTGTAGTGCGATCGCTTATCCTAAAAGTGATGTATTAAAATACTCGTAATTATTATTCCAAGTCATTCTCTCCTAAATCTTCATTTAAGATTGTTTCAATATCTCGTCCGCCATAAATGACTCTAAGAATTTCTATACCGGAATCTGAAGGAAGATAAAAAACAAGATACTTTTTAAATCCTTTTATTGCTTGCTGTCGAACACCAGCTAAATTGGGATGAGAAAATTGACAAGGTTTCCCATTTCTGGCATTTTACCCAGTTGTTTGAAAGTTATTTCTGCTGCTCTAAGAAACCGATCTGAAGCTTCCAAATTATCTTCTGCAATATAAGTCGCTAATTCTATCAAGTCGCGGATTACTTGCGGTCGTTTGCTTACGTCGCTCATTAACCTTGGTTTGACCCTTTATGCTTGGCGATTCTTTCCCGCACAGCTTGGCGGATGTCTTCCCAATCGTCAGGAGTCATCTCAGTTGCATTCCCAGAATTTAGACCTTCTAAAAGCATCGTTTCCAAACGTTCAGCCGCTTGACGCTTTTGGTCTTGGCGCACTAACTCACGAAAATATTCACTGACGCTGCTGTAACCACCAGTTGCCACTTTCTCTTCTATGTAAGTCCGCATCGCATCAGGGAGAGATATATTTATACTTTTCACTGGCATAACTTCCCTAATTTTTCCTTCATAATATTAGTTTATGCCAATTTATGCCATTTATTGCCATACTAAGCTCAACTAACGAAAGCGATACCTGCGGTGGGCTAGGTTTACGTGCTTTCTCTCAAAAACTACTTCTCTCTAATGTTCCTTCAAACTCTTTCAAAGCTTGTACAGTTCCTACTTGCCAAGCTCGTTCAACTGTAGCGGCAATAATTTGAGTTAGAGGGAGATTTGGAAAGTTAGGGCTGTGATCAGATTCGATGTAATGTTCATCCCTAAGTAGATAAATCCTCAGCTTTTTACTATCGTAAATCCATAGTTCTGTAACTGCGATCGCAACGTATGCATCAAGAGTTGTTTTTGATGTCACAATTGAGGCTGGATTAGCTTTAACGTAACCTAATCAGATTACCTACAGGCTAGTTGTAAAAACTTTCCTTCATTCCCTAAACTATTTTTTTCTCAGTACCAGCATTTGATAAGTTAGTACATAATCTGAAACAATAACATTAAAAGCAGAGAGGGGATTACGTTGAGTCACAATCCAGATGCCATAGCCCCGCACGGTGGACAGTTGGTTAACCGTATCGCCACACCAGAAGAAAGAGCAGAGTTTCTCTCAAAAGCTGACTTTTTGCCGCGAGTGCAACTAAACGATCGCGCCGTTTCTGATGTAGAAATGATTGCGATCGGTGCTTTTAGTCCACTCACGGGTTTTATGAACCAGGAAGACTACGATCGCACTGTTACAGAAATGCGACTAGCTAACGGTCTTGTGTGGTCAATCCCGATTACACTATCGGTCAGTGAAGAAGTAGCTTCCCCATTGCCAGAAGGCGGCTTAATCCGTCTGGATAACTCCAGAGGCGAATTTATTGGAGTTTTGCAACTGACGCAAAAATATAACTACGACAAAACCCGCGAAGCCATAAATGTCTACCGCACTGATGATGCTAAACATCCCGGCGTGCAGGTACTCTATAACCAAGGTAATGTACATCTGGCGGGTGATATTTGGTTGTTGCAACGCGAACCTCATCCCCAGTTTCCCAGTTACCAAATTGATCCAGCTGCCTCACGGCAACTATTTAGAGACAAGGGTTGGAAAACCATTGTTGGCTTTCAAACTCGCAACCCCATCCACCGCGCCCATGAATATATTCAAAAGTGCGCTTTAGAAATCGTTGATGGTCTATTTTTGCACCCGTTAGTCGGGGCGACAAAAGAAGACGATATCGCTGCTGATGTGCGGATGCGTTGCTATGAAATTTTGCTGGAACACTACTACCCCTTAGACCGGGTAAGTTTGGCAATTAATCCAGCCGCAATGCGCTATGCTGGGCCTCGTGAGGCAATATTCCATGCTTTAATCCGCAAAAACTACGGCTGTACTCACTTTATCGTCGGACGAGATCATGCTGGCGTTGGTGACTATTACGGCACTTACGACGCTCAATACATCTTTGATGAATTTGCCCCAAGTGAATTGGGCATTGTGCCGATGAAATTTGAACACGCTTTTTACTGCACGCGCACTAAACAGATGGCAACATCTAAAACCAGTCCCAGCAGGCCAGAAGAACGCATTCATTTATCGGGAACAAAAGTCCGGGAAATGCTGCGGCGCGGTGAATTACCCCCACCAGAGTTTTCCCGTCCAGAGGTGGCGGCTGAGTTGGCACGGGCAATGCGGATAGAAGTATCGGTTTAGGGCATTGGGCATTGGGCATTGGGCATTGGTAAATAATTAATAGTTATTCTTCCCCCACTCCCCACTCCTCCCATTTTGTAACTTTACAATACAGAGTTCAGCCCTGTAAGCTGCTAACTAATGGCTGAGGGCTGATGGCTAATTATGGAACGGCGCACGTTTTTACATAGAATTGGCTCAATACTCGCGGTATTGGGGGTAACTGAAGCTGAGTGGTTGTCTTTGGGAAATCGCTATTATCAGGCTTTGGCAGAACCCAATCCGCGCAAGTTGGCACTGTTAATAGGTATTAACCAATACCCACAAATCCCAGCCCTCAGTGGTTGCCTGACGGATGTGGAATTACAAAGAGAACTTTTGATGCATCGCTTTGGTTTCCAAGGGTCAGATATTTTAACCTTAACTGAGGAACAAGCTAGTAGGGAATTCATTGAGGCAGCTTTTTTGGATCACCTGGGTAAGCAAGCTAAACCTGGTGATGTGGTAGTCTTTCACTTTAGCGGCTATGGCAGCCGTGTCAAATTGGAAACATCACTAGATACAGGACAAAATGCTCTGGTGGCAGCTAATGTGGGTCAGTATTCACAAAATGAGAAACTAGTCAACTATATATTAGAAGAAACTCTACTGCTATTATTGCGATCGCTCCCCACAAATCGAGTAACAGCAGTATTGGATACTAGCTATTACGCTCCTAATACAGTCTTAGGATTAAAAATTCGCGCCCTTCAGGAATCAGTAGGAAAGCTGGCACTAGAAGAACTCGACTTTCTCAAACAACTTAAAACTCAGAAGTTATCCAGCACTCCGATTGTTTTAGCAGCTACCTCAGAACCAAATCAGACAGCAAAGGAAGGATTCTTTTCTGGTTTTACTGCTGGGTTATTTACTTACGCCTTAACACAGTATTTGTGGGAATTCACCCCAGCCACCACAATTCAAGTTGCCTTCTCCCATGTAGAAAATTCTTTATCCCAATTGGGTAGCAAACAGCAACCAGCATTATTAAGTAGTCAGAAAAATCAAAATCTAACGTCTCTACAGCCAGACGGTATCATTGGTGCAGAAGGCGTGGTGACAGCTATTGAAGAGGATGGTAAAACAGTCCATCTGTGGTTGGCAGGATTACCTGCACAAGTACTGCTATACTATGGAGTGAATTCTCGATTAACCTTGGCAACAACAGAAGAATTAATATTGCGATCGCGGACTGGGTTAACTGCAAAAGCGCAAATTTTCAAAATTCAAGGTGCAAATCCCCTACAAGTCGGGCAACTCGTCCAAGAAGCAGTCCGGGTTTTACCTCGAAATATTAATTTAACCATAGCTTTGGATACTGGATTGGAAAGAATTGAGCGGGTAGATGCTACAAGTGCCTTCGCTGGATTTTCCCATGTATCCACCGTAGTAGCAGGAGAAAAACCAGCTGATTATCTATTTGCGAAGCTACAGCAAACACCCAGCCGTTATGGTCTATTTTCTATTGGTGGCGAAATAATTCCCAATACTATGGGGGAAGTAGGAGAAGCAGTAAAATTAACAGCGCAAAGGTTATCGCCACAATTATCAATCTTGCTAGCAGCAAAGTTATGGCGACTCACCGAAAATCAAGGTTCTTCCCGCTTGCCTCTCAAGGCAACCTTAGAAATAATTAGTGACAGTTCACCTCGCATCGTCATGCAGCGCGAAACAGTGCGAGCTTTTAAAACTGAAACCTCGGTTAAAACATCAGTACAGAAGCGATTAATTGCATCTCTCCCCACTCCGATTGTGCCTATTGGTAGTCGAATGCAATATCGAGTGGAAAACCAGAGCGATCGCCCAGTATATTTAATCTTGCTGGGATTAAACAATAATCATACAGCAGTTGCCTTCTATCCTTGGGAAACCCCTCAAGAACCAAACACTGCCGATACCAAACCCCTCTTAAAAGAGGTTGTCATCGCCCCAGGTGAAACCCTCACCTTACCCCAAACTAATGGTGCTTCCGAATGGGTGATTTCAGGGCTAGCTAGCTTTTGCGAACAACAACTAATTTTTAGTACTGCCCCCTTTAGCGAAACTCTCGCCGCCTTGAGTACTATTAAGTATTCCACAGCCGAACAACGCCCGATTAGCGCATTATTCAATCCCTTAGACGTTGCACAAGCCTTGCTACAAGACTTGCATCTCAAAACGGAGACGAACGGCACAGCAGCCGACTCATATATCTTGGATGTGAATAATTGGGCAAGTTTTAGCTTTAGTTTTCAAGTGGTGTAAGTGGGCGTGAATAATTAAAGGTTTGTAGTCAGGGACTGTATCCCTATTTTAAGGGTAAAAGCGTAGCGTTTTTAATGCGAGCCGATGCATTAACAATGCAAGCCGATGCATTAAGGGATTTCCAAGGAATAAATTATCCCAAAAAACGAACCACAGAGACGCAGAGAAAACAGAGAGAGGAGAGATTAAGAGGATTTTTGTGTCAGTTTTGGAATATTTTTTTATTTGGAAGTCCCTAAAAATGCAAGCCAATGCACAAGCCAATGCATTAACAATGCAAGCCAATGCATTAACATTGTCGGGTATTGTCAAGTTTAATTCTCTACAAATTAATGAAATGCTGTACTTAGCGAACAAATAATATTAATACAATTACTGAGAAGTCCCTGAAAATATTAGGAGATTCTCAACGGGAATTCGCTTCTAGTCAGTTTGTCAACAAGCCGCTAGAGTAACTTTTTATTAAGATAAAAAGACGACTGGTTGCAAACATAGGGGATATGCAAAACACAGATATAGTTGTCATTGGTAGCGGTATTGGCGGTTTAAGTTGTGCCGCTCTTTTGGCACGATACGGCTTTGATGTGATGGTTTGTGAAAGTCACTCCATCCCTGGTGGTGCTGCCCACAGTTTTGAGCGCAACGGTTTCAAATTTGACTCAGGCCCATCCCTCTACTCTGGACTATCTTATAGCCCCTCCACCAACCCCCTAAAACAAGTATTAGATGCAATTGGTTCTGAATTACCATGCGTAACCTACGATACTTGGGGTTGTTGTCTGCCAGAAGGTGATTTTGATACGTCGGTTGGTTCCGAGCAATTTTCTGAAGTTTTGATGAAATTTCGTGGTCATAATGCTGTTGTCGAATGGCAAGAACTCCAGCGCGTTATGGAACCATTCGCTGGTGCAGCAATTTCTATACCACCAGCCGCATTACGCTTTGATTTGGGTGCAGTTAGAACTGTAGCCCCGTTTGCCCTATCTCTGGCAAAAAACTTGCCAGATGTCATCAAGTTGACGGGCCCCTTCAGCCGGATTATGGATGGCGTTGTTAAAGATCCATTTACCCGAAATTGGCTGAATTTGTTGTGTTTTCTGCTTTCTGGACTGCCCGCAGATGGCACTAGTGCCGCAGAAGTAGCATTTATGTTTGCCGACTGGTATCGACCAGATGCAGTACTTGAATATCCCATTGGTGGGAGTGGTGCTTTAGTTGACACCCTTGTACAAGGATTGGAGCGTCACGGAGGGAAGCTGATATTGGGCGCTCATGTGGAGCAAGTGTTGGTAGAAGGTAATCGTGCCGTGGGTGTGCGTCTGCGCGATCGCCAAGAAATTCGGGCGCGTCGGGCAGTTATATCTAATGCATCGGTTTGGGACACACTGAAGTTACTACCAGAAAAGGCAATACCCCAACAGTACCGCAGCCAGCGACAAGCAACACCTGAGTGTGATAGTTTCATGCATCTACATTTAGGTATTGATGCTCAAGGATTACAGCCAAATTTGCGCTGTCATTACATCGTAGTTAATAACTGGGAATTGGGCATAACAGCACCTCAGAATGTTGTGGTGATATCAATTCCTTCAATTCTCGATCCATCCTTAGCGCCACCAGGAAAGCATGTGATTCATGTGTATACTCCTGGTAATGAGCCATACTCTATCTGGCAGGGAATGGATAGAAGGAACCAGGAATATGCCGAACAAAAGCGATCGCGTGCAGAAGTAATGTGGCAAGCTTTAGAACGGGTCATTCCAGATATCCGCTCTCGTTGCGAAGTCACACTTGTTGGTACACCTCTAACCCACGAGCGTTATCTCCGTCGTCATCAAGGTTCCTACGGCCCAGCAATTCAGGCTGGAAGTGGTATGTTTCCTGGCCCTAGCACACCTCTAACAGGATTGATGTGTTGCGGAGACTCGACATTTCCCGGCATTGGTTTACCAGCAGTTGCCGCAAGTGGGCTGATTGCTGCCAATACACTTGCACCTGTTAATAAGCATTTAGCAATGCTTCAGGATATTAAGTGCATTTAATTTTTTGAGTATAAAATCTAGTTGCCAAGAGAGCCGCACCCACTGCCAAAACTGCCAGTACACTGTCAGGTTCGGGTACGGCAGCAACTTGAGCATCAACTCGTGCAGTTCCAGCAAACAAACCTGTTAAGTCAGGATCGCCTAGTATATTTGCAAACTCTGGAGAAATCAACAATCTAACATCAGGGATGGTTAAAGTTTGACCATCAAATGCTACAGGTTCCGGAAGACTTAAATCAAACAAAATTGTATTTAAAGAAAATGTGTCTCTTAAAACAAATCCGCTAGTATCTTTAACGGTACGTCCTGAAGCAAAACCAATTGAAAAGTCACCAACAGTAATTTGATCGTTAAAGGTAACAGTACCAGTATGCTCGATTGTACCTGAGAGCGGAGTGAAACCACCCTCGTTAGTGAATGTGAAGTTGGTGGCTGAGTCGATATTGAAGCCAACTAAATAATTGCTGGGAATTGGTGCGACTGTCTGATTAGTGCCTGTCAAGGTTAACCCAATATTTCTCAGAATATCTTCGTGATCGCGATCAATGCTGGTGACTCCAGATATCACCTTAAAAGTTGCAGCTTCTACTTGTATGGGTGCAATTAATATAAAAGCAGTTGTCGTACAACCGAGAATTCCTGCAAACTGAGGAAAATGCATATATACTCCTGATGATATTTATAATTTATTTTATCTAATAAAATGCTTTTTATTAATGTAAAATCTTTAGCATTACCGCTAAAAATCTACTTTTATAAATGAAAAACTATTTTTTAATCTTGATATAAATCAACCATAACATTGATGTTGAAATTTAAGCTATGCAGTTACAAACGTAAATTAAATTAGGTAGTTACAAATAAATGACACTGCTTAAAATAAAGCACAAAGTATAAGATATAAGGCATTAGAGACAACAAATGATAAAAATATAGTTACGTTTAATTATGTCCAGTTACGATTATTTAGCCTTGAACTTACCAATAAATAGAGATGAAACTTATGTTTTACCTCTATTTATTGACAAATTTAGATTAAGAGGTGAAGCAAAACACGAGAGACAATCTCGTTCCCAGTCGGAGACTGGGAATGCCATCTTTGGGGCTGCCGCCTCCCTTGCTAGCGGCAGCAGCCCCAAGAGCATCATTTCCAGCCCAGAGGCTGGAAACGAGGTTTCAAAGGGATTTGAGCTTAATTTGACACTAATGGGCAAAGACAAGCCCTTACCAGCATATTCGTATCATTATTAAAGTGAAATGGTATTACTTCTGTTCATAGACTTGTTCTAATCCACCAGCTTATTTTCTCCAAATTAGGATTTATTTCCTGCCAAAAGCTAGCTGATGAGTCTGCTTCTCTTATTTCTATGAGTATTTTATCTATACTGTCAAAATTTTTTTGAATTAACTGTTTATCTAATTTAGGAATATCTAATTTAAGATATTTCAGACGGTTGGGTAACTCTACTTGCTCTTTCGTCGGCAAATTGGGAATTTGAGCAACTTGTTCTAAAATTTTGTCTACTGATGCAATCACTTCTTGTAGGTTCGGCTTTTTAGTTTGTAATTGTAAATCTTTTTCTTCAAAGGTTTCTTCTAGATTACCTAGCTTTACCATCACTATTTTAACAAAAAAAATATTGTAATCTATCTCGCTAACTTCACCCACTTGCTGGTGATATTTTCCACTTTTATTTATAAATACTATGTCACCTTTCTCAATTCTGTTGTTCATAATTTCTACAACCTCTCAATTAAATTGTTAAATAATCTCCTCTACCGAAAATACTACTCTAAAGCCACAAACCCTAAGTCCACCGTCTGATTCATTCCAGCTACGGCTAGCGCTGCGACACAGTTCTGCGTTGAAACTCCAAGAACCACCCCGTAGCACCCGGCGATTAATATCACCGCCAGCTTCCCAAGCTGTTCCATCTGAGGGTGCATCGTTGTAATTGTTGTGCCACGAGTCAGCACACCATTCCCAAACTAGCCCGTGCATATCGTACAATCCAAAAGTGTTGGCGACTTCAAAACTACCGACGTTTGTTGTTTCTTTACGGAATTTGCTTTTTGGTTCCATAGTGCAGCTGACTAACTCAGAGGTAATGGTTTCGCCAAAGTGAAAGGATGTTGTAGTTCCAGCACGACAAGCGTATTCCCACTCAGCCTCACTTGGTAAACGATAGTCGCGTCCAGTTTTTTCTGATAGTCTGAGACAGAATTCTACAGCCTCATACCAAGATACATTTTCTACTGGTCTATCTAAACCTTTAAATTTCGATGGATTAGGATTTAAAGCTTGTTTTATTTTAGGTAAAGCTGCTACTACTCTCCACTGTGCTTGAGTTACGGGAAATTTCCCCATAAAAAATGGTTCGACGCTAACTTGATGTTGAGGACGTTCGTCAGCATCCCCTTCAAACTCCGGTGAACCCATCATATAAGTACCGCCAGGAATTGATACCATTTCTAATGTGACAGACTTACCCAATTCTTCGGCAAAGAAGTTGGCATTACAACTCATGCGGTTTACTTCCCTACCACCTGTGTCTACTGTCACTACGTCAAATTCAAAAGTTTCTAACGGGGGTAATGGTACGATTACTTTTTGTGGTATCGGCGGTAATATGGGTTGGGACATCGAAACAATTTTTAAGGCAACAGGTTCAATGTTGAATGTTGCAAATTTCAAATCATTAATAACTTCGACTGCTGTTTGATATCTTTCACTCGGTAGATGTTTTAGTAATTTATCTAAAATTTTTCCTAATTCGTCGCTGATAGTAATAGCTTGTTGTTGTAAACGCTCACGCCACAACCACTTAGCATTCATGGCATCATAAATAGGATCATTAACTTGTCCAGAAGCATCCTGCAAAGGCAAACATCGAGTTAAAAGACGTACACAAGTTACACCCAAAGCATACAAATCACTACCGTGACAAGCAAATCCAGCCATTTGTTCAGTTGGGGCATAACCAAGGGTATAAATTACTGTAGCTTGTCTTCCTAAACTGGTTTGTGTTACCTGTTTAGCACCGCCAAAGTCAATTAATACAGGTTTTTTATCACTTGCACGGCGGATAATATTTTCTGGTTTGATATCCCGATGAATTACGTTATGGGCATGAATGAATTCCAGAACTGGCAATAAATCAGCTAAAAGTTCCCAAATTTGTGCTTCACTATAGATTTGTTGCTGAACTTCTTGTAAGAGGGTTTTTCCTTGAATAAATTCTTGTACGAGATATAAGCTAGCACCTTGTTCAAAATAAGCTAGTAATCTGGGAATTTGCGTATGATTTTCTCCCAGTTCATACAAACGAAAAGCCTCTTCTTTAAAAAATTCTGCTGCTTTGGTGCGTTGTCCTGTTCCCTGAAACTGGGGAAAAAATTGCTTGATGACACAAGGCGCGTTTAGTCTGTCTACATCTTCTGTAGCATAGGTTCTACTAAATCCACCTTCACCTAAAAGTCTTAATACGCGGTAACGGTTTCTTAGAAGTTTGCCAAAGTTACTTTGTCCGCAACTCACGCAAAATCTATTGCTATCAGAGTTGAATGGATTTGAGCAATTGGGATTTTGGCAGATTTGCATAATGAGGGGGAAATAGCATCTTCTCCAAAGTTAGCCCCAATATTATCTAATTGAAAACAGTTATGTAGAGAAGCGAACACGGAAGTTTATTTATGTGTTTAAGATTGCTCTAATCCCTTCCTTTTTAAGGAGGATTAGGCAGTATTAACTAACTCAAGGGTATTTGCTTAAAACTATCTTTTACATGAGAATATAAGAATGATTAACAATTAAAAATTAAATACAGTTACATCAGAGCATTGAAATTCTGAATAAAACTAATATCAGTATCTTAGCTTGACGTAATGCACACCACATTTAATATAGCGGTTGTTCATTATCTAAAAAAGTTCGTAAAGAACCAATTAAAGAATCCAAAGTTTATGAGAGTTACAGAATAGGTTTCAACTCTTTTAGTAGTTTCTTAGGGTGCGTTATAAACTAATACAGTTCAGTTAAGAAATTTATCCTTGAGGCAGGGGGAGCAGGGGATGTAAGGGATGCAGAGGGAAGCACGGGGAGAGAAAAAAGCTTATCTGAACCGTATTGCCTTATGGACACGCCGAAGTAACAAATGCGAACCCCGAAATAACAAATGCGAACCCCGAAATAACAAATGCGTACCCCGAAATAACAAATGCGTACCCCGAAATAACAAATGCGTACCCCGAAATAACAAATGCGTACCCCGAAGTAACAAACGCGTTGGCGTAGCCCGCCGCAAGCATCGCTGTGATTGCAACAATTTAGCTTTGTCACACCAACGTAACGCACCACAAATCTTTGGTAAATGAAGTTTTCCGACTTGTGTGTACACCGTAACCTTTACAAGGGGAGGGTTAGGGTGGGGTAAAACCTTGGTTAATCAGCTATTTCAGACTTTCAAGATTGATTTGACCAATTCTTCCTTGATGGTACAAGCCCCTAAATTCATTTATGGATAGATAGTTTTAAACTTTGCTTGGTTCAAGCCCCCGGATTTATCCGTGGGCATTAATTGCGAATTGCGAATTGCGAATTGCGAATTGCGAATTGTGCTGACTCTGACTCTTATTTGAAACTTTTATTCTCTCCAGAAGCACGAATTAATTCAGCTATAAGAGCAACGATCGCAGATACTGAAATCAGCATCACACTCAAAGCGTTAATATCAGGCTTGACTCCTGATCTAATCCGGCTAAAAATTTCCATTGGCAGGGTGTTAGAACCACTACCAGCAGTAAAACTGGCAATGAGAAAGTCATCTAAGCTGAGGACAAAAGCTAACAGACAACCAGCTAAAATACCAGGCATCAATTGAGGTAACAATACTTGGATAAAAGCTTGTGTTGGTGTAGCACCTAAATCTAGTGCCGCTTCTTCTAAGTGAGGATCTAAATTAGTCAGCCGTGAAGCAACTACAAGTCCGACATAAGCGAGACAAAACACGATATGGGCTGCAACTATTGTCCACAAACTCAAAGGTATTGCAAAGGCGGCTAGACATACTAGGGTAGCCACTGCGATCGCAATATCGGGAATAATCAATGGTAGGTAAGCAACACCCCGATACAATTTCTTACCAGGAAATTCGTAACGCGCCAACCCAACTGCCATCAAGGTTCCCAGCACTGCTGAAACCCCAACTGCACAACCAGCAACTATCATACTGTTTTGCAAAGCTGATAAGATGCGATCGTCACTGAACAACTTGCGATACCAATCGAGAGTGAATCCTTGCCAAGTTGCACTGTAGGGCTACTGATTGAAGCTATAAAACCCAAGTACCAGTATGGGCAGGTACATGAACACAAATATCAACAGTGAGAAAACCGCCTGCCATGAGACACGCGGTTTTTTGAGAGATGGAGAGATATTCACGTTTATATATGATTTTTATTGATAGTAACATAAAACATCATATTTTATGCAATAAGTCAATAATTTAATTTTTCTCTCCCTTTTGACTCCTGAATTCTGTTTGATAATTGCTACCAAATTAGGCGATCGCGCCATTTTTCTACAGTTCTAGCACTCACTCCTGGAACTCTTTCTAATTCTTGTAAAGATGTAAATTTTTGCTGTTGACGACTAATAATTATCCTCTGTGCTAACTTCTTACCCACGCCAGGGAGAGTTGCCAATTCTTCCAGACTTGCAGTGTTGATATTTATTTGTTTAATTGGTTGTAATTCACTTGATGAAGAACTTTTTATCTGAGGACACCGTGTTTGTTCTGCTCTAATTTTTTCTTGAATTCCTGGTGGTAAGCCGGGTTTAAGTTTGGCATAAAGTCGAGCAAATTCGCGCACATAATGATCAGCAATTATAGGACTTTCAATCACTACAAGCGTCTCATCGTTACCATAATTGGCAGCATCTGACCAATTATGAGAACCTGTAATTACTCTTTGGTTATCAATAACACCAAATTTATGATGTAATAAATCGCCTTTGGGTAACACAGGTACGCCTACAGTTGTAATTGGATTTGACCAAGGATGGTTATCAACTTCATATTTACATTTGTTACTGAGAGCAATCCCCATCATATCCAATGCCTCACTATAGGGACGATAGGCAAATTGTGGTTCAATTAAAGCGCGAATTTGCACATCTTGCTGATGCCGTTTTTCTAAGGTATTGGCAAGACGCTGATCGGAAAGGACAAATAACGCCATATCAACAGATTTGGTTGCTGAATCTAAAGTTTTATTGATTAAACCATTACTACTGTTACTCCAGGGTTGAGTTGGGGAAGTAGGCGAAAAATGTACAGTAATTTGAGTGTTTCCTAAAGTTATCTGTTTAGGTAAACGGATCGGTTTTTGCAAACCAAATTTACTATCTGGCTTACCTCCTGGCCCATCTCCCCACAGAATATTAAACTCTTCTGTAAATAAAGATGCTAATTCTGGGCTGTCAATCTGCAATAAGTTATTGGCATTGCCTAAACTGCTAGAATTTGTAAAATCACCTGAAGTATCACTTAATGTAAAATTGGCTGAAGTTATAATCACGATGCGATTATCCACAATCACAAATTTGTGATGCATCAAACTGCTACCTGCTGAACCATCCGCTTGATCATCTATCCAGGGAATTTTGGCATTCTGCAAAATTATCAAAGCATCTCTTTGATTTATTTCCTCTAGACTGAGTTGATTATCTTGGTTAATATCGATAAACTTGCGAAATTCGTTGTAACGTTCTTGTTCCCTTTTATCTAACTTAGCAACTTCAGTAGATGTTAAGCTACTCCAAGGTCGGCTATAGGTATTTTCTAAAATTATCCTGACTTTTACCCCAGCTTTTTGTCTATCAGCCAGTGCTTGGGCAACTTTGGGTAAACGTAATTCTTGCACCGCCACATCTACTGTAGACTTAGCTTGCGTAATAGCATCGACAATCTGTTTTTCTAAATCATCCCCCAGGCGAGTTTGCTGACGGTAAGGTTCTTTGTATTCTGAAGACTCAGAATGGTTAAAGTAAACTTGAACTAACGGATCTTGTGGTAAAGGTGCTAAACGTTGATTGGAAGACTGGACTCGTTGACAAGCAGCAAGGGGAAATATCAGTAAAAAGATATATAAAAAATATCTTCGTCTAGAGATAAGTTGCACTGTAATCTGTTAGAAGTGGATTGGGAGTGGACATATTTATCATTCCCAAAATTTTGTCTTCTGAATTAAGTAGAAAAATAACTTTCCAAGTAAACGGAAAAATCCACTGATAGAGGCATTACAGAGATTTTTTCAGGATTTGTCCACTCAAACTGTATATGCTGACAAGATCAGCAGACTACTACCAACGTGTGTTCTCACCATTATCGGTTATATGCAAATTTATCTAGATTACAGCGCCACTACTCCGACTCGAAAAGAAGCGATCGCAGTTATGCAAACAGTCCTAACTCAACACTGGGGCAATCCTTCCAGCTTACATGAGTGGGGACAACGGGCGGCAACGGTTGTAGAAGAAGCTAGAGTCCAAGTTGCTGGTTTAATTAACGCTGCAAGTCCTGAATCGATCGTTTTTACCTCTGGTGGCACTGAGGCAAATAATCTTGCAATCATGGGTGTGGCTAGGTTATATGCTGTTCCTCAACATATAATTATCTCCAGCGTTGAGCATTCGGCAATTTCTGAGACAGTAAAGCTGCTAGAAACGTGGGGTTGGGAAGTTACGCGCTTGTCTGTAGATGTTAAAGGTAAAGTTAATCCTTTGGATTTAAAGGCGGCGTTGCGACATAACACAGCCTTAGTTTCTATAATTTACGGCCAAAGTGAAGTTGGAACTGTGCAAGCGATCGCAGAACTGGGTAAGATTGTGCGATCATCTGGTGCTTTGTTCCATACAGATGCGGTGCAAGCTGCGGGACGCTTACCCATAGATGTGCAACAACTGCCCGTAGACTTACTTAGCCTTTCCAGTCATAAAATATATGGGCCACAAGGTGCAGGGGCGTTATATGTGCGTCCTGGTGTGGAAATGATGCCCTTATTGGGTGGTGGTGGGCAAGAAATGGGATTGCGTTCTGGTACGCAAGCAGTACCGATAATTGCCGGATTTGGTGTAGCAGCAGAATTAGCAGCCGAAGAATTAGCTACAGAAACACCACGATTAATTGAGTTACGCGATCGCGCTTTTGCCCAATTAGTTGAGATTCCTGGTTTAATTCCTACAGGGGATGACTGCGATCGTTTGCCTCACCATATTAGTATGTGCTTAGAATACGCCAATGGGGAAAAACTTAGCGGCAAAACCTTGGTAAGACAGCTAAACCTTGCTGGCATCGGCATCAGTGCTGGTGCTGCCTGTCACAGTGGTAAACTTAGCCCTAGTCCGATATTGTTAGCGATGGGTTATTCCGAAAAAGCTGCCTTGGGAGGAATTCGCATCACATTGGGGCGTGATACTACTGAAGCTGATATAGATTGGACAGTAATGGTATTAAAGCAAGTTTTGCAAAGGCTAACACCAGATTTATCTTTAGTTAAGCGTTAAATTCTGGACAATAATCTTAGGATTTCAAATAATTACGATCGTCTAATTGCTATGATTTTAATTCTCGTAATAAGGAAAAAACATCATGAATACTGCCAAACTCACCACTGATGGTACTCATCAAATCGTTATTTTACCCGAAGACTTTCAACTTACTGGTACTGAAATTTATATCAAAAAAATTGGCACTGCCATTGTCCTCATTGCCAAAGATAACCCTTGGCAATCCCTAATAGAGAGTGTAGACAATTTCTCCGATGACTTCATGAATTCTAGAGATCAGCCAGTTATTGACACTATTACAACAAGGCAAAAGTAAAAAGTAAAAAGAAAGAATACTTATACCGCAAGCCTTGTATCCATTTTGCGTAAATCAATAAATGAGTCTATCTAACCCAGAACCGAGTTTCCTCAAGACTTTAAAACGCAAGGCTACCAGCACAGTTGGTCGGGGAAAAGTAGTCAACCTCAACACCAACTTAAATTTTTCTGCGTGGAATGATGAAAGCGTTGCTCTATATCTAGGTGATAGTCTAGAACATTACAACAGTTGGGAGCAGCCTACAGTCATCGTTTCAGATGGAGCTTACGGTGTTCTTGGTTTTGAAGGAGACACTTCAGATCATATTGATTTACCTAATTGGTATGAACCTCATATTAAAGCATGGTCAAAAGCAGCCATACCATGCACAACACTCTGGTTTTGGAATTCAGAAATTGGCTGGGCTGTTGTGCATCCACTTTTAGAAAAGCACGGTTGGCGTTATGTTAATTGTAATATTTGGAACAAAGGAAAAGGTCACATAGCAGGGAATGTTAATACAGAAAAAATTCGTAGATTTCCAGTAGTTACAGAAGTGTGTGTTCAATATGTAAGAGAAGTTAAAGTCAACGAACTGACGTTGAAAGTATGGTTGCTTGAAGAGTGGAAACGTTCTGGATTACGACTACGACGGGCAAACGATGCTTGTGGTGTAGCTAATGCTGCAACTAGGAAGTATTTCGATCAAGGACACTTATGGTATTTCCCTCCTCCAGAGATGTTTGAGAGGTTGGTCAACTATGCAAATGAGCATGGTAATCCAGAAGGAAGACCTTATTTTTCTTTGGATGGAAACCAATCTTTAACAGGGCAAGAATGGAGTAAGATGCGCTCTAAATTTAGATGTCCTCATGGTTTTACAAATGTTTGGGATCGCCAAGCTCTACGGGGTGATGAGAGAGTTAAGATTCCTTCTGGAAAAGCACTACATCTTAATCAGAAGCCCCTCGACTTGATGAGCATTATTATTGAAGCGTCAAGTGATAAAAATGATGTTATCTGGGAACCTTTTGGAGGATTATTCAGTGCATCTCTAGCAGCACATAAACTGAGACGAAAAGCTTACTCTTGCGAAATTGATCCAGATTATTTTTATTATGGAGTTCAGAGATTTAATCAAGAAGTTCATCAATACTCTCTTCTCTAATTTCTAGATAATCTTGTAGAGATTTCTTGATGCTGTCTTCTCGACGGCTTGATAAAAGTCTATTCCATTGACTAACTGTAATACTAGAAAATTCAATGTTATAGACACGCTGCTTAAATTTTTTAATACCTGGATGCACGATTCTGTCCATCTTTGCAAAATTAGTATCCAGTCTGTATTTATACTGGCTCAATAGTTCACGCAGAAGGTGCTGATATTCTCTAGTTGGTTTATAGATTTTTCCTTCAACACCCCATGAATCAACTATTTTTTGAGCTTCTAAGAACTCTTCGACAGAACCTTGAAATTTATAACCGCTAGTGTTTGTCTGCTGTAAATTTGCTGTTCTTTGAGTTGTATCTTCTGGCTCCAAAACAAGATAATCTGGCGGATTATGATAATGAGTATCTCTAGCTAAGGCTACCGACAAACCAGAAACAACACATATATCAAGAATACGAGGTTTGCCATAGATAATTTTCTCAGGCAACCATGCCAGCATAGCAACATAAGTCTGATCATACTGAAAGTGATTTTGGCTGTCTTTAAAGCGTGCTGTTATTTCCGTTGCTAATGGAAACCATGCTTTAATCTCTAATCCTGGTGTCGGTTGAACTTTTCCCACAAAAATAGTATCTGGAAAGCCAGGATCTTGCCTCTGCCACTTTCCAAACTCAGAAAATTCATTTTGTTTATTCAAAAATTCAACTGTGTTAAACTCGATTAAATTTCCGAGTAAGGGTGAAAGCTTTGAGATAACTTTAGTCAAATTTAGCGCTGCGTCTATAGTTACAGGCTTAGATATATCTAAAACGTCAAAAGTATGACCAGATAAGTTATCTAAATATTGAGATGCAAGCCTGATTACATCCTGTGTATTCATACCTCCTCCTCACAAGATGCTTTAGATATTCCTTGTTCAACTTTTCTGAGAATATCGCAAGGATCTACCCCCATTACGCGAGTAACTAACAGAAACTCAATTACATCTAACCGCCGTTCACCGTTTTCATATTTGGCTACGAAAGATTGTGGCTTTTTCAAGGATTTAGCAAGCGTCTGTTGAGTTAGTTTTGCCTCCTTACGAGCCGCAATCATACAGTGACGGAATATTTTATAATCCTGGCTGAGAACAAATTTCATTGTGCCTTGGCTTTAGCACTATGTATTACTTTGAACACAATAAACCCATTTTCGGATAATCCCAAAATAGGATATTTTTATAGATCCTAAGCCTCATAATGAAGAAGTGCGTAGGGGTAGCCTTTCGTAGACGTCGCAGTTTTCCTACAAGTTCCTGAGTAAGTGCGATATTTATGGAGTTTGCGATCGCATCCCATAATATCAATCAAAATAACTTTAAGCTCAATAAAAATCAGCATTATGAGTATTATCGTCTTCGGCAGCATAAATATAGACTTGGTAGCAATAACACCCCGGTTGCCAGTTGCAGGAGAAACGTTACTAGGAGAAGATTTTTTTAAAGTTTCGGGAGGTAAAGGAGCTAATCAAGCCGTAGCATTAGCAAAATTGGGCATTCCTACCCAGATAGTAGGGCGTGTAGGTGCAGACGATTTTGGTAAGGAACTTGTTAACAATTTGCAAACATCTGGTGTGCAGACTGATAACATTTTTGTGGATAAAACTGTTAGTTCTGGAATCGCTATTATCACCGTGAGTCATACTGGTGAAAATCAAATTGTCGTCATTCCTGGTGCAAATGGGCGCGTCAATCAAGAAGATGTAGAGCGATTATCTTACTTATTACCAGAAGCTACAGCACTACTTTTACAACTAGAAGTTCCTATTAATACCGTCATTGCTGCTGCTAAAGCCGCAAAAGGTGCAAATATAAAAGTAATTCTCGACCCCGCACCAGCACAATCTAATTTACCAGATGAACTGTATCCATTGGTAGATATTATTACACCGAATGAAGTTGAAACAGCGCAGTTGGTGGGTTTTGCTGTGGATGGAAAAGAACTTGCAGCCAAAGCAGCTGCGGTTTTGTTACAACGGGGTGTGAAATGTGCGATCGTCAAACTGGGTGCTAAGGGTATTTTTTGTGCCACTGCTGAAGAAAGTTTTTTTGTACCCGCGTTTCCAGTTCACGCAGTTGATACAGTGGCCGCAGGTGATGCTTTCAACGGCGGTTTAGCTGCGGCACTTTTTGAAGGACTTTCTTTACATCAGGCAGTTGTTTGGGGTGCGGCTGCGGGTGCTTTAGCAGCGACAAAATCAGGCGCACAAACTTCGCTACCGGATAGGTTTACATTTGATGCATTTCTTGAAGAAAGGGAGGTGGGGTAAAGACGCGATTAATCCCGTCTGTGAGAGAGACAAGAGGACAACGGGAATAACCCATGTCCAATAACAAGTGACAAATGACTATTTACCAATATCTTCATTCCATAGTTCGGGATTAGTTTCAATAAACTGACTCATCATTTGCTCACATTCGTCAAGATTAAGATCAATTACGTCCACACCGTGAGATACCATAAATTCTTTAGCACCAGGAAAAGTTTTGGATTCTCCAACGATGACTTTTTTAATGCCAAATTGTACTACTGCCCCAGCGCATAGGTAACACGGCATTAAAGTTGAATAGAGTGTTGTCCCTTTATAGCTGCCAACTCTCCCAGCATTGCGGAGACAATCGATTTCGGCGTGGGTAACAGGATCTGCGTCTTGCACACGTTTATTGTGTCCTCTGCCCAGAATTTTGCCATCCTTGACGAGAACCGAACCAATAGGAATTCCACCTTCTTGTCTGCCTTGTTTTGCTTCTTGAATAGCAGCTTTCATAAACTCATCCATATTAATTCTCCTTTTATGACAAAACAACTAGTATTGATGGATCACGATGGCGGTGTAGATGATTATCTAGCAACTATGCTGCTGTTGACGATGGATCATATTGAACTCCTTGGCGTTGTCGTCACTCCAGCAGATTGCTACGTTCAACCAGCTGTGAGCGCCACACGTAAAATTATAGATTTGATGGGATATTCTCATATCCCGGTAGCAGAAAGTACTGTGCGCGGTATCAATCCATTTCCTACTTTATACCGCCGTGATTCGTTTATCGTTGACCATCTCCCCATTCTCAATCAAGGCGAAACTATCACTACGCCCTTGGTTGCCGAAACAGGTCAAGATTTCATGATCAAGGTGTTACGGGAGGCATCAGACCCCGTAACGTTGATGGTAACTGGGCCATTGACAACGGTTGCAGTGGCGTTAGACAAAGCACCGGACATTGAAGCGAAGATTCACAAAATTGTGTGGATGGGTGGTGCATTAAATGTCAGTGGCAATGTAGAAAAAAGTTTGGAACCAGGACAAGATGGTTCTGCGGAATGGAATGTTTATTGGGATGCGGTTTCAGCAGCGCGGGTATGGGAAACCCAAATTGAAATTATTATGTGTCCTTTGGATTTAACTAACAATGTCCCAGTCACATCGGAATTAGTATACAAAATGGGACGACAACGCCACTATCCCATCTCTGATTTAGCTGGACAATGTTATGCATTAGTTATCCCCCAAGATTATTATTTTTGGGATGTCTTAGCAACAGCTTATCTCGGACATCCAGAATTTTATCAATTGCGCGAATGGGAAACAGAAATTATTACCACTGGTCTTAGTCAAGGGCGTACTAAAGTAATTACTGGTGGTCGGAAAATTTATGCGATAGATAAGGTAGATAAAGAGGCTTTTTATGCTTATATTTTGCAGCAATGGGCAAGATAAAAAACTAAAAAATTAGGTAGCGAGGATACTCAAACTTGTGCCTGCACAACAAAATCCTCAAGTTGTCTGATTCGATCCCAATCAATGGCAGCAACCCACAACTTCTCCTCTTCGGAGAACTGCACCACTCCATCAACTTCCAAATCCTCGCTATATATCGTGAGTAACTGCCCATCTCGTAGCTCAATACTTTGATTCGCTAAGTCTTCGATTGTACCAATACAGTTCAAACGCAAACGCCCTTCACCATCAGTATTATGAAAATCTGCAAAAACTCTAGGGGTAATCATTCTAGTGATCCAAACTATAACTGCTGCTTTGCTGGATTAGGAACAGTAGGTGTAAGGAGTTGACTAACTTGCTGCGGGTTTAAACCCCTTAATGTTGCATGATTAGCACTTCTACCGGATGTTCGGATTACATCACCACCTGCTTGGCGAACCTCGCCAACTGTTGTTACACCAATCTGCCCATGAGGAATACTCAATGCCAACTCCGCTACTGACGATCCTACTGCACATTCCACAGAAATTCCTGTTATGCCACTCGGATGAGTACCTATTCCACGTCGAATATCCTCTGGACGATTACGCCCTCCCCGAACTACCAATGCTTCATCTGGAATTATTGTCACAAGTATAATGTTTTGTTTGGATTAAAGATTAGAATTTGGCAGGTACTTCATGGATTGCATTGTATGCTACAAATTTAAAGAATCGTTAGGCTGCTATGCGTAACTATATGTCAATTGAAGTAGTTGAAATTACCTCTGATCAATTAAATCAGATACTTATAGCTCAGGAAAGCCATTTTCTCGATCTAAAGTCGATAGATATACAGCCAGGAAAATTATGTAAGTTTATTGCTGGATTTGCCAATGCAGATGGTGGAGAACTGTTCATCGGCATTGATGAGGATACTGTTGAAGACAAAAAAACAAGAGCTTGGCGAGGTTTTACTGATCAGGAAGCCGCAAATGGGCATTTACAAATTTTTGAACAACTTTTTCCTTTGGGAGATGGTTATTCATATACCTTTCTGATTTATGAAGGCTGTCCTGGTTTGGTTTTGCAAGTTACTATTTTTAAATCACGAGGAGTAGTGGAGGCTTCGGATAGTTTTCCCTATCTAAGACGTGGCGCACAAACTCTGCCTATTAAAACTGAACAAGCTTTAGAAAGATTAAGATTAGACAAAGGTATCGAGTCATTTGAGAGAAGAACTATTGACATAGAACTAGAGGTAATTACAACATCACAAGTAATGTCTAAATTTATTAGTGCTGTAGTTCCAACTAGCGAGGCTGAATTGTGGCTCAGAAAACAACAATTAATTCAAAAGAATAAACCAACAGTTGCAGGTACTCTACTGTTTGCTGATGAACCTCAAGCTATTTTTCCAAAGCGTTGCGGAATTAAAATTTATCGATACAAAACAAAAGATATAGAGGGCACAAGAGATACTCTTGCCTTTGACCCGATAACTATTGAAGGTTGTCTATACGAGCAAATTCAGCAAGCAGTAGCTAAAACAATAGAAATGGTTGAAGAAATTCCAAAAGTAGGAGACACAGGATTAGAATCAATCAGCTATCCAGAAGAAGCTATTCATGAAATTATAACAAATGCTTTGTTACATAGAGACTACAGTATAATATCTGATACTCATATTCGCATTTTTGACAATAGGATTGAAATTGAAAATCCAGGTAAATTACCTGGTCATATTACTGTAAAAAATATTCTCAAAGAGCAGTATGCACGGAACGGAGCTATTGTTCGTATAATCAACAAATTTCCCAATCCACCTAATAAAGATGTTGGAGAAGGTTTGAATACTGCTTTCCAGGCAATGGCTAGGTTGAGACTGCAACCTCCGGAGATATATGAAACCGAAACTTCTGTAGCTGTACACATTAAACATGAACCTCTAGCTTCAGTAGAAGCAACGATAATGTTATATTTAGAAAAGCATAAAGAAATAACTAATAAAATTGCTCGAAATGAAACTGGAATTCGTTCAGAAGGAACTATCAAGCAAGCATTTTATAGGTTAAAAGATAGGGGACTTATTGAGGCTGTTCCTGGGAGAGCAAGAAGTAATGCAGCCTGGCGTAAAGTTGGAATTAATGACACAGATTCAGAAAATACAATCTCAATGTATGAAATGTATCCACAGTATGAGCAACTAGTCATGGACTATCTTGTAGCTCATGAAGAAATAGATAATCGTATTGCTCGACAAGTGACTGGGATCGAATCAGGTACAGTAATGAAAAATATTTTTTATAGGTTGCGGAACAAAGGACTTATAAAAATCGTGCCAGGGAAATCGCGTATCAATGCCAAATGGTGCAAAGTTTAAACCTGCCTCAAGCATTATTCTTGTTAAAGCCAAAAAAGCTATATTGATTATTGAGAAGTGATAAACTTTAAACCTAAGAAGAGAGCCGCAATAGTTCCCGCCACAGAAATTTCACCTTGGGCGATTTTATCTAAAACTGATTCTACAGGAATTAATACAACTTCAATCTCTTCTGTAATATCTAATTGTTGCTCTCCAACTTTGCTCACATTCTCTGCTAAAAATAAATGTATTTTATTGGTATCTTTACTCGGCTTATCGTATAAAGTTCCGATTTTACTAAATTCTTGGGGTATATAACCAGTCTCTTCTCTTAGTTCTCTAATTGCTGCTACTTCTGCACTCTCTTTTGTCGGATCGAAATTCCCTGCCGGCAGTTCTAAGAAAAATTCGCCTACTGCGTGTCTGTATTGCCGTACAAAAATTATCTCTTTGTTACTATTAATAGGTAAAACCATCGCAACGTCAGGCTTAATACTGACAAAATAATCATCTATAATTTTTCCATTGGATAATTCTATTTCATCTTGCCTCACCTGACACCAAGGATTATCTAAAACCATTTTCGATTTTAAAATCTTCCATTTTTTTAAGTTGTTCATAAATAAAAATAATGTATAAAACCTTTAGTCATCAAGCAATGAATGTAAAAAAGTATAACAGATGCATCTGATAATCTAAACTTTGAACTTACACTGGCTTTTGCATAACATAATATGTATAACCAGTATGCAAATAAATATAAATTTATTTACAGTAAATAAGAGATTTCCGTTGACTATTAGTCGAGGTACAACGGCACAGACAACGAATGTATGGGTGAGAATTTCACAAGATGGGATCGAAGGCTGGGGGGAAGCATCGCCATTCGGTGTGGGTAATCATCGACAATCAACTGATGCAATCAAAAATGCTCTAGAACAAGTTGTGCCACTGTTAAAAGCATTCAGCCCTTTACAACGTCAAGAAATTGAGCAAGTTTTAATACAAAACCAAGTTCCTTCTGCAGCAAGAGCTGCCTTGGATATGGCAATGCACGACTGGTTGGGTAAGCGTGTAGGATTACCCTTGTGGCAAATGTGGGGACTCGATCGCAATCAAATAGTCCCGACTTCTGTCACAATTGGGATTAATTCGCCTGAAGCAGCTAGGGCGAGAGCGCGAGACTGGTTACAATTTACTGATGTCCGCCTTTTCAAGGTGAAGCTAGGTAGTCCAGATGGCATAGATGCAGATAAACAAATGCTCTTAGCAGTGCGAGAAGAAGCACCTGAACTAGAATTTTTTGTTGATGCCAATGGGGGTTGGAGCTTGGAGGATGCGATCGCAATGTGCAATTGGCTGGCTGATTTAGGTATAAAGTATGTAGAACAACCATTACCACGGGGACAAGAACAAAGTTTAGCAAAACTCAAAGAACACTCTTCCCTGCCCATTTTTGTCGATGAAAGTTGTTTTACAAGCGCTGATATTCCCCATTTGGCCAACTACGTAGATGGTATTAATATCAAACTGATGAAATCAGGCGGACTAACGGAGGCAATGCGAATGGTATATACAGCACGAGCATATCAGTTGCAAGTAATGTTCGGTTGCTATTCTGATAGTTCGTTAGCTAATACAGCAGCATTACAATTAGCACCACTAGCTGATTATTTAGATTTAGACAGTCACCTTAATTTAATTGATGATCCCTTTACAGGTACATTGATACAAGAAGGAAGGGTTTTGCCAAACTATTTACCAGGTTTAGGAATTAATCGATGCTAAACCAAAAGCTAACAATTAATAGCACGAAAAAACTATATTTATCCACGTAAAAACTTCAATTTGGAAAGAGCGATCGCTTAATTCAAAATCTGTGTTAAATCCAGCACAAATCCAGGTAATACATCCTCTGCTGATAAACTAGTAGGCGATGTCTCCGACGGGCTACGCCTACGCAAAACCTCAACACACTGTCCTGAGCGGTAAATTTCCACCTGTTGGTTCTGCGGATCAACCAGCCAGCCTAAACGCACACCGTTGTCAATATACTCCTGCATTTTTTGTTGCAAAGTCTTTAAGCTGTCTGAAGCAGAGCGTAATTCTACCGCAAAATCTGGAGCGATGGGTAGGAATGTTGCGGGGTCTGGATTCAGGGCTTCTAATCGCTCCCGACTCACCCAAGACGCATCTGGAGAGCGATTTGCACCATTAGGGAGTTTGAAACCTGTTGAAGAATCAAAAGCCAAACCTGTGCCATCAGCGTCAGTCCAATTACCTAAGCGCTGCGTCAGTCTACTATTACGATTTCCGCTTTCCCATCCAGTTGGTGGCATGATAATCAATTCTCCCTCTGCCGTGCGCTCAAGCCGCAAATCTCGATTATTTTGACACAGTTGGAAGAACTGCTCATCTGTTAGTTCAATGGTGGGGCTGAGGTTTAGAATCAGGGCAGTCATAGTTGCCTCTCAATCTTGCTAACTGTAGCCTAGCACTGGGTTGACATACTCGGTTAACCATCTAACAATTACCATGCTTACTAGCGGCCAATTTTAGCTGTTGGATATTTGAGTATCTACAGCAGTAATTAGCTACAGTATCTACTTAACTGTAAAGCGCAGTTAGGCTTTGTAAATCTAAATTACCACTCGCGGTAGAGTTTTTCTGCATAGAACATAATCTCTTCATTCGGCAATCTAATTTTTGGTTTTTGCCGAGGATACAAACTTTCAACTACATCTGTATCCTGTTCAATAACTGTGGCTGCTGCTTGTAAAACTGAATTTTTAAACAGAAATTTTATTAAAGGATTGACGAATTTGGCATACATCAAAATAAACGTCTTGGTGATTTTTTCTGTTTCTGGGTAAAGAATATGGATTTGAGCAATATCAGCAATAGGCGTTTTAGCAAAAAAAGCTGTAGTTGAAGGAAAAGCGTATTCGAGTGTGTTACTAAGAGTTTTAGGGAAGATTCCCAAAATAGGATTTTTGAGAATTTCTCCTAGCGTGTTGTTGGATCTTACAGCGCTTCCCGCTATTATGCAATACAGTTTTTCTTATTGCCTCTCTCCTAACATAGCTTTTAGCTTTGAGGATGTACCTCATAGCTGCCGGAAGTGCTGTAGTGTGAATCGGTTTTTGTTGAGAGAGAGATACGAACCGAAAGATTTATTCAACATAGTAGAGAAAATCATTAATTTGGTAGGAGGGATATTAAGTGTAGACGATACAGTAATAGAAAAGATTTACAGCGACCCAAAAAATGCCGAATTAATCAGTTATTTTTGGTCAGGAAAAGCCCATAAAACTATTATTGGTTTAAATTTAATCACTTTATATTACAGCGATATTAATGGTAACTCAGTACCAATAAACTACAGAATATATGACAAAAAGGAGGGGAAAACAAAAAACGATTATTTTAGAGAAATGGTGAGTGAAATAATAAGCTGGGGAGTCAAACCAAGAATAATAACAGGAGATAGTTGGTATTCAGGAGTAGAAAATTTAAAATTTCTAAAAAACCAGAAATTGGGTTTTCTATTCGGGATTGAAAAAAACAGAACTGTCTCAAATGAGCCACATAAGTATTGCCAGGTAAGTACTCTGGTGATTCCAGAGTCAGGATTAAGAACTCATCTGAAAGAATTTGGATTTATAAAGTTGTTTAGGAAAGACTTCAAGAAAGAAGACTCTAGACCGGAGGCGGAGCGTCTCCGGCTCCGCACTATATTTTGTATGTTCCAGATGAGGAAAGAATCAAGGATATAACTAGAAATGAATTTATCACAATTCATGATACCCATTGGGGAATTGAAACCTTTCATCGAGCCATAAAACAAGTATGTGGAATTTGTCGGTTCATGGTTAGGGATACCTATGCAATCAAGACTCACATATTTTGTTCACTTCAAGCTTTTATTAGATTGGAGTTTATGCGGTCTGAAAAAATAATTAGCAATTGGTACGAAGTACAACGGAATATGTTCACGTTAGTTGTACGTGAGCATATTTTTGCAAACCTTAGCAGTGATGGCATTATCTAGACTTCATAGATGATTCTTTTTGTCAATGCGTAAGTCCTAATTTCATCTTCTCTGTCAACTACTAACCAATTTTTTAGTTAATATATTTTCGTTATGATGATGGAGCAACGTGAGTCGTTCAACGCAATCAAAATTCTCAGCTAAAAAGCCGCGTCAGGTGCGCGATGCAGAAGCGACGAAAAAGCAGATTCTCGATGCGGCGGAAGCAGAGTTTGCCAGAAATGGACTTCAAGGGGCGCGGACAGGAGCGATCGCTAGAGGTGCAGGTGTCAGGCGATGATTTACTACTACTTCCAGAGCAAGGAAGGACTATACCAAGCTGTTCTGCAACGTCCGGCGGTGGAGATGCACGAAGGGTTTGAGCAGCTAAATTTGGATCAGTTTCCACCGGAGGAGGCATTGAAGGTGCTTGTCAAAGAAGCGATCGCTTATGAAGCTGCTCACCCGCACAGAGGAATGCTTTGGTTTCAAGAAGCAAACCAAAATCAGGGAAAGTATTTCAAACAAGGGAATTGGCAAGAAAATTTTAGCTATCTCATCAAGATTTTAGAACGAGGAATGACTGAAGGTTGTTTCCGTCAGATCGATCCATTTCTCACCACTCTTCATATTATTGGGGTTTGTAATTTATACTTCAACGCTTATGAAAATATCAAGCATACTAGACCCGATTTGCAACTGCTGAGTTCAGAAATGATTGAAGAGCATACTCAAGCAGCAGTTAATTTTATTTGGCTGGTGTGCGACGTACTGAAGATTAGAGATTGAACATCGGGAAAGTTGCTCAAAAAAGGTTTTTAAGGAGTGTTGTAAGCAGTGACAGGCTCAAAACCCCGACTTTTAAATAAGTCGGGGTTGTTTTTGTCATAAAGGTTTTGCTAATCTTTACTCCGATTTGACATCTCCTCCGGCTAGAAGCCGGAGGATTCTAAACTGATGTTGCTACAGGGTTTTAAAAACCCACTACGCAACGTTTACAAATTGATTTATTTAATAAGATTTAAGAAATCAATTTGTTGTGGCACTGTCAAAATTCCCTACCCAGCTCGACTAGATTAAATCTAGCGGTGTGGCTACTTGATTGTTAGTTGAAATGCGTAAATATGTTTTTTTTATGGAGTTTTTCATCCTATATTTACGCATTTTAATTGTATCATGTTGTCTGATTTATCAGACAATTAGCTTTCAGCCCCCGGTTAAAAACCGGAGGTTCTCAGCATAGGTACGATAGCAATTCTAAATGAGTTGTGAAAAATAATTTTTAATCGAACCGCTACAGATGCGGAGAACATAGAGAGAGCAAAAATAGAGATTTTCACAAATGATTTAGGACTGCTATATACGGACAAAGTAAGCTAAAAGAGAAAAATCTTGCCTGATTTGTTCTTTGGTTGTCATTGGTTAAGTCATATCAGAAGAGATAACTTAATCATTGTCCTCTTCTCTAGAGTTGCTCTTAGATAAAGCTAGAGAATTGTAATAGAAACCAGTAACTGCTGTAGCTAATGGGCCTATTAACGAGTACAAAGTTTTAGCAGTATCATTGATTAAAGCTGATGATGTTTCAGATTTCTTTTGAACCTCCTCAATTGCAGAATTTGTTCCCCAGAGGTTCTTTGATATGGAGTTGATTGCAAAAGCGTGCCAAAATATTACTCCTATCAAAGTACCCCACAACATTAATGCTAAAGTACCTGCTAGATAAGTATTAAAATTTTGACGTTGATCAGCAGGACTAATATTGGTTGTTTTTTCGCCAAACTGGGGAACCAGATTATTTAAAGAATTACTTGTTTTAGGCGAATTTTCCATTAATAATTACAAAATTACTAATGTTTGATCGCCACTTTTTTCATTTTTGAGTATGAGTGAGTTTTCCTCATCTTCAGCATAAAGTGCTATAAGTTTTAATCCTTTTCGGATAACTTCAGATTCAGATGTATTCATCTTTTGGGCTATTTCTTTCAGATACTCTGAATCTTTCTCACTTAAATTAACTCGAAATTTACGTGCTGACATCGTTACAATCTCCTTCTTACAAAACCATGCAAGGATATAGGTAGACACACCATAACTGAGCAGTTGTTCACTGCCCATACTGTAGTTAAATTAACTCTTGTCATCTAAAGCGGGAGTGCCATAAGCGGTAAAAAGCTAAATTATGACTATGAGAGTGCAGAAGATATAAAAGTGTCACCCAGAAGTTGCACAGTAGTATATATACTTGGTACAATAATGTACCTCTTTATTATCCCTATAATAACCCCTAAAGATAATTCTTTCAACACGTTCACAAAATGCTTATATTGTTTTTCATAAATCTTAACCGAATCTTCATATACGTATGATGTATTTTATACATTTATTTTTTGCTATGGTTTGGGTTTCTGATAACAAATTGTAACCCTTGCTATATAAGGTTTTTATTATCCAGAATAAAAACAATATTTACGTAACTTCAAGGAAAAAATCAATAAAAATTATACTATAGCCGTTCTCGCTTGCGTCAAATACAAGCATTCGTAGGGGCACAGCATCCTGTGCCCCTACCGAATATCGTGGTGTAGTGCATTCAAACAATAAGTGCTGTATTTCTCAGTCAGGAGCGATCAATGTTTATAAAAATGCAAGCCTTTTTCCTGACCTTATCTTAAACAAATAGAACTATCTTTAGAAATAATTTTTAATTAGCTGCCAAATATCTGTATAACTAGTTAGAATGACAATAGGACGTTTTTAGTCCCTTTTAAGGGTATTTCTGTAGTACATAACAAGGGGGTTATTATGACTATTCGTGTATTTTACAACACCAGTGATGACTCAAGTGACCCTCATGTAATGTTAGATGAAGAAACTTATAATGCAATTAAGTCTCTTGCAAATAGGTTAAATATACCGCCTGAAAAAGTACTTGTATTAGCGATTGAACGTCTTCGAGGCGCACAGGCAACAAGTGAGAAATTGGAAAAACAATTGATTGAAATATTGACTAGATAATGTTTATATGATTTGACATTCAGAGAATCATATAAATTTTTTGGCATTGATATTTGAAATAGTTTTTGTAGATTTAGTTCAGGAGTATAGTGACAATTAAGTTGAATATTGTATCAATAGTATTCAATGCAATTTAAATTAATTATTATTTATGCTTTTAAATAAAAGTAGTGAAAAAGCCTCTCTAACTATCTAGAGAGGCTTTTTCAAGCTTTAAAGTTGATACAAATACCTTGATAGGGGGCCACAGATGTGGATTGGTGTTAACTTAACGAGAAAGCCAGTCTCAAACAAGCTTTTACATTGTCTCGTTAAGAGTCTCCGACTGGGAATGCCATCTTAGAGGCTGCCGCCTCTCTGACATGCTTACAAGTGAAGAAGGGTGGTTTTGCTTTATCCCAAGACAGGGTAAGAGTTATTTTTAACTAAACTGCTCAATTATTCCGCCACCTAAGACTTTTTCCCCGTTATACCACACCGCCGCTTGTCCGGGAGTAATGCTGATTTGGGGTTCATCAAACACCAAACGCACGCGAGAGTTTTCCAACGGAATCACCGTCACTGGTGTAGGCGTTGAACGATAGCGAATTTGCACTTCGGCATAAATTGGAGTCGATGGTTCAGCTATGGAAACCCAATTTACCCGCCCTACAGTGCATTCTGGCTGAGTTACCTTAGTGCGATCGCCTACTACTACTTTATTATTTTCTGCATCTAATTCAATCACATATAACGGTTCAGCAGCAGCCACCCCAAGCCTTTGCGCTGGCCAATCGTGTAGTGATGGACACCATCATGCTGTCCCAAAATTTTGCCTGCGGTATCGACAATATCGCCTGTTTTCGGAGCTAAATATTTATCCAAAAATGCCCGCATGGAACCGTTACTTTCCACTAAGCATAAGTCTTGGCTTTCTGGCTTATCAGCAGTTTTCAGTCCGTATTCAGTCGCAATCCGACGCGTCTCAGTTTTTTCTAATTCCCCCAGAGGAAATATAGTTGCTGCAAGTAAATCTTGAGACAAATCATAGAGAAAGTATGACTGGTCTTTGTTGCGGTCAACAGCCCTTAATAATTGGTAACGTCCAGTTGCTTCGTCATAGCTAATTCGGGCATAATGACCAGTGGCAATGCGATCGCACCCCAATTCTTCACGAGCATACTGCACCATTGGCCCAAACTTCACCGTTTTATTGCACTGGGAGCAAGGCAAAGGTGTAATCCCAGCACTGTAACCAGTCACTAGGTAATCGACAATATGCGTCTGAAAGAGATCCCGAATATCAACAATCTGATGGGGAACGCCCAGTTGTTCACAGAGTTCAGCCGCGTCGATCATACCTTCAGAGCAACATTGACCTTTGCCTTTCATTAGCCAAAGAGTCAAACCAATCACTTCATAGCCCTGATGGTGCAGGATAGCTGCGGCGGTGGAACTGTCAACGCCACCAGAAAGACCAACGACGACTTTTTTCATACAAAGCACGACACGATAGCTGCGTGGTTGTCCAATTGTAGCACACACTCTTCAAAGCCTTACTAACAAAGGACTTCAGTTTTAAAATCGCTGAAGGAGTGTAGACTTAGCCCATCGTAGACATGGCTCTTATCTAAGATTAATTACAGATGTATTTTTTGCCACGCAGATGAGCTAATTTTACGTTAACGCTATATAGTTGCTACAACGGTGAAGTGACATACTCCTACACTGATGCTTCTCTACGAGAGGCTTCGCCAACGCATACAGTGGGTAGGGTCGAGGTGTGCATTACTGCATCACCCCTCCCATTCGGAACCGTGCTTGCGACTTTCACCGCACACGGCTACTCAGTGTGTTATCCATTTGTCATATCGGACTTCCTGACAGCATGACCTATGAAATTAGGAATATCGTGTATCCACTCCCAGTTAGTTTTATTCCAAAATTGAGAAAGTTTCTCTCGAAATTTGGAGCGGTCTTTCTTCCGTATTTCTTTTAGGTCAATTGCGGTCTTTTCGTCGTGACAATGCCGATGTAGTAATTGCAGATTTTTATACTCATCCTTGCCTCTTAATGCTCTGGGGATTTTGTGGTCTACTTCTAAAACATCCCATTCTTGGAAGCTTAAACCGCACCAAGGACATTTACCTTTTTGAAGTTTTAGCAACTTAGCCTTACGATTAGGCATTTGGGGGTGTATCCCTAGTCTTTTACTCCAGTAAACTGTATCGCCATCGTAAGGGCTTTTATCGCCTTTAACTTTTACATAGTCAGTGCTACTGCAAGAAAACTCACTATGATTAAGTAACCGGAAGGGGTTCGCTGTTCCTTCCCTGGTTGCGAATACCCAGTTTTTATCACCAATGGAAGTCCAATATTTGATGTGACCATCATTAATGTCTCCACATCGGCGTTTTGCCCATCGTCGAAGTTTCAGGTATGTGAGGTAATCTTGTTTTGCAAGTTCTCCGACGTTTTTTGCATCGGACTTTGAGTAGTAAGAAGTCCATCCCCTTATTACAGGGTTAAGGTCTTTTATGAGAGTCGATTGGGGCGATGACCTATGTTTTGCGATGATTCTTTCGATTTCCTCAATATGAGCCTTACTCGCCTTCGCGGATGGGGTGATGAGTGTGTTACAGCGCTTCCCGCTATTATGCAATACAGTTTTTCTTATTGCCTCTCTCCTAACATAGCTTTTAGCTTTGAGGATGTACCTCATAGCTGCCGGAAGTGCTGTAAAACCTAATTTTTTACCTTTGGTGTCTTTTGCACTTTGGTATTTACTGGCAGGGTATTGTTGGATGTGATGACCTAGAAAGTCAAAACCAGCTTTACCATCCTCACTAAATTTAGGATTGAATGTGTGAGTTAGCCTAGTTTTTTCGGGTTTTAACTCTAAGCCTATGCTTTCTAACCACTCCGAGATAATTTCTCGGCATCTTTGGATAACGGCTTTGTCTTTGTGGAGAACCACAAAATCGTCGGCATAGCGGACTAGGTTCAGGCTGGATAAATTATCCCTTTTATATCCTGGTAGTGTTTCCGCATATTGTTTTATCCGATTTTCTAAACCGTGAAGGGCTATGTTTGCCAAAAGTGGAGAGATAACCCCACCTTGAGGCGTACCCTCAGATGTGGCAGTGAATGCTCCAGAGTCTATAACCCCGGATTTCAGCCAAGCTTTAATTTGTTGCCTGACTTTACCCAAGATGTTCAACTTTTGGAGCAGTGCTTCATGGTTGATGCGGTCAAAGCATTTGGCTATATCCGCGTCTAGTACAAATTTTGCCTTGCCTTGGATACAGTTTTTGATATGCTTTATCGCATCATGGCATGACCTTCCCGGTCTAAAACCATAACTGCTTGGCTCGAAAATTGCCTCCCATTCTGGTTCAAGTGCAGATTTAACTACAGCTTGTAATGCGCGGTCGTACATTATGGGTATTCCTAATGGGCGTTTTTCATCTACTCCTGGCTTTGGAATCCAAACTCTGCGAGTGGGTTTGGATTTACCAGTAAGTTTTACAGCAATTTGATATCAAACCCGCCACAAAGATAGTAAACTGTAAAAATGTAAAGAATAATATTTAAAGATGGCAGCATATTCAATTGACTTACGACAAAAGATATTGAGTGCCTGGCAAAACAAAGAAGGCAGCCAAAGGGAATTAGCAAAACGATTTAAAGTCAGTTTGTCTTTTATCCGTGACTTTTTACGTCGATATCGAGAGACGGCAGAGATAGCTGCCAGACCCCAAGGAGGAGATCGCCGCTCTAAGCTTAATAGTATTGAGCAAGAATTATTAAAGGTAATGGTGACAAAGCAAAGCGATATATATTTGCGAGAAATTCAAGAAGCAATAAAAGAACGCACAGAAATAAATGTAAGTATATCAAGTTTATCCCGCACTCTTAAACGCTTAAAATTAAATCGTAAAAAAAAACTTTAGTATCGACTGAGCAAACTACAGAAAGAGTACAAAAATTACGCTATGAATTTCGACGTTGGCTAGATACTATAGATATCAAAAACCTCATATTTATTGATGAAACAGGTGTAAATCTGGCTATGACACGACATTATGCCAGAGGTATTGACGGAGGAAGAGTCTATGATGAGCGACCGGGTAATAAAGGCAAAAATATTACTGTAATTGGAGCTATGAGTGATGAGGGCTTAATTGCCACTATGACTTTTCCAGGTAGTCTGAACACTGCTAGCTTTTTAGTTTTTATTGAGCAAATATTACTACCATCATTATGGATTGGAGCGATTATAGTTATGGATAACTTACCTGTACATTATGCTGGGACTGCAAAATCTTTAATAGAATCTGTTGGAGCAAAGGTTAAGTTTTTGCCTCCATACTCACCTGATTTATCACCAATTGAGTTATGTTGGTCAAAGTTAAAAGAAATTCAACGTTGCGGCTAAAACTCGAACATTCGATGCTCTAGATGTTGCAATAACTATGGCTGTTAATGCCATTACTGATGAAAATGCTCTAAATTGGTTTAATCATTGTGGTTTATTCTTTGAGCCTATTTAGATAGCTCTTTTTGTGGTGAGTTTGATCGCAAACTGCTGTAACTCCCTTACCAGTTGAAGACGTGCTTCTGGGGGCAGTGATTTAATACCGTCCACACCCGCCGTCTTTTTACCTTGGTTTTCAACTGTTACCCTACGTACCGCTAGCACCCTATTAGACCAAGACCTCATCAGCGTCTTTTGGAGTTTGCGGCATTGCTTGACATCACCACGGCGGGAGGCAGCGTAGATGCGTTTTTGCAACTTGAAAACATATCTTTCAGCTTGTCGCCAATTGATTGTTTTCCATCCCTCGGTATTCATTACTAAATCCGAATTAGGCTTATTCATAGCTACTGTTACCTCTAGCTTTCCCACACTGCGGCTCACGTCTGCTTATCCTGGCAGTTACGCCATCCCTTTTAAGGCATTACCCGTTAATTCGGGTTAGGCATTTGCTTCTTGAGTCATCCTGCGCCTTCATGTCTTATGGCTGATGCCTACCTGTTACCAATTTCAGGAGAACATGAAGGGTTGTTTCGTTCCCAATATCCATAATTGAGTCTTTTAGGGTGTGTCTCTCCACCGAGGTTATGAGTGGTGCGCCATCACGATGCCCAAAATCTGATGGACTCTACCTTTATCGGCTATTTCCGATCCAAGGGCACGGGAAAAGACCCATTAGCTTATACCCCTTGGTTCTTGGTTACGATGGTTCAAACAACACTTTGCTTGGTCTACCCGTGAGACTCTTGCTAGTAGTAGGTACTTTCAGCAATTACTACCTATTCCTACTTTCACCCCCGCTTTACACCTTTGATAATCAGTCTTGGGTGTAGGGGCTACCAATTTGTATTGGTAGTTTGTGTGCTTTTAATCCCGCACCGGGACAGTAGGACTTGGTGTATTTTTGATTGGGTTATAATTCAAGTTGGTAACTTCAATCTTTCCCTTTCTCTTCTAGCTTTCTTAGCTGTTGGCTTGGCTAGATGTCCTCACCTACATGGATCGTGAGTTGTCATTTGTTGAGGATTAAAGTGCGAACTCTACCCGAATTGGGTTACTCAACAAAAGCCAGTCGTCCTCCTTTTTGGGTTTAGACTGAACGAATCGCACTAGGCTTCCAAGACAATCCGGCTATTGCTTAGGAGGCTCTTGGCTTTAAGAACGGAATGCCCTACCGCTCTATTTTTTATATTTACGGCTGCATTATGATCTCGGTCAAGACTGCATTTACAATTAGGGCAGTCGTGCCATCTTTCATGCAGTTTTTTAGGAACTTTCACCCCACAGTTAGAACAATCTTGACTTGTACCAGATGGATTCACGGCAATCACCAACAACCCAGCATTTTCGGCTTTGGTTGATAGGATTGACAAGAAACTACCCCATCCAGCATCATGTACAGACTTTGCCAACATAGAACGGGAAAGGCCTTTGACGCTTAAATCTTCGTGAACTACAACGTCATATTTTTTCAGTAAATTGTTAGCCGTTTTAAAGTGAAAGTCTTTACGTTTATCAGCTACTTTTTTGTGCTGCTTGGCAACCTGCTTGATAGCTTTTTTACGGCGAATGCTTCCAATATGCCGGCGTGAGATCCGTTTTTGAATTACGCGCAATCGTTTCTGAGATTTACGGTAATGCTGAGGAATTGGGACAACATCACCCTCAGAAGTTGTCAAAAAGTCTTTTAAGCCAAGGTCAATACCTGTTATTGAGTCCGCATTAAAATCAGGTTTAATAGATGGAACTGTTATATCTTCCAGACTTAAAGTCAAATAATATCCATCAGCCTTTTTTGTTACTGACGAAGTTTTAATTTTAAACCCGTCAGGGATTGGGCGATGCAAAATAATCTTGACTATACCAAACATCGGCAAGGTAATCTGATTACCTTGCAGACACCCGTCCTTCATTTGCGGATAAGTGAAAGTCCTGTATCGATCACGAGACTTAAAACGAGGTCTTCCACTTCGTTTTCCGTTGGTATCACCTTTTAAAAAACGGTCAAACGTAACATAAACTCGTTTAACCATATCCTGCAATACCTGCGAGTAAATTTCGCCGTACCAAGGATGAGTTTTTTTTAGTTGTGGCAGCGTTTTCTTTTGTGAATAATAGTCTGGGTTGTCCCGCAATTCTGGTATATGGCACACAAGGGGACAAGCGTTAATCGGTGAGCGATTAAACTCGTACCAATCAAATCTATCAGCCAACAGAAAATTGTATTGGGCGCATAACATAGATAGCCATCTATCTATCTCTATGGCTTGCTTTGCTGTTGGTCGTAGCTTGTATTGGTATGCTATCCTCACGTTTTTACCCTTAATCATTAAGAATACAATAGCATATTAGTGATAACAATGGGTAGACAAACATGAAAACTACTAGGTTAAATGTGAGGATGTCTGAGCGCAGATTAAACAAACTTCGCTCTTACGCTGCAATGAAAGATAAAACAGTCACGCAGATAGTAGAAGACTGGGTTGATAGACTGCCAAATATAGAGAGTGTTAAAATTAACGCTGACCCACTCCCTGTCAATCCTGTGGATTGAATTGGTCGGAGGTCGCGTTAATTTTAACCGCCTTATATCTCGCCACTGACTCGGAGTACCGAGTACAGTGGGAGGCTTACGGCGTAAAAGCTAAAAATACTTTGACTACTTTCTAAACTACTATGTCTAGAGGAATATCAAATCAATTTATCCAATTTCCGATGCTGTGCCGAAGTTATGAAGGTTGGAAGCCCACTATCAGACTTCTCTTCTTGTTAGTAGGAGGATGGTTAGTACTGATTCCCAACTCTACCCCAGCACAAGCACAACTGCACAACAACAATGCGCTACTAGCTCAACAAGAAGGCGAATTTTTACCGCCACCGCCAATAGTTCCCTTTGGTCAACAGCCATCACCACAGTTACAACCGGCTCAACCAGAAGATTTCAATCAATTTGAGCAGGATTTTCAGCCCTCTCAACCATTTCAGAACAATCAATTTGAGCAGAATTTTCAGCCCTCTCAACCTGGACAGTTTAGTCAATATAACCAGAACTTTGAGCGCTACTTTGTTTACGTTGATAGTGGTGATTTCCAGACACTACAAGCAATACGTCAGATTGAACCCAGTGCTTACATTCGTGAGTACCAAGGCCGGAGGGTAATTCAGTCAGGAGTTTTTAACAGAGCATCTAACGCCCAACAACGGGTGAATGAGTTACAGTCACGAGGTATATATAACGCCCAAATTATCAACTTCGCTAACGGACAAGAAATAAATTCAGGCTCTAGAGGCTTTGTTGGCGATCGCAATAATATAAATGCTAATAGACCAGCCTCTAGATATTATGTTGTAATTCCCACCACTTCTGAACAATTACCTGCGATCGCAGAACAACTTAGGCAGAATCTAGCTCGATTTAGCCCAGATTTCAATCGAGTTGGCGGAGTCCTCGAAAGGACGCAACCACGAGGCCCACACGTAGCAGTAGGGCCTTTCTCCGATCGATTCCAAGCTGGCGAATGGAATAAGTATCTGCGAAAGATAGGATACGGGAATGCCAGAGTTTACTACGGGAAGTAAATAAGCGGGGATTGGAGATTGGAGACTAAGGACTGGGGAGTAAAATTAAACTCATAACTCAGCACGGGCTAAACGCCCCGCTATCGCTAATACCAATTCACGAAAATCCTGATACACATAGATTTATCGTAGGGGCATGGCAATGCCATGCCCTTAACAGCGTATTTGTATCATTATTAAAGTTAAATGGTATAACAGCACTGATGGAAGATAGGCAAGAACAAATTTCGCAAGTGGTAGTGACTGCTGGGCAGATGCGCGATATTGAAAAGCGGATCTTTGCAGCAGGAATGCCTGTAGTTGCTTTGATGGAAAAGGTGGCGGGATTAATTGCCCGTCGCATTCTAGAGATTTCTCCAACTCTCCTGCAAAATACTTTCTCGATTCCTGCAAACACTCGCTTTTTAAGGGTGTCGCCACAGGCGGGGGGATCTCGTATCGGAATTCTTGTCGGCCCCGGTCATAATGGTGGCGATGCTTTAGTAGTAGCCCGTGAATTACACTTTCGCGGGTATGAAGTTTGGATTTATTCTCCTTTTTCTCAGCTTAAAGAATTAACTTCGCAGCACTTGCAATATGCCCAGAGTTTGGGTATTCCAATTTATCAAACAGTTGGGCAGCTGCCAGATTCTGATTTGTTGATTGATGGGTTGTTTGGGTTTGGTTTAGAAAGAAACCTGACTGATCCCATCGCCTCTGCAATTAATCAGTTAAATGAATTGTCTGTGCCGATTTATAGTATTGATTTACCTTCAGGTTTACACACCGACACTGGCGTTGTATTGGGAACTGCCATTCGCGCCACTCGCACATTTTGTTTAGGTTTATGGAAACTAGCTTTTTTTCAAGATCAGGCATTGGAATATCTTGGTAAAGCCGAGTTAATTGATTTTGATATTCCTTTAGCTGATGTTGAAGCTGTTCTCAAAGATGTCCCCAGAATTAAACGTATTACAGCAACAAAAGCACTTGCTACTTTACCTTTACCTCGTCCAGCAGTTACTCACAAATATAAAGAAGGACATTTATTGCTGATTTGCGGTTCGCGCCGCTATGCAGGTGGATCAATTTTAACTGGTTTGGGTGCTAGGGCTAGTGGTGTAGGGATGCTTTCTATTGCAGTACCCGAATCGCTGAAATCTATTTTGGTGTCACACTTGCCAGAAGCGTTAATTGTCGGTTGTCCAGAGACGGAAACTGGAGCGAACGCTCACCTACAACTACCAGAAAACACTGATCTGAGTTCTTTTAATGCGATCGCTTGTGGCCCCGGTTTAACACGAGATGCTACGCCCATTGTGCAAGAAGCGATCGCTGTTGATCGGCCTCTAATTCTTGATGCCGATGGTTTAAATATTTTGGCACAAATGGGAGCGATCGCCACGTTAAAAAAACGCCAAGCAGTAACCATACTTACACCCCACACAGGCGAATTCCAACGCTTGTTTCCTGATATCGCCAATGCCAAATATGACAGGGTGAAAGCAGTACAAGCAGCTGCCGGGCAAAGTGGTGCAGTAGTGTTATTAAAAGGGGCAAGAACTGCGATCGCCAACCCTCAAGGTGGCGTTTGGATTGTTCCTGAAAGCACACCTGCCTTAGCGCGTGGTGGTAGCGGCGACGTGTTAACTGGGCTACTGGGCGGACTGTTAGCGCAAGCAGCAACTAAACAGATTCCTGTAGAAGATATTGTCGCAACTGCCGCTTGGTGGCATTCCCAAGCAGGTATAATAGCCGCCCAAGAGCGTACCGAATTAGGTGTAGATGCGTTTACATTGACACAATATTTGCTAAAAGTTCTAACTTAGTCAAATTCCTCGTTCCCAGTCTCCGACTGGGAACGAGGAATTGGGATCAGGGATTGACTAAATACCAACGCTGTAGCACCAACCGTTGAATTTCGCGCCAGGCAATATTATGTTTTTTGGCTAAGTCTGCACAATCTTCATATTCTGGCTGCACATTTGCAATAACTTTTTTTGTTGATTGTCCTTTCCATGCTACCTTCACGCGCACTTTGCCATATTCAGTTTCCACTTGTTGAATTTCCCGTTGTAAAATAGCGCGTTGCTGAGTTGTTCGCCGAATGCCCAAGGTTGTAGTTTCGCGGAAGATAACGGCTTCACAACTGAGTAAATTTTCTGGATGACAAATCACAGTCAGCAAAATCCCTGGACGCGACTTTTTCATACCGATCGCTTGGGTAAAAACATCCAGCGCACCAACCGCAAATAACGCCTCAAACGCATAGCCAATAGCTTGTGGACTTAAATCATCAATTTGGGTTTCTAATACCGAGATGGTTTCCAAATTTGAGCTAGTATCTTCAGAATCACTGAAATTTGACTGTAAACTTGCGCTTTCACCCAACCAAAGACGTAAAATATTGGGAATGGGTAAATTTATGGTTCCCGCTCCCAGTCCTATCTGCTTGATAGCGATCGCAGGTGGTGAACCAAAATCTCTTGCCAAAGTAGTGGCGATCGCGGCTCCTGTTGGTGTAACTAATTCTCTGTCAATGCCATTGCTATAAACTGGACAACCCCGCATTTCCCACAGCTTTAATACTGCTGGTACTGGTACTGCCATCTGACCATGTGCAGCCCGAACAGTGCCGCCACCAGTCGGGAAGGCCGAGCAGTAAAGTAAGGGTAATCCTTCCTCATTGCTCTCAATCCCCAACCAATCCAACCCCAGGCAAGTACCCACAATATCTACGATCGCATCTATAGCACCCACCTCATGAAAATGAACTTTTTCAGGAGAAATGCCATGCACCGCCCCTTCTGCTACTGCTAACTGTCGGAATACCGCCAAACTCCAAGCTTCTGCCCGTGATGGCAACCCCGCTTTGAGAATCATCTGCTCTATTTCTGGCAGGTGTCGTGTGTGATGGTGGCTGTGTTCGCGATCGTGGTGGTGATGATGATCGTGTACTAAATCCACATGAACTTTAGTCGCCTGCTGACCATTCCGTTGGACAAATTCCGCCCTTAACTGATATTCCTTCTCAATTCCCAACCCATTGAGTTTTTCAATTAAATACTCCACAGGAACACCCAAACTTACCAAAGCACCCAGGCACATATCGCCAGAAATTCCTGTCGGACATTGAAGATAAGCAATTTTATTCATAATAAATTAGTCATTAGTCATTAGTCATTCTCCCCTATCCCCAGTCCCTAGTCCCCAATCCCCAATCCCCAATCCCCAATCCCCACTCACCGAGTTATGGCAAAAATTTTCCCAGTTCATCCGGATAATCCTCAAATTCGCCGAATAGAGGAAATAAAGTCGGCGCTTTCTAGTGGCGCAGTCATGCTTTACCCTACTGATACAGTCTATGCGATCGGTTGTGATTTGAATGCCAAGTCGGCGGTAGAACGAGTGCGGCAAATTAAACAGCTAGCAAACGATAAACCATTGACATTTTTATGTCCCTCGCTTTCAAATGTGGCAACTTATGCCTTCGTAAGTGACACAGCCTATCGGATTATGAAACGCCTGATTCCAGGGCCATACACGTTTTTGCTGCCAGCTACTAAATTAGTAACAGCGATTGGTGCAAAGCCCCAAGCGGAAAAGCACTGGAATCAAGAGTACCAAACCATACTGTGTGCTTGGAACTGCTGGCAGCGTTGGGTAATCCGAATATTTCAACTTCGGCACATCTGCCACCAGATGAAGCAGATGATGGCAGAATTCGGATAGATTCAGAAACGATTCAGTCGCGGGTAGAGCTATTTGACCGTTTAGACAAGTTGGTAGACATTATTATTGACACTGGCGAGGAACCTACTTATGAAGTGTCTACTATCTTAGATATGATCGGAGACGAAGCAGTAATTATACGGAGGGGTTTAGGTTGGGAAGCAGCAGCAGCATGGGTATAAGAATTCAACTTCACAGGCTCACCTCTCCGTTTCGGAAATTGTGATAAAAACGACTCCAGTTTTCTAATTGTCATACTTAAAGGCGATCTCTACTATGGGCTGTTTGGTGACACAGTGGATATAACAGGATGGTAGCAACAGTTGGCACAGCAAGGTATTTGACAACTTTGAGAAAATGGTGGGTACTCTTGTGCCAGCGTCAATATAGTGGCTTGTGAAAAAAACCGACACATTGCCAGAACTGTAACTCTTTCGTATTTCCTATAGTTTTATATATGAGCTTTAAATGTGAGCATTATATGCGGCAAACCTTGATGGATGAATGCCCAAAGATTCTCCAATCAAGGAAGGTCTTGATTGCTGTGTCTGCGTTGTAATTACGGTGCAATACTACTACCTGGAAAAGTCATGAAAGCTAACGTCGTCAATCTACCAAACTCTACACCCATTTTTGAGAACCACGTTTCGACTGAAGAATTTTCAGATAGCAACAGTGATAACCTTGATTGACTTGCTGTGTGAGGAAATGCAAGCGCAAGTGAAAGCAACACCCAAGTGCGTAGAAGCTTTAGCAAAGCGCATAGCCGTAGAAGTAGAACGCATTTGCGACAAAAGCTCTCGTATCCAAACATCTGGGGAAATCAAATCCTGGCAGATGACGTTGGGAAGGCATCGGATGCAAAAGTGCTTACGTTACTACCAACTAGGTTCTAAACAAGGGCGGGTGGAATTACATAGCAATTTGGGTGCTATGGTTTACCGTCATGTAACTATGTCCGGCTCTGAGTTGGGCTTTGATGCTCGTTACAGCCTAATTGAAGATTTTTTACAAGCATTTTATATCGAAGCTATCAAAGCTTTCCGCAGAGAAAACGAACTACCTAACGATCATACGCCGCGTACTCAGCTACAATTAGCTGAATATATGGCTTTTACAGAGCAGTATGCCAAACGCCGGATCAATTTACCTGGTGGTGCAAATCAGCAATTGATTATCTTGCGCGCCCAAGGTTTTGCTCGTCGTCAGCCGCAAGAGACTACCGTGGACATTGAAATGGCGGTGGAGTCTGCTAAGGGTGAAGAAGCAGAATCTTACCAGCGTAACTCGGCGGTGCAACAGCTGCGATCGCAAATGGTTGCCCAAACTAATTTCGATCCATCAGAAGAGTCAGAACGCGATCGCGTCATCACTGAATTGATGAAATACCTGGAGTCTCAAGGCCAATCTGATTGTATGAATTACCTCAGCTTGAAACTTCAAGACCTCTCAGCCCCAGAAATTGACCAAATTCTCGGTTTAACCAGCCGTCAGCGCGATTATCTCCAACAACGCTTTAAATACCACGTAGAAAAGTTTGCCAAACAACACCATTGGCAATTGGTACATCAATGGTTAGGTGCGGGTTTAGAGCAAAAATTGGGTTTATCTTCCCAGCAGTGGGAAATCTTTGTAAATCAACTCACAGAACAGCAACAGCAAATATTAAAATTAAAAACTGCACGGGAAAATGATGTTGCGATCGCTAAAACCATCAAATGCACTCCCAAACAGTTACAAAAGCGCTGGACTCAACTTTTAGAACTAGCATGGTCTATCCGCAACGGTCATACTGAGGCACAAACCGGTTGAAACTAAGGTGAAATAACTAACATTTATCGAAGTCAGTATTTCCTGAACTCTCTAGTCTTTCGAGAGCGGAAAAACTTCGATTAGTAGAGGATTTATGGAATAAAATTGCCGCTATACCAGCAGCACTCACAGTTTTAGATTGGCAAAAACAAGAGTTAGACCGCCACAAAGCCAAATATCTGCAAAACCCGGCCATTGGCAACAGTTGGGAAGATGTAAAAGCCAGAATCTCTCAACGACATGGCTAGAAAATTAACTATATTTACAGCCGCACAACTAGATATTATTGAAGCTTCTTATATCATGTCCGCTTGATTGCTTATTAAACCCGAAGAACCTCACCCCGCCAAAGCTATGCTTTGTCTCCCCTCCCCGCTTGCGGGGCTACCGTGTATACACAAGTCCTAAAAACCTTGCCTGGTAAGATACAAGCCTTAGTAGGCAAGGTTTTGAACCGAGCAAGCTAATTATCAATAGTGTCAGCTTATTGATAGAGGTTTAACGGAAAATTAAGGATTTTAAAAATAATTTTCCGTTATTTTGTGTCCATGTGATTCCCAACTCAACTTGTGTATACACGGTAGGCTTGCGGGGAGGGGTTGGGGGTGGGGTGCAATGACTGTGGAAATCGTCACTAGTTAGCGGACATGATATGACTGGTATGAGGGGCGCGAATTTGGGTTCTCAACATTCGACGAAGAAAGTAATCGCCCCTCTAGTTTTTATTGCTTAGAGAACTCCACAGAATAATTGATCCTATGATAAGAGAAAGATAAATTCAGTGTGCAGTCTAGCTCATGTATCCAAAATCTATCATTCAACTCACCGCGCACCTAAAATCTCTGTACATCAAAACAGCGAAAAAACTCAAGGGAAGTGACCGAAGACAATTCATGGCAGAAGTAGTCAAAGGTTTGGGAATAGGTGGACAAACTGTGGCGGAAAGGGAGTTGGGATGGAATAGGCGCACTATCCGTAAAGGGATGCAGGAGTTAGAGAGTGGTCAGCCTTTTATTGATGGTTTCAGGCGTAGTGGACGCAAGCGGGCTGAAGCAAAATTATCAAACTTGTTGAGGGATATAAAATCGTTAGTAGACCCACAAAGTCAAACTGACCCCAGTTTTAAAAGTATACGTTTGTATACACGCATGACGGCAAGCGAAGTCCGTCGTCAACTAATTGAACAATTTGGTTACACAGAGGAAGAACTACCTTCATCAGAAACAATTCGACGAAAATTGAATGATTTAGGCTATACCTTAAAAAGAGTTCTGAAAACCAAGCCTATCAAGAAAATTCCCGAAACAGAAGCGATTTTTGAACAAGTTGAACAAATTAATAGTGAAGCTGACAATGACCCTCATACTCTGCGAATTTCCATTGATGCTAAGGTAGCAGTTAAGATTGGAGAATTTGACCGTGGGGGTAAAAATCGAATGCCAACCATCTCAGTAGACCACGACTTCCCGACGGAGATAACTCTGATTCCCTACGGCATTTTTATACCTGAATACAACGAGTTATTTTTATTCTTTGTTTCTTCCAAATTAACCGCTGATTGTATTGTTGATTTGCTTGAAAGCTGGTGGCAAACTGTCAAACACAGATTTGCTCATATTCAAAAACTGGTGATTAATCAGGATAATGGACCTGAAAATAATTCTCGCCGCACTCAATTTATGAAGCGGATTGTAGATTTTGGTACATCATCTCAACTGACGTTACAACTTGCTTATTATCCGCCTTATCATAGCAAATATAACCCGATAGAACGTTGTTTTGGCTGGTTAGAACAGCATTGGAATGGTAGTTTACTTGACACTGTTGAGACTGTACTGAATTTCGCCCAAACTCTCACATTTAAGGGTAAAAATCCGGTGGTCACATTGGTAGAAACAGTTTATTCTACAGGAGTTAAACTTACTACCTCCGCTATGGCAGAAATTGAAACACAGATTCACCGCCTCCCCAATCTCAGAAAATGGTTTGTAGAAATTTTTGCTAAACCCACATAGCTATTGGATCATTTTTTTTGTGGAGTTCTCTTAGATAAATTATTTTATTAGGAAAATCCTTTGTATTTGATTATTTATCTTCAAAATCAGATTGATTGAATGTTATTTTCTTCATTCTCTTGATTTTTTTGCGTTTTTACAAAATGTACTCTCTTTGCACTTAAATTTGAAGTGCAGAATGTGGGTTACTAGCACTTGTGTGTAACACCGTCGGTTGCGGGTGCGCTAAAATGTCTATGCGGTAAGGGTTTGAACTTAAGTTGACATATAGGGACATTGCCGTGCCCCTATCCATGTACTTCATGCAAATGAGAATTGCTATACATACCCAAGGCACTACTAAAACAGCAGGAAGAAAATCATGTCAGCACTTCAGTTTCTCTTACTCGAAGCAAATCTTGCCGATGCAGAAGTTGTGCAAGCAACGCTGAGGGAGGGCGGGATTGAGTGTGAACTACTGCGGGTAGAAACTCGTGCTGATTTTATTAGAACACTGGAGAGCAACGCCATCGATCTGATATTGGCAGACTATGGCTTGTCTAATTTTGATGACATTGCGGCACTAACGATCGCCCGTCGCCTACGTCCTGAGATACCGTTTATTTTCATCTCTGGCAGTTTGGGCGAAGAATTGGCGATCGCAGCTATCAAACAGGGCGCGACAGATTATATACTCAAGCAACGCTTAGGGCGGTTAGTGCCATCGGTACAAGAAGCATTGCAGGAAGTAGCGGTTGACAAAGATACTACCAAGCGCAAACAAGCTTTATTAGCCATCGAGTCAGACCTGAAAGATACGCAACTACTCCACGAACTGAGCACGAGGCTTGTAACCGAAGGCGACATTCAGACGCTTTACCAGGAAATTATAGCTGCTGCGATCGCCCTCACACGAGCAGATGCGGGATCGATCCAAATTCTCGACGAAGCGACGCAGGATCTCGTGCTGCTTGCCACTCAAGGCATAACGCCAGCAATGCTTGAGCATTTCTATCGCGTCAACGCGGATTCAAACACGCCTTGTGGTATGGCATTGACAACGGGCGATCGCGCCTTTGTTGATTTCGATGTGCCAGAGAGCGAAGACCCGGATGGCTCGATGCGACTGCACATTGAGGCGGGACTTTTCTCAGCACAGTCCACACCGCTAATTACCCGTTCGGGTAAAGCGATCGGTATGTTTTCGACCCATTGGTGCAAACACCATCGACCCACAGAACGCGAACTGCGCTTTCTCGATTTACTCGCCCGCCAAGCAGCTGGTTTGATTGAGCAGCGACAAGCCGAAGCCGCCATTGCCGCCGACCTGCGCGACACTCAACGCTTACACAAACTCAGCACCTCCCTGGCATCGGAGGACAATATTCAGGTGCTTTACGACGAGATTGTGGCTGCTGCGGTTGACCTCATGCAGGCTGATGCTGGGACAATTCAAATTTTGGAAGAAGAAGCTAAATACATAATATTGCTCGCAAGTCTTGGCTTAGAACAAAAGACAGTCGAGTATTTCTATCGTATTGATGCGAATTCCAATACTGCCTGTGGCATTGCTCTTGCAACTCGAAAACGGGCAATGATTAATTATGATGTACCCGCAAGTGAAGACCCCAGTGGTTCGCTGCAAAAGCTCGTAAAGGCAGGATTTCTCTGCGGACAGTCAACCCCCCTAATTACCCGTTCCGGCAGAGCGATCGGCATGGTTTCGACCCACTGGGGCAAACACCATCGACCCACAGAACGCGAACTGCGCTTTCTCGATTTACTCGCCCGCCAAGCGACTGATTTGATTGAGCAGCGACAAGCCCAGGTCGCCTTGCGCGAATCGGAAGCCAAATATCGATCGCTGTTTGAGTCGATGGAGGAAGGTTTTTACAGCGTCGAAGTGTTGTATGACGAGGATGGGCAGCCCGTTGACCATCGGATTCTTGAAGCGAATCCGGCGTTTGAAAGACATACTGGCTTAACCAATGCGAGGGGCAGATTAGCGAGTGAGTTGATGCCGATAATCAAACAATTCTGGAGCAACCATTACGCGCGAGTTGTTGCCACAGGCGAATCTGAGCGACTTGAGCAGTACTCGTTTGCGTTGAACCGTTGGTTCAATGTTGAAGTTTCGCGCATTGGCGACGAAATCGCTGCACCACGTTGCGATTATTTTCCAAGACGTTACAGATCGCAAACGCGCCGAAGCTGCCCTGCGCGAATCGGAAGAAAAATTCCGCACTTTTGTCAGTGCAACTTCGGACATCATTTATGAAATGAGCGCAGATTGGCGGGAAATGCATTCTCTTGGAAGCAAAGAGTTTGTCGCCACGACTGAAGAGCCGCGCCGCGATTGGACAGAGAAGTACATTCCCGAAACCGACAAGCCACGAGTTAGGGCGGCGATCAACCGCGCGATCGCAACCCGCAGCAATTTTGAATTGGAACACCGCGTTATTCGGTTGGACGGCACTGTGGGACTGGACGTTCTCCCGCGCCATTCCGCTGATCGACGAGGCTGGCGTTATCGTCAAATGGTTTGGTGCGGCGAGTGACATCACCGAGCGGGTAGAAGCTGAAGCAGCCTTGCGCGAATCGGAAGAAAAATATCGATCGCTGTTTGAGTCGATGAACGAGGGGTTGGCGATCATGAGCTTGTCCGCGACGAGAGTGGTCGCGCTGTAGATGCCCGATATCTTGAACTCAACCCAGCATATCAGAGGCAGACAGGATCTGACCGAAGCAGCACCCTCGGTCGGTTAGCGAGTGAAGTCTTCCCAAACTACTACCGCTCCTGGTTGGAGATTGTTGAGCGCGTTGTCAGAACCGACAGCCGGAACGCTTTGAGCATTTCGTTCCAGACAATGATAAGTGGTTCGTTTTCCAAGTCACTCCTTTTGGTGGAGCAGACGGCTTCACGGTGCTGTACGACGACATCACACGATCGCAAACACGCAGAAGAACAATTGCGTCGCGCTGCCGAAATGGATGCGTTCCGGGTCAAATTGTACGGATGCACTGCGATCGCTTTCCGACCCTGTTGATATTCAGGGCAATGCGATGCGCCTGCTGCGCCAACATTTCGATGTCGGCTGGTGCTACTATGGCGAGATCGATGAGGCTGGCACGATTGTGACAATTCTGCGGGATGCCGTGAAAGAGGGCTTGCCGTCGCTAGTTGGCGTTTCATGACATCTCGGACATTCCAGAGTTTACCAATTTCCTGCGGGCAGGAAATGTGTTCAACGCCCCAGACATATCCACTTTTCGGTTGTTCAATCGGCGCGTCGGCGAGCAGTACAACGCGATCGGGCTACAGTCGATTGTGGGCGTGCCACTGGTCAAGAACGGGCGGCTGATCGCGTTCTTGCTAATGGCGGATACGTCAATCCACGAATGGTCTGATGATGCGATCGCGCTCTTGGAGGACGTTGCCGAGCGCACCTGGGCAGCACTCGAACGCGCCCGCGCCGAAGCAGCCTTACGCGAATCAGAAATTGGGCGAGTTCGAGAACAATCAGCCCGCGAACAAGAACGCCAACGAGCAGAGGCACTGGCAGAACTCGATCACGCCAAAACCCTCTTTTTCAGCAACGTTTCCCACGAATTCCGCACACCGCTAACACTGTCACTGGCTCCCCTGCAAGATGCCTTGAGCGATTCGGTAAATCCCCTAACTTCTTCACAACGGGAACGGCTAGAACTAGCACATCGCAACAGCTTGCGTTTGCTGAAACTGGTCAATACGCTGCTCGACTTCTCCCGCATCGAAGCCGATCGCCTGAAGGCAAACTACGAACCCACCGACTTATCCAGCTATACGGCGGAACTGGCAAGTGTTTTCCGCTCGGCGATGGAGAATGCCAATTTGCAGTTAGTCATCGATTGTCCTCCCCTGCCCAATCCTATTTACGTAGATCGAGAAATGTGGGAAAAGATTGTCTTGAATCTACTCTCTAATGCCTTCAAATTTACCTTCGAGGGTATCATTTCTGTCTCGCTCAAACCCGTTCAAGAGGGAGCAGGGAGCAGGGAGCAGGGAGCAGGGGAGAAGAATTTTCCCCCCTGCCCCCCGCACCCTGCCCCCTGCCTCTTCGTTGAATTGATAGTCAGCGACACGGGCGTAGGTATTTCCGCTTCCGAACTGCCTCACCTCTTTGAGAGGTTCTATCAAGTCAGAGGGGCGAAGGGGCGCAGCTATGAAGGCTCAGGCATTGGCTTGTCTCTGGTGCAGGAACTCGTCAAGCGGCACGGCGGCGCGATCGCGGTTACGAGCGCAGTAGGCCAAGGCACAACTTTCACCGTCACCATCCCACCGGAACCGCCCATCTACCCGCCGACCAAATTGAGGTTGCCTCTACACTGGTATCGACGGCTGTAACTGCAATGCTTTTGTTGAAGAAGCCTTACGTTGGCTACCTGAAGAAGAGGAAGGGGGCAGGGGGCAGGGGCAGGGTGCAGGAGGCAGGAGGCAGGGGGAACTGCTTTTGACGAAAGCACAGAATTGCAACTTCAAAGTTCGGAGGTTCAAGCTCGGAACTCGGAGGTTCAAGCTCGGAACTCGGAAGTTCATGCTCAGAACTCGGAGGTTCAAGCTCGGAACTCGGAAGTTCATGCTCAGAACTCGGAGGTTCAAGCTCGGAACTCGGAGGTTCAAGCTCGGAACTCGGAAGTTCATGCTCGGAACTCGGAAGTTCAAGCTCGGAACTCGGAAGTTCATGCTCGGAACTCGGAGGTTCATGCTCAAAGCTCGGAAGTTCATGCTCAGAACTCGGAAGTTCAAGCTCAAAGCTCGGAAGTTCATGTTCAGAACTCCAAGAGGGCGCGTATTCTCCTAGTGGATGACAACGCCGATATGCGCGGCTATCTCAGGCGGTTGTTAAACCAGTACTATGAGGTGGAAGTTGTAAATGATGGGTTAGCCGCGCTGAATGCGATTCGCTCTGGCGAAGGTGTCATCTATGACTTAGTGTTAGCAGATGTGATGATGCCCAGAATGGATGGATTTGAGTTACTGCGATCGCTACGGGCTTCACCAAATACCCAGACAATCCCGATTATTTTGCTCTCTGCCCGTGCTGGCGAAGAATCACGGGTGCAAGGTTTAGAAACTGGCGCAGATGACTACTTAATTAAACCCTTTTCGGCACGAGAACTATTAGCGCGAGTCAATGCTAACCTCCAATTAGCACAACTGCGACGCGAAGCAGTCTACCGCGAACAGGTAATGCAAGCTGTACAAACACTCAACAATCGCTTAGAGCAACAGGTGGAAGCGCGAACGGCTCAACTAGAAGCCATCAACCAAGAACTGGAGGCGTTTTTCTTCCTCAGTATCCCACGACTTGCGAACGCCGCTACGCTACATCAGCAGCTTTGCCGAACAGTTGCAAGGCAAAGCTCAATGCAGCAACCCTCGTCGATACATCCAGTTTGCAAAGTATCAAAATTATCACGAAATCTGCTCTTGAGGCAGAAAAAATGGTAGACAACTTGCTGGAATTTTCCCGCCTGGGGAAGACAGAAATACATTTGATTACTGTTAATATCAGTCAATTGATACAACAAGTGCGAGAACAATTGCAGCCAGAACTGGTTGGGCGATCGCTCCACTGGGAAATCGAGCCATTGGCAACGGTAGAGGCTGACCCAGTACTGCTGCGGCTAGTACTGCAAAATTTACTGTCGAATGCTGTCAAATACACGCGCAATAACACCGAAGCTGTTATCAAAATTGGTAGGGTTGAACAGGAGCAGGAAGTGATTTTCTTTGTCAAAGATAATGGTGCAGGGTTTGACATGAAATACTGCGATCGACTATTTAGCATATTTCAACGGCTGCATCCCCAGGAAGAGTTTCCTGGCACGGGAGTCGGGCTTGCCACTGTACGGCGGATCATTCATCGACATGGCGGACGCATCTGGGCAGAAGGCGCAATCAACCAGGGCGCAACGTTTTTACTTTTCGCTGCCGAAACATGAGGCAGAATAATTATGACAGCACTGCGGTTTCTTTTGCTGGAAGACAATCCCCTTGATGCAGAAGTGATACATATCACCCTGATCGATGGCGGCGCTAATTTTGAACTGCTCCGGGTAGAAACTCGCGCTGAGTTTGTGAAGGCATTAGAAGCCAATGCGTTTGATTTGATTTTGGCAGACTATGCCTTACCCGGTTTTGATGGCATTTCCGCCTTGAAAATTGTCGAAAACCTGTGTCCTGACACGCCCTTTATTTTCGTCTCAGGCAGTATGGGCGAAGAATTGGCGATTGAAGCGCTGAAACTGGGAGCCACCGACTATGTGCTAAAGCGCAACTTACGGCGGTTGGTTCCTTGTGTCCAACGAGCGCTGCGAGAAGCCCAAGAAAAGTGCGATCGCCAACTTGCCGAAGCCCGCCTGCGTCAAGTTGCGGCCAAACTGCCTCATGGCGCTGTGTTCATTGTCGATCGAGATTTGCGCTACCAGCTTGCAGAAGGCGAAGCGCTGGAGTGGGTTGGCATGACTACTGAAAAATTTGTCGGCAAAACACTCTGGGAAGCCCTCGAACCTGCCCTGGCAGACAGCTATGAACCCTACTTCCGTCAAGCTCTCAATGGCGAATCATTTGCCTTTGAGCACAACAGCCACGATCGCTACTATATTTCTCATGGCACACCCTTACGCAACGATCGCGGTGAAGTTGATGCTGTGCTGGCAATGTCCTACGACATTAGCGATCGCAAACAAATCGAAATTGCTCTCGAACAAAGTGAAGCTCGCTTTCGGTTAATGGTGGCAAGTGCAAAAGAATATGCGATTTTTACCGTTGATCCCAACGCTGCGATCACGAGTTGGAGTGCTGGTGCTGAACAATTGTTCAAGTATTCAGAAGCAGAAATCATTGGCCGTGACAGTCGCAGCCTTTATACCCTTGAAGAAAACCTAAAAGACCGCGTTGGCTGGGAATTCCAGACCGCCCAAACTCAAGGACAGGCAGAAAATGAGTGCTGGCATATCCGAAAAGACGGTAGCCGCTTTTGGGGTAGTGGCTTTGTGATGCCCATACGCGATGAAACCGAGGATGTGCAAGGATTTATTAAAATCATGCGTGACGTAACCCCACAGAGGCAAGCTGATGAACGTTTTCGGTTGCTCTATGACATCACCAGCGATCTCCTGGCGGTCGAGCAACCGATGACGCTGATGCACAATTTATTCAGCAAACTCGCACCTGCGCTAGGGTTGGACTTTTACTACAACTACATCGTCGAGTCAAAAGACAACCGCCCCATCCTACACTTGAAAAACTATGAGGGTATTACTCAAGAGTTAGCTGAGGCGATCGAGTGGATTGAGCTTGGTGAATACGTCTGTGGCTGGGCAGCGCAAGAACAACAGCAGATCGTTCTCAACCACACCCAAATTGCCACTGATCCCCATGCCGAAATCATCCGCAACCTCGGTGTTACTGCTTATGTCAGTCAACCGTTAATTGTGGAGGAGAGGTTATTGGGAACCATCTCGTTTGCTAGCCGCACCCGCACTTGCTTTACAAGAGAAGAAATCGATTTGCTGCAATTAATGTCTGAGCAAATAGCGATCGCCCTCGACCGAGCCAACCTAATTGTTTCGATTCAGCAACAGGCAGAACAGTTGCAACGAGCCAACCAGATTAAAGACGAGTTTTTAGCGGTGCTGTCTCATGAATTGCGATCGCCTCTAAACCCGATCTTGGGCTGGGCACAACTGCTGCAAAAAGGCAAGCTCAATGCCGCCCGTCAACGCGAAGCAATACTAACGATCGAGCGCAACGCCAAACTGCAATCACAATTAATTGAAGACTTACTCGACGTTTCGCGGATTATGCAGGGCAAGCTATCCGTAAAGGTGGCTCCCCTTAATTTAATCTCTGTTATTTCTGCTGCCCTGGAAACGGTGCGTTTAGCAGCAGAAGCAAAGAATATTAACTTACACATCGATCTCGATCTGCCTGCATCTATCTCTGGTGACGCTGCCCGCTTGCAGCAAGTGGTGTGGAACTTGCTTACCAATGCCGTCAAATTTACATCAGATGGCGGACAAGTAATCATTGAATTAAGGCAAATTGAAGGGCAGGCTCAAATCCGAGTGATCGATACAGGCATTGGCATTCAACCGGAATTTCTACCGTATGTGTTTGATTATTTCCGGCAAGAGGATAGCTCGACAACACGCAGATTTGGTGGCTTGGGTTTAGGGCTAGCGATCGTCCACCAAATTGTCGAACTGCACGGTGGCACAGTCAAGGCAGAAAGCTTGGGTGAGAATCAGGGCGCAACCTTTACAGTTCAAATACCGATCTTGAACCAATCAGCACAAATTGTACTTGACTGTGCCGACGCTGATGCAGAAAGCGCAGAGACTCCCTTAAGCAACCTGCAAATTTTGCTCGTGGATGATGATAAGTTTTCACGCAAGTTTGAAGCATTTTTGCTAGAACAAAATGGTGCAAAAGTGACAGTCGCAGCATCTGGGCTAGAAGCATTGCAAGTACTTGATAGTTTCATTCCTGATGTAATTGTGAGTGATATAGGTATGGTTGATATGGATGGCTACATGCTGATTCAGCAGATTCGTTTGCGCCCACCGAATCAGGGAGGAACGATTCCGGCGATCGCACTTACCGGTTATGCCACAGATATTGACCAACAAAAAGCCTTAACTGCTGGGTTTCAAGCTCATATTACCAAGCCATTAGAACCAGAGGAGTTAGTAAGGAAGATTGTCAAGCTCCTAGAACACAACTAATACCAATTCAAAATTGCAGTTTATAGCTTAGACAGATTTATTGCTTGGGCAAATAAAAATCTTTAAAAGATGTAATTAATAGTTCGTAAATCATCCCTCTATTTTTTATATTTGAGTTAATTGATCGAGCTGCTTTGATTTGATAGGTTTCAAAATTGATATCATTATAAATTTTTTGAATAAATTCGCTATCAGAATTACATACCATAACTTTGACACCACGACTTGCTAACTCTGCACAAGTATCTCTCAAAAGTTCTTGGTCTTTTTTGCTAAAACAATTCTGGCTATAAGCAGTAAAATAGCTAGTCTCACTGATAGGATGATAGGGCGGATCAAAAAATACAAAGTCATCACTGCTAGTTGCATGATTTAAGATTTCTGTAAAATCCGCTTGTTTGATTTCTGCATAAGAAAGTGCTTCTGAAGCTGCTTTTAATAAAACCTCAGAACAAATATTGGGATTGTCATATCTGCCTAATGGCACATTGAATTTACCCTGTGAATTAACTCGATAAAGACCATTAAAACAAGTCTTATTAAGATAAATTAAACGAGCAGCTTTTTCTATGTCAGTTCCACCAGAGTGGTTTCGGATACTATAGTAATAATCTTTATCATGTCGGATTTTATGCTCTTTCAATAGAGAAATTAATTCTTCAACATGATCTCTAACACAACAATAAGTGTTAATTAATTCGGCATTAATATCAGTTAAAAATGCTGTACTTGGTTGGAGATAGAAAAAAACAGCACCACCACCCAAGAATGGCTCATAGTAATTTTTATAACTTTTGGGAAAATAAGGAATATATTGCTGTATCAACCTACTTTTACCCCCTGCCCACTTCAAAAATGGACGCGGGCTAGTTTCCTTGGGGATTTGAATTACCATTTACTTGCAATTTAACTGAAAATAATCGTGACTAAATAAAGCCAATATAACCGACGAAGTATATTTTACATTAGCTGGCTAATTTTCCAGCCGCATAGATTACAATTGAGTAGATAAAGCATATCAAAACAAACGTAAGTATATAACAAGGCAGTTTACATTCAGATGTTTGACGGATTTTGGGATAACGTCTTTCGCTACCCCCGGTACTTAATTAGTATCGTCTTAGGACTGTTTCTGAACACCTTTGCGCCGTTAGTGCCATTGTTGAAGCGCCCAGTCACTTTGATCGCTATCTTGGGTTTGTTTATGAGCAGCCTAGTCTTCCTTACTCTCACCTTACGGGCAATGCTGGGCTTGAGTACAATCTAGACTAGCGTTATATCGGGGTTATGCCCCACAAACACTTCTTCTTGGCGTTGCTTTCGCTAAGTAGTGTTTACTCAACTTGCATATATTTTTGTTGTACAACCTCTGTGAAGGAGGCGAAATTTTTATGGCTACAAATCGCCGGGTTTCCCGCGTTGCTGAATTGATCAAACGGGAAGTTAGCCAAATGCTGCTCAATGGCATTAAGGATGACCGTGTGGGTACAGGAATGGTAAGCGTTACTGATGTTGATGTTTCTGGCGATCTCCAACACGCCAAAATCTACGTCAGCATCTATGGTACAGATGAAGCTAAGGTAGAAACAATGGCAGGCTTAAAGTCGGCTACAGGTTACGTCCGTAGCGAACTTGGGGCGCGGGTACGGCTACGTCGTACACCAGAGGTGCTGTTTCTTGAAGATCGCTCCATAGAACGCGGTAATAAAGTACTGGCCCTATTAAACCAACTTAACCATGAACGTCCGCCAGAAAATCTGGTAGCAGTAGAAGACAGCACTGATGAAAATGATGACGAATTCTCCGAATAAGTAACTAAAACAACAATGTAACTTCAGAACAATTAATCTCAGCAAATCCGCCAAACAGCTTACAGACGTGACCAGATCACGTCTGTTTTAATGTAACCATAACCTAATTCAGGAATTCAGTAGTTGTATATATACGCTTTCTGTTTGTCTTAACCTTTGTCTCTACTCTAGTACTGTCTGTTCTCTTGCTTCCACGGCGATTGAATATTTTTTTCGGAACAGAATAATGTTGCCAGTCGTCAGAGTTTAGTTGGGTATTCTGTAAGACTGGCGCGATAGAGCAGCGTAAAGCTTTTTCTTCTCCTTCTCTATCGGACACGCTGTGCGAACGCGAAGAGCTTCTTTGCCTTTTATCCTGAATTGTGGCTTCTTCAAGTAGAGTCCCCTGATTCTACCTCTTACATGATATTTATCTAAAGAAAACTGTTTAATGGGAGTGCTGAAATTAACCTATATAATTGCGGATTTGCTTAAAAAAATGTTAACAGATGCTAGTGTAGAAGCTTTCGTAGTATATTTTAGCCGTTATGTTTTGCAACAGTTTATACCCTAATATATGACAAATATTCTTGTGTTGTTTACCCTTAGATAAATACCAGCAGTTCTAGATCCGGTTTTAAGGTGATTTTTGATATGTAAGCAATGTTTGCGGCGAACTACGCCTACGTGAAATAAACTCTTCCCACCTACCAAATCTTGCCTAAAGACAGTAATGGCAGGACTTTCAGACTTGTGGCATCAAAGTCATACATCTGACATAGCAGGTTAAGTTAACTACTCGGAATTTTTTTTGTAAAGCGAATTTTCGACAAATGTCAGGATTCGTTGACTTTCTTAACATATCTTGAGATAATTTCAGGAGATGTAGCGTCAAAATAAAAATAGTTCCGTATAGCAAACTACAAAATCCTAGCCACAAGTCTAATTTCTGTAATGTTTGTTCCTAATTATTAACGGGAACACTATCGTAAGTGTTAATTTGTGAGTAAAAAACATGAGTGTGAATACGGTGCCTTCTATCAATTACTACTCTCTCGATCTGATTCAAGACGAAGCACGCCGACTGGTGCAAAAGGGAATGATTAGCCGACAACAGCCAATATATACCCTCTGCCAATACATTCCAGCGAGAGAGTGGGTTTGCGTTGAATGTGAATTAGAGAAATGTGACTTTTTGTTACGCGATCGCATTGGCGACCTAATTGGTCGTGAACAGTGGGACAACGACTAAATCAATCTTTGATTTCAGATTTGGATTGGGAGCTTATTTTCGATGTGTGAGTGTCACCATCAACGATTTAAAGCCCAATCTGGGGATAATCTCTGGTTTTTAATGAGCATTGCCCTACATAGAATCTTGCGTTTTTCATTAATACAGAAGCATTTTGGTCTGAATTTATACAGCTTCTCAAGTCAAAGAATGCGTCAGAACCATTTGTTATGTATATCTGGTGTCACGGCTTGAGTTTAGTATATAGATACTGTGATGTTCCTACATTGATCCGATAGAAGTATAGGCAATACGGTTTGGTTAACGTATTAATATTTTGGAGATCCCCAACCCTCTTAAAAAGGGGAATTTGAACCCGCTTTTACCCTTCTTCTAAAGGGGTCGTCGTAGGCGGTGGGATCTTAACCTAACTGTATTAGAAGTGTAGGAACCTCACTTTTGACTCGCAATTCATTGCATCGCTTTTTTTCAAGTAAGCGGTATTCTGTTTGCTGTTCCAAGCCAAAATCCGTCCTGAAAAGTTTTAGTTTACTAAGTTGGGCTAACCATCACCAGTTGCAGCAACAAAGAGAACCTCCGCAAGCAACTGGCTAAACCTTGAAAAAATTCAAAATTTGTTTTACGTAGTATTTTTTTAAATCTCGAAAAGCATAAAAAAATCAGCTTACCTATTATCCTACTTGCTCTAAATACTGATTAATGTCTTCAATGATGCGAGTAAGTTCAGCTTCAGTAGTCAAGCGGATGTTGAGATTGCGGACAGTCAGCAAAACCTTGGCTGCGAAGGGCGTTGGCCAGATATTAGGATTACAGAAAATTTCTAAAAATAGTTCGCCTGTATAACGATATTCCAGGGGAGGCTGGGGAGTGACTCTACCACCGCCAGGAGTGGGTTTAGCGGCGACAGCTTTCAGGCTCTCCATCAGTTTATCCGTTGCTGTCTTTAATTCTCGTGCTGCTTCGGGTGAAAAACTGAAGGAGACTGAACCTTCAATTAGGTTCAATGTTAGAGGAGTTGAAGACATATCTTTTGGATTAAAGCTTCTTGATAAGTACTAATCTTACCGGAATAAGGGGTCTGAATCTCACTCTCATAAACCTGATCGCGAACATCCCTATGGACACCACAAATCGGAAGCAGTAGTAGCTCTTAATATCCTTAAAACAGTTAACAGTTAACAGTTATCAGTTATTCGTGCGTATAATCTGCGTAGGTAATATGTGCCACCAACGCATTTCACCTTTACCGCATAGGCTTAAAACTTGCAGGATAAATAAATCACTAATAATTGATAACTGTTTACTGTTAACTGTTAAATGAGACACTAAATCTTCCGAGCCACGACGTACATACTGACAGTTGTGTAGTCTTTAAGGGCAGGAACTTTATTTAGAAGTCGAAGCACTGGCATCAGTTTGGAAGCCCCTTCTAGAGCATTTATGGTCTCGTTAACAACCCTAAATCCTGTTCGATCAAAGGCTTCCAAAAATTCGTGGCGCTTGAGTTTATTAAGTCCAAGCTCATAGATCGAATCGCACTCAACTCCGGGATGATATTTCTTATAATGTGCGACAACACGCGCATCGCCAAGAATTAAATGCGACCACGGTAGCTTGATGGGTCGTCCGATTGAGGTAAATCCATGATCGCCAAAAGGACTGTGGTAGAGTGGACTAAAACCAGTTATCAGTAAGCCCCCTTCCTTTAGAAGCCGTCTGATTGAAAGAAGAACTCTATCTAGCCCCATAATGTGTTCAAAAGTGTCTTTGGAAATTACGACATCAACTTTGCCGTCAAGCGCCGTCATGCTGTCAATATCCAAATGATGAAACTCTATTTTGTTGGCGATATCTGGGAAGCGTTCCCCTACAATACGGCGGGCAAATGCTATGCGTTGACTAATTAAGTCAAGACCAATCACACGCTGCGCTCCCGAAATGGCTGCATCAATAGACAAGGCCCCATGCCCACAGCCGATCTCAAGGACGACTTTCCCTGAGAAGTCGGGACGACCGCCGAAACGCCGCCAGTACTTCTGCGAATCGATGATTTGTTGCTCAAAGTATCTAAGGGAGAGGGACTCATCTTCTACAGCAAAATTTTCTTCATCAAATTTGTAGTTTACAGAGGGATGTGTAAAAGTTTGCTTATTCATGTAGATTCAATCCTCACAAGGGTAATTGACATATTTACGTTCCAAACATTCGCCAAAAAGATAGGTAGTCTAAGTTTTGCCGAAACAACCCAAGACAAGCAGATAGACAGACTATTAGGTATGTCAAAACAAGCCCACAGAGGCAGGACACTATAAATTCCTTGCACAAAAATCAGACAATATTTTTTTGGCTCAGTTTTTTGCCTGAGGGAAAAAAAAGTCTGTTTTATCTGGGTTTGCTCTATGCCAATCCTCGTAGATTGGCGAAAGATGATTCTTTAATACAGTGGGTAAGCCCTATGTATTAGCTTTTTCGAGGTGAGCATCTGTACTATCGAAGTTTTTTACAGTATTTTAGGCATCGGCTAGAATTAAGCAAAGAATCTATGACATTAAACTCCAAATTTTTCGACTGTAAATCAAGCGATCGCCGGAGCGAAAATCCTAAAATTGTGTTAGAAACATCATTGATGCTAAAAATAAAGGTTTAACCAGTTTGAAGTATATTTAGGCCTTCTCCTCTGTGAAAGGGGAAACAGTAGTAGAGTAGCAGCAATCCCTCTCGATTAAGAATTTTTAACTCCTAATCGAGTTTGGGGTAAAAGTTAAAGGGTTTTTCTTTCCCTTTCACCTTCCCCTTTTTCCCTTAACCGAGAAATGTTGGGAGTAGCAGAACCATGCAAATAATAACTCTCTTTTGAGTATTGATCAATACATACATCCGAAAACAAATCTACAACATTTGTATAACTTGGGCTCATAACTAAATTTTTGGAGATGTCTTTTGTAAACTAGTATTAACTCTTGTAATAAGCAATCAAATTAGCAACGATCGCAACTAGTTCTCCAGGCTCAACTGGTTTAGCCACATGACTTTGAAAGCCTGCTTCCAGGGCACGGCTACGATACTCGCTATCGCCGTATGCAGTTAAGGCAATAGCGGGGAGTTTTCTATAAATATCAGGCTCCAGCGCCCGGATCTTGCGGATGAGGGTGTAGCCATCTTCATCAGGCATAGCGATATCACAAACCAAGACATCTGGTTGCAACTCAGGCAATACTTTCAATGCTATTGCTGCGGATACAACTGCCGTGACAGTGGCTCCATCACCTTCCAACACGGTAGTAATGTAAAAGCGGCTATCATCATCATCATCAACTACGAGGATGTTTAAGCCAGCAAGAGGAAGAGCAGGTTCCATAACATCTCCATTAATGTTGATCAAATGAAAGTTATTTATAATGAGCTGCTTGTTATTTATTTCTTAATAAGCATACCATTGGTAATTTTACTGCGATCGCGGCTATTTTCCTAGCCAATGACTCAAATTTGTCCAATTACCATCTAATTGATGGTTAATTATTCCTTGGTATTTATAACTGACTGGATAAAATTATGTTTGTGTTTAATTTTTTTTATATTTAAAAAATTAATTTTAACGAACAGTTGGAGTTTCAAAAGGATTTTGCTAATTACTGGCTGCTTTATTACTAACAGGTTTAAATTTTAATAGAGGCTTGAAAAATTAAAAATAGTAATACTAATTCTCTGCCAGTTTGTACTTAATGATTACTCCTTATCCTTGGCATAAGGTGATTTCCAATAAAATGTTAATGATTTGGCTGCGCCTGCCGTGGCTAACGTATCCAAATGCTTGCTCCTGTTTGTTTTGCATCAACGGTACACTCTACCTTTATTGGTCAATTCTTTCCTAGAAATCACCTTAGCTTCTTACAGGTTTCCCAAGTAAATGATTAATTTGAAGTTGCAGTTTTTCTCGTAATTGTTGTGCCTGTTGATAAACTACTGCACGCCTTTTACTTGAGTGAGTATCTAATCCTGCTGGTTGCAAAGGGTTAATAGAGTAACGCAGACGAGTTCTCATTGCCCAAATTCCCATTGAGGGAAAAAGAATTAAGATAAGCATCAAAGGTGATAGAGGCAAGAATGGTAACTTGACTAATCGTTGCAATTTTTTGAGATTAACAGCCCAAGGATGGAGAAATTCACTGCCGATGCAAACAACTGGGAGAATGGGAATATGATAGCGATCGCTCAACTGAATAAAACTGATATCAAACTTTTCTAGTTGATAGCGTCTTCTCCAACCTTTCAGAGGTCCACGGATACCTTCGGGTGCATATAAGACTATTTTACCTTGTGCGTTCGCCGTAGGCGTTGGCTGCGCCATCGCTGCCTCAAAATTATCTAATTCGGCTCGTACACCACCTAAAACTTGCGACCATTTAGGTGGTAGCCACCAAATCATCCAAGGATGCTCAAATAATACTGGATTTGCTACAGCTTGTACTACCCATCCTCTGGTTTCACTTAATAAATAACCCAAGGTCAAAAAGTCCCAAGGAAAGCACATTCCTGCGTGATTCATTGTCACAATTAATGGCCCTGTTGACGGCAAATTCTCAACTTGTTGCAACTCTGCACGAAAATAGTATTTAACAATGGGGCTGAGAACTTCTAAGCGAAAAGCTTCTTGATATTTGGGATCAAATTCACCAATTTCTCTTCGAGGTGGACGAAAACCCAGACGTAACCAGCGACTTAGCAGTGCCAAATAAAATCCGCCAGGAATTAAAAATAAGCCATATTCTAGATAATTCCAACCATCTTGATCGGTGTGATAGTGCTGCCAATGCCGATTGAATAAAATTAGCCAGCCTGGAGGATACCAAAGACAAAACCAATCAAACCAGCTAAATATATAGCCTCCACTTGGCATATTCTTCAGTTGGGTGTTTAAGAGATTTTTGGAATGTTCATTAATCAAAACAGTTAAGGTAAGGTAAAAATTTTATTAAAAATGCATCATAGCTTTATACTTTTAAAGTTGGTATCTTACCATAGAAGTAAAATTAAGAATATGTTTTTCCATCCATTTTAGATTTAGTTACTTCTGTTAATTTGGCAGTTGCGATCGCAGCAGCAATAGAAACTGTTCGTCTAGTTGCCCAAGCCAAATCGATCAATTTGCGATTTACAATTTTAGACTTTCCTGCGGGACGCTACGCGAACGACTTCGCTCAGGAACCATCAAACGATTTTGAATTAGAAAATTCTCACAGCAATTTGGATGACAATCTCAAATCTCAAATCCAAGTTGCACTGGAAGCAAACGAAATATGCGATCCCAAATTTATGGTGACAGGTGATTCTGGTCGCTTGCAGCAAGTCCTTTGGAATCTACTCTCAAATGCTATTAAGTTTACACCCCAAGGTGGACAGGTAGAAATCAGTTTAGAGTCTATTGGTTCTCAGGCTCAACTTCGAGTCTGTGATACAGGTAAGGGAATTAGCCCAGAGTTTTTACCATTCGTCTTTGATTATTTTCGACAAGCTGATGGTGCAACTACCAGGAAATTTGGGGGACTGGGATTAGGATTAGCTATTGTTCGTCACATCGTAGAGCTACACGGTGGCACAGTTAAGGCAGAAAGTTTGGGTGAAGAACAGGGAGCAATTTTTACAGTCATGCTACCTCTGATCAAGATTCATTATATTCACGAAGTCGATAAACAACCTAATGATTCGCCCGATCTAAATGGGGTAAAAGTTCTGCTTGTGGATGATGAGCGTGATACACGAGAGTTAATCGCTTTCATTTTGGAGCAATCTGGCGCGGTAGTAACTCAGCCTCTGCTATGGAAGCACTAGGAATTATGCCTCAGTTCCAACCAAATCTGCTGTTAACCGACATAGGAATGCCGGAAGTAGACGGCTATATGCTGATGCGTCAAATCAGAGCTATGTCACCAGAACTTGGAGGGAAAATTCCAGCGATCGCTCTGACAGCTTATGCATCAGAGTTTGATTATCAACAGGCAATTGCCGCCGGATTTGAGCAGCATATCACCAAACCAGTAGAGCCAGCTAAATTACTTCAAGCGATCGCAAACCTAATTTGTGGTTGTAGCAACCTGCAAGCTAACTTACGATCTTCATAATTAACTGAGGGAATCAATTAACTTTACAACTCTTTCCTTAGAGGTTTATTTAAATCAACAAAATCTGAGTTTATGAATGCATCCTCAATTAATTGGTAGCACCAAACTTATTCAATAGTGTGTTTATAGTACAATACGGTTCAGTTAAGGCTAAAACTCTGTTACCAAAGTCGTTTTTTTTACGTAGACGCTTCGGCTTGCCGCAGGCTACCGCCAAGGCGCAGAGAACGCAGAGAGAAGAAAGAGATGCTTAACTGAACTGTATTGGTTTATAGTAAGGACTAAAATCCTTAATTTTTTAAGCACTGAAGTCCTTACTACGAACCTATCAAAACTTTCTTTTACATCAGGATTTTTGAGTTAAACCACTATTTTTGTGGTGTCTTCAACAAATCACTAATTTGGAAGTTGATCTGCTCCTTACCTGCAAATACTGTTCCTTCTTTACCAGCTTGAAAGTTTTTTTCTGCCAATTTATAGGCTTCACTAGGTAAAGGCACGTATCCAACCGAACTGGTTGTTATCGGTGCATACTTGAGGTAATAATCTACAAATTCTTTTAGTTCTGGCTGATTTTGCAGAGATTGAGCATTAACATAAATCAATAATGGTCGAGCTAATGGCTGATATTCAGCTTTCTCGACAGTTTCAGATGATGGCAATACTGCCCCTTTCCCGCTATCAATTGCAAGAGGCTTTAACCGACTTTTGTTGTCTTCGTAATAAGCAAGCCCGAAATAACCCAAGGCATTAGGATCTGTGCCGACTCCGCGCACTAGGGCGAGATCATCTTCACTGGAGATGTAATCAGTCCGGCTGGCTCTAGTTTTACCAACAATAGCTTCTGTAAAGTAATCAAAAGTACCAGACTGACCGCCAGCACCATACAGATTAATTGGTTGATCCGGCCAAGACGATCGCACTTGGTTCCAACGAGTAATTTTTCCTTGGGCATTTGGCTCCCAAAGCTTTTTCAATTCGGCTACGGTAATATCTTTTGCCCAGGTATTTTCGGAATTGACGGCAACGGTTAGTGCATCAAAGGCAATGGGAAGCTCGATAAACTTGACACCATTTTTATTGCAAGCTTCTATCTCTGCTTTTAGAATAGGACGCGAGGCGTTGCTGATGTCTGTCTCTTTGTTACAAAATTTTTTAAATCCCGCACTAGTACCGGAAAAATTTAGTACAACTTGCCCTTTGTATTGCTGTTTGTTCTGTTGAAACTGGTTAGCGATCGCCTCGCTGATCGGATACACTGTGCTGGAACCATCAATCTTGATTGCTCTCACCTTTGCCGAATCACTAACTTCCGCAACCTTTGGTAACGACTGAGTTTGAGTAGATGAATTAGGCGTGGCTGTGCAACTTGTCGCAAAAGCCAACACTCCACAGACGAGAGCCAATTTCTTTGCTATTGCGTTCATTGACCTTACCATTATGGGTAATTTTGAAAGTATATTTTTATCATTTCAAAAAAACTTGATGTGTCAATATAAAGCATAGCACTATACATAAAAATTATTGAAGAAGAATTCAGAAGCCAGAATGGGCTAAACGCCCCGCTACCGCTAACAGGAGTCAGAATCAATGAGTGGGGGATTCAGACCCGCCACTCATTGTAGACCACCAAATTGAAAATTTGGTGGGGGTCTTAAACCCATTTATTCAGACGCGACGCTCGAGTACTCGCTCTAAGCGAAGCATCCCGAAGGGTATACGCTACGCTATCCGCCAGTCGCGCAGAATTCATTCTGAATTCTGGCTCCTGACTCCTGAATTCTGTTTGAAAAAACTTGATGCATTCATCAATGTTGTCGAAAACAACCGTCCCATAAGCCAATACGGTTCGGATAAGCACTCTTCACTTTCCTTGTGGTCTGGGAATTGGTTTTTGGGGAATGGCACTAAGATAAGCCCAAAGTCTTGTGTTGCCTCTGGACAGATTCAAACTGTAATAAATCCAGCGTCCTTCTTGACGGGGGTTAACTAAGCCAGCTTCCTCTAATCAACTAACGAGATCGGCGATCGCTTCTGAAGGAGAAACTACGCTTTCAGGTTGATAGCGGATGCCAGCTTGCTTGAAGCGATGTAAAGCTTCACCCAAGCGATCGCAGTCGGCAATCAAACTGATCCTTACATAACCTTCACCCGCAACCCCAAAGGCATTACCTGGAGTAAGAACAACGCCAGTTTGCTGCAATACATTTAAAGCAAAATCCGTGGAACCCATACCCACAGGACACTTCACCCAAAGATACATCGTCGCCTTAGTTTTGGGGATATCCCAACCCAACTCTCCTAATCCGTTAATGAGGAAATCGCGGCGGGTACGGTAGCGTTGTTGTACCTCATGCAAATACACGTCTGGCAGTTGTAAAGCGGTTTCGGCTGCTGTTTGTAAGGCGGCAAAAATGCCGTAATCCAAGTTAGTTTTCAGTGTCCGTAAACCTTGAATTACATGGCGGTTCCCGACGACAAACCCAACGCGCCAACCAGCCATATTGTAAGTTTTGGATAAGGTGTGAAATTCTACACCAATATCTTTCGCGCCGGGAATTTCTAGCAAGCTAGTGGGTTGATAACCATCAAAAGCTAACTCGGCGTAACACAAATCATGCACCAGCAGAATTTCATATTTGCGGGCAAACGCAACAATTTCTTCAAAAAATTCGCGGGGGGCGGTGGCGGCGGTGGGATTGCTGGGATAGTTGAAATAGAGAATTTTAGCTTGTCTTGCAATTTCGTCAGGAATGGCAGCTAAATCGATTAACCAGTCATTCTCTGGTTTGAGAATCAAGCTGTGAATTTTCCCACCTGCGATCGCAGGGCCGCGAAAATGTGCGGGATAAGCTGGGGAAGGAACTAGAACTAAATCGCCAGGGTTAACGTATGCAAGTGCTAAATGGGTTAATCCTTCTTTAGAACCCAGTAGCGGCAAAGCTTCACTATCAGGATCGAGAACCACACCATAACGGCGATGATACCAGTTAGTAATCGCCTTGCGGAAACTAGCAGTCCCCTCAAAAGGAGGATAACCGTGATTGGCGGGATCTTTCAAGGCTGCGATCGCTGCTTCTACAACTGGGGCTGGCGTTGCACCATCGGGGTTTCCCATACCCAAATCAATTAAATCTAACCCTTGCTCCCGTGCTTTAGCTTTCAGTTCATCTAAACGGGCAAACACATAGGGTGGCAGTTTTTGTATACGTTCTGCTGGGACAATCCAATTTAAACTCATGCTTCAACCTCGTCACTGATTCCCTTGGGCGAAACTCGATTTGTAGTATCTCTACTATCTATAGGTGCAGTAGTAGAAACCATTGCCGCCATCATCTGTTCTGGCGCGACTTTAAACGGAAGTCGATGGATGTCAGAATTAGGAATTAGCGCAATTTCAGTGGCTGTTTGCAACTCACCTAATGTAATATTGCCCAATCCCAAATCACTTAATTTTTGGGGTAGTCCAATTTCTGTGTAGAACTTTAACAACTGTTGCCGTGCTGATGCGGCTAGTTGATTGCCTTGTAGCATTTCTTCTAGACGCAGTTGCACCAAAATCCCAAAAGCAACTTTTTCGCCATGAATACTGCCATGTCCTGAAATATGAGTTAAGCCATTATGCACGGCATGGGCAGCAACTGTGCGACACTGTGCCCCTCCAAGTCCCCCAACTACTCCGGCGAGTAACACAGTGGCATCTACCACTTCTCGCCAAACTTCACTACCTGGTTCTTTCAGGGCTGCGGCTGATTTTTGCAACAAAATATCTCGCAAAACTCGCGCTTGTTGCACTGCGGCAATAATTAAAGTGTCTTGCAAATGCCCACTGCTAACGGAGGCTTCGTACCACTTAGCGATCGCATCACCAATTCCAGCTACTAAAGTCCGTTGTGGTGCAGTTTTAATCAAGTCATAATCGAGTATCAATAAATCGGGACAACGAGACAGCGCTACGTCATAGAGAAATGCCCCATTTTCAGAATAAACATTCGATAAGGCACTCCAAGCTGCACAGGTAGCGCCTGATGTCGGAATTGTCACCACTGGCAACTGTAACTGATACGCGACTAATTTCGCTGTATCTAAGGCTTTGCCGCCACCAACACCGATAATTACATCAGCTTTATGTTCTTTTGCTTTCTTCTGTAAAGATTTCAGGCTAGCTTCACAGCAATCTGCACTGTATGAAGCTTGGGCAGTATGTAACTGTTGCGTTTCTAAAACTGGGAGCAAATTTTTTCGGCTGATGGCGAGAGTAGAATCACCTGCCACAACTAAGGGACGACTTCCCAAACAGGCGATCTCTGCTGCGGCTGCTTGCAACACCCCAGAACCACGGATTACTTTTGCTGGGGCAACTGTGAGCGTCAAGAATGAACTAGAGGTTTGAGTAGACAAAGAAGGTTGAGTAGAAAGTTGATTAGACATAGAATGTAGTTTGCCAAAACCTTGATATTTCTTAATCTAATAGACTTACAGCCAGAGATACTTGTTGCCACGCTTTTTTCAGGATGGATGGCTACAAGCTTCCATCTGACTCAACTAGGTTTTAACCGATCTGAAAAATACAAAGCTCATCGTCGGCTGGTTGAGCAGTTTGACGACGTTGCTTGAATTTGTGATGTCCATTAGCCTGAAATTCCGAACTATCAAAGTTTTGAATAACCGTATAATTCATTAACATTACCACTCTCAGATTCTCAAGAAAAGCAATCGAGAATTGATAATGTTTAACCTTTTACCACAGTAAAACCACTAAAGTGTGAATATCTTAATCTAAAAATAACTATTAATGTATCAGTAAATACAAAATAAATTTTGTCATCCTGATAACAGGTAAATGATTTTATTTTTTGAGCATTGGGCATTGGGAACAGACAAGGGAGAGGAAAGAAAGTTTTTCAATAATTCTCCGTTATCCCCCTCATCTCCCTCTGCTTACTTGCACCCCTGCTTCTTAAGCAGTAGGTTTTGGCAATTGGGCGAATTTTTCTGTGTAAATTTCGATTGCGATCGTAGAATTTTCACGAGAAATGAGCGATCGCTTGGCTTCACCCAAGTAAACTGGTACAGAAGTCCCTGGTTCCGGGTGGATAATGGTACGAGCGCGAACTGTCAACTTGTCCTCTTGGCGTGTACCTGAGCGACCAGAAGAAAACAGATTACTAACTGCTTGACGTAAAGTTGCATCTAATTGTGTGGGTGTAATTTGGGGTGATGTAGCAATCACCGCTTGTGTTGACCCATTGTCATAAATTAAAGTGTACCGGGCTGCCCCTGGAATCACAGTCCGACTCAAGGGGACTATCGAGAGTGCAAATAAACCAGCCGTCACCACCAGCATAAAGCCAGTTGTACCCACCAGCCGAAAGCGGAGGCCCCATTTGAGAATAAAAGCCAAAACTGTTATGGCAGCAAATACCAAGGTAGCTATACCTGACCATTGGGTGTACTGAAGAAAGTTAGCTGTTGTGAGCATAAGGTTGGTTATGGAGGCGTCTTTTTTTTCGTTACCGACACACCCATTTTACCGAGAGCTTACACCGATTACCTGTAAGGTTCAATATGAATAAGCCTAAATTTAGACCCTAGCATTACACGTTCAGTCTAATGGCAAACGTCTCAATTGAGTAGATGAACTACAACAAGTCATCCAAGAAAAGCGTAACCAAGGCTTAGAGCCATAGCAAAAAAAAATCATCACTCCGTTAGGGAGCAATGTGATTTTGTTAGGTTGTAGCGAATAAAGCTAGGAAAGAAATTACTTAACCAACTTCCCCAATTTTTCTAAAATAGTATTGGCTCACCAGAGACAATATGGGAATTTTGAGATGTCTGCAACTTAGTTTGAACACTATCAATAATTGCTAGCCAATCGGCATCTTTGTTCCATTCAGAGCGAATCCTGGTTTTAGTCGCTGCGTCGTAGAGGTTACAAAAAACTACATTCTCTTTTCCAGCAATTGCAGCGATAATCAGGGGCTTGGAAAAATCCTGGACACATGATGCAGCTAAAAGGAAAGTTTTAGCAAAGTTGGTTTCTATTCCAGTCCTCACAACATAAATTTCATCCGCTCTAACAACGATGTGTAATTTATTATTGATATTTCCTTTAAATTCTCCTGATTTTAATTTAAGTTCAGATATATACCCAGTTAGACCAGTTTTGTGGACAGGAATGGTTTGATCATTATTTATATCGTAGTTATACCACAAGTAGGATTCACCGTTTAATTCTCCGCTTTTCACATACAAATAAATAGGTTCTGGCGGGTTACAAAGACCTAATTTCATTTCAGTAACCATATTTTACATTCCTTTATGAAAGATAAAATTTTCCAGATATTCGAGCAAATTCAATAATTTTTAAATTGTGCTTAACTGAAGAAAATAATAAATATACAAAAGGGCATCTACAAGAGATGCCCGTCATGCAGGAAAACCCCAAAGGGTTGTCCCTACACCTTCCCAACAATCAGCAACTGTGACTAATATTTAATTAGTCACAATATAGTAATCTTATTAACTTAAAACTATTAATGTCCCCAGTGCATACACTGAAAAAACCAATAGCTAATTTTGATGAGATGTAAGCTTGTCTTGTCGGTTATAACGATCTACTACTCCACAAATAGCAGCCAAAATTAACCATGAAAGCGCATTCAAACGAAAATCGAAGAGGGTTACGTCTACTGTATTCAATAAAATCCACCCAACAAAGGCCAGGAGATAACTGAAAAATATCAATCTGTCTCCTGTATTTATAGATTTTGACTTTTGCAATAATTGAATACCTGTAATCAAAATCCAAGCCAGTAAGCCAGAAAATATCAAAGCACTGGGAAAACCAGTTTCAGCAGATAACATCAAAAACAAGTTATGGGGATGACCCAAGGAAATCTGCATCTGCACTTTGTAGAGTTCACTAAAACTGCGTAATCCCCAGCCAGTCCAAGGATGTTGTTCAGCTAAAGACCAGGCAAACTCCCACTGAGTTTTTCGCATTAATGCGACTGGTCTATCTGGATACATATCGTCATTTAACCTTGCCCAAAAGAACGCAGGAACTACCCAACGAAAAATTTGAGCGATTGGTAAAGGAGCAAAAGCTGCCAAAAGCACACTAGAAACGATCGCAGCAACGCCACCCACAAGAATGCGCCAACCTTGGTAGAATGCATAAGCTAAACAGGCAAAAATAGCGATCGCCCACCCATTACGCGAGCTGGTGAAAATTAAGGTAATGAAATTGGCAATCACCGCTACGGTTAGGAAGAGGAGGGGAAATGGGGAGTGGGAACTAGAGACTGAATTCTTGTTAATACCCAATTGCCATTGTTCGATCCACAACCCTAGACTAAGGATGAAAATTATTACTAGATAAGCTGCGAAGGTGTTAGCGTGCAAGAAAAATGCAGCAATACGCCCTGGCGGATTTCCTCCTGGTGCGATCGTCCAATCCAACACAACCCACAAAATTTCTAATTTCAAACTCCAGCCTAAAAATAACTGTCCCAAGCCGATAATTACCACTGGCATGGAACCGATCACCAAAACCCAAGCCATTTGCCGCAATTGGGCAAATGTTTGAATCAGAGCGCTATGGGCAGCGAAAAGTAAAAAGAATGGTAATAAATTAAATAAGCCGAGAAAAGCAGCAGTCTTGTCCTGGGCAAACCCAGCACTCACGATCAGTAATACACTCAAAAGGGCAAATCCCCAGTTGAGGGGGCGGCGGTTAATTTTGCGGGATTGTTTCAGCCAAGTTATTAATGAAGACAAAAACCTACAGTCACAGCCCCCACTAAAGGACTCAATGGGAACGATTAACAATGCCCATAGAGAGTAGTTCCAGAAGATTGCCAACGAGACTTGAAGTAGTTAAAAACTTTATTCAAGCTGGCTCCCAACATTCCTCACGAGTGAGGCGAATTTGAGCTAAGGCGAAGATGGTAGGGATGATTCGACCATAGTTAGTAGCGATCGCTCTCCACCCTAAATCCGCAATAAACCAAGTCCACATCATTGGCCCAATCACGGCAAACATAGTGCGGGCTGCCCCATAACGAGCTGCATTTACAGTCATACCCCGTTGCGCCATTTGCATAGGTACATAGCTTTTAAATTGCGTTGCCAGCTGCTTCTGTGCCTGTAATTGCCGCTTGTTTGGCTACTTCATAAGTAGCAAAGTGGATGGCAAATTGACGAGCAATTTGCTTCAGTACAAGTGGTTGGAGCATGGAAGTAACCGCGATCGCACTACCACCTTTGAAAAGTAAGCCTAAAGGATCACGCTGCAATAAAAGTGGTAGCGGTTCTTTTAGTTCTGATTTGAGCAACTGACGCTGCACTCTTAAAGTCAATTTTTGCTTTTCCTGTTCAGGCAATTTTTTCCACACCTGTCCTAGCAGATGTAAAAATACTTCTGCTTCTAAATCAATAGTTGCTAGTTGATTAGAATAGGGAATTTTTAGATACTTACATACTTGAACTAACGCCTGTCGGTAAGTTACCTGGCCTGTGCGTCCCCGTAAAACCGTCATCCCATCTGCCGCCAAAAAACGAAAGCGACCCTCTAGTGCATCTAACCAAGCTTTGCGGTCTTGGCTTTGCACTTCGATGGGTTCAGGTGTATGTACATAGTCTAAAGGATTGAACTTACGACTAAATAGAATTGCCGTTAAGTCTTGCAATTCATCTTCGGTCGCTAACTCTAGCGCCGCCCTCATTTCATCCAATTTCCCATCCTCCCTTCCATGCAGCTTTCTGTACCTTATTCTACTATTAGCTTTCAGCAGTCATTAGTAGTAATTTTGTCCTTTGATAATAACGAATAACTAATGACCAATAACTATAACCAATGATTAGGGACTATTGACTCATGACTGATATTGCAGTGATTGGTGCCGGAATCGCGGGTTTAGTCTGTGCCCAGCAGTTAAGTCAAGCTGGATATTCGGTGGTAGTGGTGGAAAAATCGCGTGGCTTGGGAGGAAGACTCGCAACACGCCGCTTGCAGGGAACTTGCGCGGATCATGGGGCTTGTTACCTGAAGCCAAAGGGTGAATTATTTGAACATTTTGTAGAAATATTGCGATCGCGCCATATTCTCGAAGTTTGGACAGAGGAAGTTTACGAACTCACAGCAGGCGCTCCTTTATCTGAACCTAAAAACCGCAGTCCGCGATATGTTGCACCGGAAGGAATGAGTGCGATCGCTAAATCCCTTGCTCCGGGTTTAGAAATATTACTGAATCAGCGTGTTATTGGTATTACCCCAACTCCCGAAAATAGTTGGCGTTTGACTCTCGAATCTAGTAATGAAGAATTAACTGCAAAAGCTATAGTTGTTGCCATTCCTGCACCCCAAGCTGTGATGCTGTTGGAACCTTTGGGTGAAAGTATATTGGATGCAGCCTTTCTTAATAACTTGCGTTCTGTAGAATTTTATCCCTCAATTAGTGCGATCGCGGGATATCCTTCTACATCCCAACCCTTCCCTGAGTGGAAAGCTCTAACTTTTGTCGATGATGCGGATTTAGCATGGATTGGTTTGGACAGTAGCAAGCGTCCTAACCCTCAACAACCACATTTTGTAGTGCAAAGTAGTGCTGATTTTGCCCAACGTGATCTAGAATCACAGGATTTACAACCTGCCGGACACTATATGTTGCAACGAGCAGCCGAATCCCTGTCTCTTCCTTGGCTGAATACTCCCGAATGGATGCAAGTACATCGTTGGCGTTATGCCTTTCCTAGTCGTCCTTGGCACGAAGCTTTTTTGTCTGCGGGAACTTCCTCACCTTTAGTTTGCTGTGGTGATTGGTGTGGCGGCAATTTGGTGGAAGGTGCAATGCTTTCTGGATTAGCTGCGGCTGATGAAATTAATAATCAGTTGCGTCATCTACCTTTCGAGAATGTGAACTTTCTCAACATTTTTACCTGATCATTTAATCTGTAGCTAGACTGATTTTGCACTATAGTAAGCCAACTATTTTTCTGGCTTACTAAATCAGAGTGGAACAAATAAGTTTTTTAGATGAAACAGCAAATTTTGCCGCAACTCTAAAAAGTGATGTAAATTACCCAAAAAGCTTAACTTCATTAAAAAGTTGTTCCTAATTTAAGTTTTTTATTGATGTTAATCTTGATCCCCTAGCTTTTATGCTGCGTTTTATGTAGATTTCTGCTTTTATAGCAGAAATTTGAAATAATTAGGATTATAAATATAAAATGTCGGTAACTTGCCAGATTATTGGACGCTGTTTTAATAAGTAATGCTATAAAACAGTAAAAACTTTAGCTAAAATAAGCCAAGCTAAATGTCTGATATTTTATCAAGATAAAAGACTAGTCTCAGGGTCTATTGCATCTATCAGTTAAAATACGTTGAACTGATTGTTATAACAAGATTGCCATCTAAAAAAGTTATTTTCTCCACCAAGCATTGACTTGATTAAAAAAGGAGTTTAAAAATCATGAAAACGGTAGTTAATTTAACACAGCAATCACTAGTAGAAGAGATTGAAAGTGTTTTGGGTACATATCCGTTCAATCCATATCAACAAGCCTTTGCTATTCCTGACTTACGCCAAGAGCTAATTGCTTTCGTCCTCAACCGGATTCCCTCTTTCTCTAGCGTGATTTCTGACAGACAGATTCCGTTAGCAGAAGCTGAACAAGGAAACTTGGCTTATTACAAATTGCCTCGTAAACCCTTAGAGCAGCAATTACATTTACAAAATTTGATTCACCAAGGCATCTGTTTAATCGTTCAAGAAAAGTCAGATTGGATTGGCAATCACCTTTGTGAAACAGTTCAACCAGCTTGTGAACCTTCCCACTGGTTTGGTTAATAGTTCTAACCAGATTTGGCTCTTTGCTGAGATATCATAACTTCCGCAGTGAATTTTAAATTTTTGAGCTAATCCCACAGACTTTAGCCGTGGGATTAGCTCAATATTTTTTTAAGTATATTCCTATTGAGGTGTAAACTTTGACAATCACTAAGTTCAAAGGATATTCCCAGGACATGAGAAAAATAACTGCTCTAATGCTAAGTACTTCCGTGACTGTCGGGGTAGGAGCATTAACACCTAAAGTCACTAATGCCCAATTATTTTACCCACCAGCAAGCGATCGCCATTCATTAATGGTAATCGGTCAAGGCGTAATGAGAGTGCCAGCAGATACAGCGGATATTGAATTGGCATTCAGTAGCGGAGCTAGCAATGATGAGTTACAAACGCAACCATCAGCCTTCCCAGAAGCCCACCGTAAATCCTCACTGACTTTACTTTTAAATGACAAAACAGCAGCAGAACCGTTATCAGACAAAAAATTAATCACCAAAGCAACTCTTCAGCCTGTAGTGGATAGCTTAGTTGCTAAAGGCATTAGGGCTGATAAAATTCAAGTGCAAATTAACCCTAATTCCAGTGAAAATAACGCCAAGATATTGGTGAGACTAGAAAAACCAACACGCGATCGCGTCCAGGAAATTGTTGCTACAGCGAACAAGTCCACGAGCCAAATTGAAAACCTTTCTGTCAAGAATGTGGGTGTTGAGTACGCAGTTAATGACTGTCAGGCTTTGCAGAGTTCAGTTTATCAATCAGCGATGAAAGATGCTCAAAGCCGCGCTCAGGCTTTAGCAAGTGCGATGGGCGTTAAACTTGATATTCCTTCTGTCGCCGAGCCATTTTACACATTATTTTATCCCTCATGTAGTTCTAAAACTGGAGTTCCTTTACCGTCGTTTGCTAGTTTTTTATTATCACCAGTTTATAATCCAGATGCTCCGGCAGAAGTTGAAATGAAAAAGGATATTTTTGTGACATATACAACAAAATAAGCATTTATATTTAGTGCGATCGCTTAATGAAAAAACTCCAGAAATGTTTGTGACAAATCTGGAGTCAGGAAAGATACGCATTTACCTATATCAAAATTTTCGTCTTGAGAGAATCCTACGTCATCAGGGTATACACTCAAATGTAGATAAAAGTGTTTGAGGATTCTTGTTTACACATCTTCTTTGTTGCAATTAACGCAAAATAGCCCCAGATAAACTGAGGCTGTTTTGCGAGAGTTGTTTGGCAGGAAGGGTACATCAATAGTGATGCCCTGTTTTAAATATAAATAATTCAGTATGCATCCTTATTCAGACATATTTTGACATATCAGGATGATTTTGGAAAATTTTGTAGGCGCAGCCCGTCGTAGACATCATTTTTTACAAAAAGAAACTCCAGATGCACTTAAGGCATTCTGGAGCAGTAACAGGTTTCTAACATCAATCAATTTTTACATCTGCGATCGCCCGATGTCGTTAGGGTATATACTCAAATGTATTTTATGCCTATTTATCCGCAAATCGACCAGCAAGTTACCTTCTTTTATGTCCATAATATCAATGTATCTACACAATTCTACGAGCAAAAACTAGGCTTGGAGCTATGGCTTGACCAAGGAAGTTGTCGAATTTATACTGTTAGTGGTTCTGGATACTTAGGATTGTGTCAAGCAAGCGAAAAATTAACTCCTCCAAGCGACAAGCAATCAAGTGTCATTTTTACCCTGGTGACACAGCAGGTGGATGAATGGTTTGAATATCTCAAAGAACGTGGTGTCGAATTTGAAAAGTCACCTACACTAAATGAAAAGTACAACATTTACCACTGTTTTTTCCGCGATCCTGATGGTTATTTGATTGAAATTCAACGTTTTGAGACTAATGACAAGAAAAAAGACATAACCAAATAAGTTATGTCTAGACGTTTAATTTACAGGGCAGGATTTTTACTGGTTAGAACTTTTGGATTTACTGGCATACTTGATACCGACATAATGATGTTTAAGCACCATCGATATGCATATACCTTTTCTTCTATAGACTTATCGGGGTGAGGTGCAAGATTTATGCAGCTGTCGAGAAAGCTTTACATCTCTTTACAATTGCTGGATAGGCGTAGCCAGAAGTAGGCATTGCTTTTAACCAATTCTTCCTTGATGGTACAAGCCCCTAAATTCATTTATGGATAGATAAGTTTTAAACAATGCAGGGTTCAAGCCCCCGGATTTATCCGTGGGCATTAATTGCGAATGGGCGAAAAAGCGAATTGTGCTGACTTTTATATCTTTTACAGCGCTTCCCGCTATTATGCAATACAGCTTTTCTTATTGCCTCTCTCCTAACATAGCTTTTAGCTTTGAGGATGTACCTCATAGCTGCCGGAAGTGCTGTATATAATAGACATCTCCGAAAATGAATGTAGAGACGTTGCATTGCAAAGTCTCTACAAGGGTTTCAGGTAACGCATAATTAATTTCTGGAGATGTCTAATGTCTACTTAATCTGCATTAGTCCTAATGACAAGTATTCAACCGGAGTTGATATTATATAACAGAAGCTAGAATACAATCATTGCCGCCAGCAGATCATATTCTTTACCAAAATTACTTTTTCAACTATACTATTTGCTAATTTTGCGATTTCTATAGTTATTTTTTTGAACTATCCAATATTTAATGTATTGGTTAAATAAATATTTTATTAGGGTGACTGCATGACAGCCGAAAAAATCAAATGGTTACGCACACAATTACAACCTAAAGGTTCAGTAACGAAAGCGGTTTACAAACATATTATATGGTGTGGAACTTTCGGATTTTTGATTTCTATACTTTACCATTTTGATGTACCTGTATCCCAACCTATTTTAGGGAGTGTTATTCCTAGCATTGTTTTAGGCTTGTTACTTGTATTTCGGACAAATACTGCTTATGAGCGGTTTTGGGAAGGAAGAAAATGCTGGGGTTCTATAGTAAATAATGCCCGAAATTTAGCGCGGCAAATTTGGGTATCAATTGATGAGATTTCACCAGAAGATAAAGATAACAAAATTACGGCATTAAACTTATTGGTAGCTTTTGCTGTAACAACTAAATTACATTTGCGAGGAGAAGCTGTCAATAGCGAGTTAGAAGACTTAATGCCATCTACTAAGTATATAAAACTTAAAATTATGAATAATCCTCCTATAGAGGTTGCTTTTTGGATAGGAGATTATTTACAGGAACAGTATCATCGGAATTGCCTTAATAGCTACCAGCTAACATCTATGCAAGAACTATTAAATAATCTTGTGGATAATTTAGGTGCTTGCGAACGTATTTTAAAAACACCTATGCCCCTTGCTTATGCTATTCATTTGAAGCAATTGCTGATACTATATTGCTTTCTGCTCCCATTTCAAATAGTACAAAGTCTCGGTTGGTGGACAGGTTTAATCTCTGCTTTAGTTGGGTTTACTGTGTTTGGCATTGAAGCCATTGGCTTAGAGATAGAAAATCCCTTCGGTTATGATGCTAATGATTTACCATTAAATGCAATTTGCGAGACAATGAAACGCAATATTGACGATTTAATTACTTTGACTCCAAATGCGCGATCGCACAGGGAAAATATATGATTAAAGTAGACATTACAAGTTTTATTTGTAGCATTTAAAACATTTTGTTAAATAACTGATGATATTGACACTTTCAGCTACATAATTACTTCAAAAGTATATTTTCCGCCCAATCATTTTTAACTACTAACTTTTTATAGACTCCGAATCGCTATCTCTAACCCTTCACATACACGAGTCAGAAAATCTAAATCCAAAGTAGCGATCGCATCACTAGCTTTGTGATAATGTGGATTTCGCAAGAATGCCGTATCTGTCACCATCATTGCAGGATAGCCCAGATCCCAGAATGGTGCATGATCGCTAAGTCTAGTTTGGGGAACTATTAAACCTCGATTCGGTACGGGTAGCCATTGACTAGATACGCCAGCTTTGCCAATATTACGGCTCATGCCAATTAAGTCAGGCAATATACGCAAATTGCCAATTAAAGCAATAAAATCACCTGTATCTGGGTAGAAGCGTTCCAGAGGAGGGGGGTAACTTTGGGAACCAGGCGTAGAATCGGTATAACCCAGCATTTCTAAGGAGATCATTAAGCGTAGCTGTTGCTTTTGTTCGTGCAACAAGGCTGCATAATCAGCACTACCCAGTAAGCCGTATTCTTCCATATCGAAAGCAACTAGTCTTAAGGGATACCTGACAGCTTGGGCAGCAAACTTTCTGGCTAATTCCAGCAACACCGCTACACCTGTAGCATTATCATCTGCCCCTGGTGTTCCCGGAACGCCATCATAATGAGCGCCAATTAAAATCGGTGGCAAATCTTTTTTTTGCCCTCTCCCTTGGGATGGCAAATTTAATATCAAGTTATTACAAGCTTTACCCCTGACTTCAAAGGTGTGGATTTCCACACTCCCCCATTGGGAAAATTGCTGGCGAATGTATTCTTGGACAAAAAAATGTCCAGCCGTTGCCATGTAAGGATCTCGTTCTCGCGCTATCTCACTGAGAGAAGTTTGTAATCGTTCTGTTAGATTCAAATCTTTAAATTACTGGCAATATTTAGAGTTTTCTGACACTTAAAAAAGCAGAACAAGTATTATTAAGATGCATTTCTTAATTTGCAGATACCTTAAACATAGAGTAGGCGGATAACAAGAATCGAGGCTGCTTGGGCACACCAACCATCTCAATGCTATCCTAGTCTTGCAACTATCTCCTCTAGCTGCACACCTCAGCTTACTGCCTTAATGATGAGTATTATACCATTGAGGTGTTTTTATCCTGTAGCACGAAGCTAGAGGTAGTTCCGCCCAATCATAATAAAGATACTAAGACACTTTAGGAGAAGAGTAACGCATGGGCAAGGTAGTCGGCATCGACTTGGGTACAACCAACTCAGTAGTCGCCGTTATGGAGGGTGGCAAGCCGGTGGTGATTGCCAATGCAGAAGGAATGCGAACAACCCCCTCCGTAGTTGGCTTCAGCAAAGAAGGCGAAAGGGTGGTTGGGCAAATGGCACGGCGACAAACCGTCCTCAATCCCCAAAATACCTTTTTCGCAGTTAAGCGTTTCATTGGGCGGAAGTATGGCGAACTTAATGCAGATTCCAAGCGTGTGCCCTACACCATCCGCAAAGATGAAGTAGGTAATATTAAAGTTGCCTGTCCCCGTCTCAATAAAGATTTCGCCCCAGAAGAAATTTCGGCAATGGTGCTGAAAAAATTGGCAGACGATGCTAGTCGCTATTTGGGTGAACCAGTCACAGGGGCAGTGATTACAGTACCAGCTTACTTTAACGATTCTCAACGGCAGGCAACCCGCGATGCTGGCTAGAATTGCCGGTTTAGAAGTGCTGCGGATTCTCAATGAACCGACTGCGGCATCTTTGGCTTATGGATTAGATCGGGGTGACACGGAAACTATCTTAGTCTTTGACTTGGGTGGTGGCACTTTTGATGTGTCGATTTTAGAAGTTGGCGATGGGATATTTGAAGTCAAAGCTACCAGTGGAGATACGCAACTTGGTGGTAACGACTTTGACAAAATAATCGTAGATTGGTTGGCAGAGCAATTTCTGGAAACAGAAGAGGTAGACTTAAGACGCGATCGCCAAGCTTTGCAACGTCTGATGGAAGCTGCGGAAAAAGCCAAAATTGAGCTTTCTGCTGTCAGCGTCACTGATATTAACTTACCCTTCATCACCGCCACGGAAGATGGCCCCAAACATCTGGAAACTCGTCTAACGCGTTCCCAGTTTGAAGGTTTGTGTGGTGATTTGGTGGGGCGCTTGCGGACGCCAGTAAAACGCGCCCTCAAAGATGCCGGACTCTCATCCAGAGACATTGAAGAAGTGGTGTTAGTTGGCGGTTCTACACGGATGCCAATGGTGAAGCAGCTAGTACGGGACTTAATTGGCATAGAACCTAACGAAAACGTCAACCCTGATGAAGTAGTGGGAGTGGGTGCAGCAATTCAAGCAGGAATTCTCGCAGGCGAACTTAAAGATGTGCTGCTTTTGGATGTCACACCCCTTTCTATGGGATTGGAAACCATCGGCGGCGTGATGAAAAAACTTATTCCCCGCAACACTACCATCCCAGTCCGCCGTTCTGACATTTTTTCCACGTCTGAAAATAACCAAAATACTGTGGAAATTCACGTAGTCCAGGGCGAACGGGAAATGGCAGCAAACAACAAGTCTTTAGGACGTTTCAAGCTGTATGGTATCCCGCCAGCACCGCGAGGAATTCCCCAAGTTCAGGTGTCATTTGATATCGATGCTAATGGTATTTTACAAGTAACAGCTTTAGATAGAACCACTGGGCGAGAGCAGAGTATTACCATTCAAGGCGCTTCCACCTTGAACGAGTCGGAAGTGAATCGGATGATTCAGGATGCCCAGAAATACGCCGATGTCGATCGCGAACGTAAAGAAAGAGTAGAAAAGCGGACTCGTTCAGAGGCGTTGATTATCCAAGCAGAACGACAACTCAGAGAAGTAGCACTGGAATTTGGTATGCAGTTTGCCCGAAACCGCCGCCAAAGAATTGATAATATTTGCCGAGACTTAAAAGAGAGTCTTAGAGAAAATAGCGATCGCGGTATTGATCAAGCCTACGCCGACTTGCAAGATGCTCTCTATGAACTAAATCGGGAAGTCCGCCAGTCTTATGCTGACGATGAAGACGACGATTTATTTGGTACTATCCGTGACATCTTTACAGGCGGTGATAAGGAACGCGATCGCGAATCTCCCAGAGATGTATATCGAGAACGTGACTCATACAGTAAAGACTATGGCAGAGACTATGGCAGAGATTATGGCCGCGACAGCCGTTCTTCCTCTTATGAAAGCCGTCCTCCACGCAAATCCCGTCCCACCTACCAAGATAACTGGGATGATGAAGAAGACAATGATTGGTTGTAGTAATTTTAATAAAAGTTAGGAGTGAGGAGTGAGAAGTTAGGAGTTAGGAGTTAAAAATTAAATCTTTCAACTCTTAACTCATAATTCCTCTCTCCTAAATTCTTAATTAATCCAGAATCTAAAATCTAAAATTTAAATAACTGAACTATGCAAAATTTGCCGAATTTCCGCGATTATTATGAGATTTTAGGAGTATCTAAAGATGCCTCTGCTGAGGAAATTAAAAAGGTTTATCGGCGGTTAGCAAGGCAATATCACCCCGATCTCAACCCGGGTAATAAAGAATCGGAGGAAAAATTTAAGGATATTGGTGAGGCTTATGAAGTGCTTTCAGATCCAGCCAAGCGATCGCAGTACGACCAGTTTAGCCGCTACTGGAAGCAAAAAGGCTTTGCGGGCAACAAACAGACACCAAAGGCTAAAACTTGGCAGAGTAGCCCTAGCGATCGCAACGGCAATCAGGAGGTAGATCCCAGCCAATACTCTGATTTTGAAAGCTTTATTAATCAAGTTATCGGCGTCAAAAATAAGAGTGGGGCAAGTAATTCTAATAATGGCAATAATAGCGATCCGTTTCGTTCCCCCAGAACGAAAGTTGCCTATACAGTTAACCCCCCACCTCGCACTACGCGTCGTGATATAGAAGCCAGATTAACACTACCACTAGAAAAAGCTTATCAAGGTGGTAATGAACGCATTCGCTTGGAAGATGGGCGATCGTTAGAAGTTAATATGCCCCCCGGTATGGTAACAGGCCAAACCATCCGTTTGCGGAACCAAGGCGTTGGTGGTGGCGATTTATACTTAAAAATTACTGTTGAGCCTCATCCATTATTTAAATTAGACGGTTCAAATATCGTCTGCCAGGTTCCCGTTACTCCTAGCGAGGCAGTTTTAGGAGGACAGGTAGAAGCACCTACTCTTGATGGCCCTGTAAAAATGACCACCCCTCCCGGAGTTAGGTCTGGTCAAAAATTTAGACTAGGTAATAAAGGTTATCCTAATGATGACGGAAAACGTGGCGATCAATTAGTAGAAATTCAAATAGTTACACCGAAAAATATTAGTCAAGAAGAACGAGAACTTTACGAAAAGTTACGGCAAATTGAAACCTTTAAACCCCGTGCTGATTTAATACGTTAGCCAAATGCTTTATTAAGTTATCTTATCAGATGCTATATCTGTTGTGTCTTCTCGAATTCATAAAGGATTTAAAATATAAAAAATATCTTTGAGCAAAGTGACTCAAACAGATGTGAATCAAAATTGGGCAATGCCACAAAGCAGTGAACCAACTTATTACTCCCTGCTAGGACTACATCCCTGGGCATCGGTAATTGAAATTCGTCGCGCTTATCGGGAACTGAGCAAACGCTATCATCCTGATACTACAGACTTGCCGACTGCGATCGCCACTCCCAAATTTCAGCAAATTAATGAAGCTTACGCCACCCTTAGCCATCCAGAACGACGATTAAGCTACGATTTAAAAATCGGCTATTCCCGCTTTGGCGTGATTCAACCACCTCCTGATTTGAATCATCCCGTCTCGTGTCATGACTGGTCAAAATCAGCTTACCTCGACGCGAGCGATCGCCCCCTCTCATCTGGCGAAATCTTTGCTTTATTTATGCTGGTGTTAACATTTGTAGGTTGTCTGTTATTAGCAGTTGCCATTGGCTTAACTCGTGGCGAGGCTGCGATCCATTCCCATTTGCTGCAACCAACTGCATTTATACACCAGTCAGATTACCTATTTGTTGCAATTAATTACCCCTAGATAATTAAAAATTAAAAAATTCCCTAATCCAAAATCTAAAATTCCTATGCCTCTTCTTCCCTCCGATACCCCTCTATATAATCATTCTCTGCCACAAATTGAGCAGTGGCTAAAAGACCAAGGATGTCAACAAGACGAAACACAGAGGCATTGCTGGCGTGTACAACGCCCCAATTGGCAAGCTGAATTATGGCTTGATGTTGAGCAAATCGTAGTACGATACGTCCAATCTGGGGAAAATGGACAAGATATCCAACGCTCATTTAAGTATTCTCTTAGTCGGGATGATGTAGAACAAGCTGTGTTTTCTGGGCCATAAAGAAGTGCTGAGTCCAGTTCATCGTAAAAATGTGATTGCCAATCTTGTAAGGCATAGCTGACAAAAGCGATCGCTTACAATTAAAGTTACTCCTACTCCGACAAAAACCCATGCAAATCGTTCTGCCACCTGAAGTAGAAGCCCTAGTTCAACGCCAACTCACTAGCGGTAAGTATCAGAACGCAATCGCAGTTATTCTTGCAGGCGTAAAACTCCTAGAACAGCAAGAAGACATCTATCAAGGACGACTACAAGACTTGCAACAAGAAGCGCGGATTGGGTGGGAAGCGTCCGAGCGGGGCGAAGTTGTTGATGGTTCGGCTGCAATGGATCAAATTCGTGCCAATGTGCGCTCGCGCTATGGTGTTTCAGACAAAACATGACCTCACAATTTCGCCTTACCAAACCTGCAATTCAAGACATTGAGCAGATAGCGGATTACATTGCTAGACAATCTGGCTTGGCTCAGTCTGAGGGTTTTCTGAGTAAGCTGAACGCGAAATTTGCCAAGATTGCTCAGTTCCCTGGTCTAGGACGACAGCGTGATGAAATTTTACCTGGTATCCGTAGCCTCTCAATAGACAATTACCTCATCCTCTACATGTTTATAGGGCAAGATGTGGAGATTTTTCGTGTTGTTAGTGGCTATCGAGATATCAAAGCCCTATTTCACGACTCTGATTCCTGATACTCCTTGTTAACACTAACTCTCCCTCTTGCTTAGGGACTTCCAAATAAAAAAATATTCCAAAGTCGATTGCAAAATCTCTCTCTTCCTTTCCACTCCGTGTTCTCTGCGTCTGGAGTGGTTCGTTTATTTGGATAATTTATTTCTTGGAAATCCCGTAACAAGCGTTGTGGTCATCTCCAGTCAACCCACTGAGTCCGAAATTGGCGGTTGGCTTCGATTGTAAATTTTATACTTTTCCAAATCGCCGTTCGCGTTGTTGGTAGGCACATAAGGCGCGGTGAAACTCAGCTCGGTCAAAATCGGGCCAGAGAGCATCGGTAATGTAAATTTCTCCATAAGCCATTTGCCAGAGAAGGAAATTTGAGAGGCGCATTTCTCCACTGGTGCGAATTAACAAATCTGGGTCAATAATTCCGGCTGTGTACAAGTGGCTTTCAAACACCTGTTTCATCTAATTTCATCGGGGTGTAGCAGACCTTGCTGGACTTGTTTTGCGATCGCTTGACAAGCTTGTAAAATTTCCTGCCGTCCGCCATAATTAGTTGCTACCGAAAACCGGATACCACGATTATTTTTGGTTTCTTCCATTGAACGGGATATTTCTTGTTGGAGCGATCGTGGCAGGTCTTGCAAATTCCCGACAAACTTAATTTGAACATTCTCTTCCACCATTTCCCGCAGTTCTTGGCGTAAAACTCTTTGAAAGAGAGTCATCAAAAAATCTACTTCTTCCTGCGGTCTTTTCCAGTTCTCCGTTGAAAAAGCATAAGCTGTCAGCGCCTGAATTCCCCAATCCTGACAACACCGAAGTAAATCCTTGAGAGCATCTACTCCTCGCTTATGACCCATAATTCGGGGTAGACCCTGACGTTTAGCCCATCGACCATTGCCATCCATAATCACCGCAACGTGCTGCGGCAATAGTTCTCGTTTTAAGTCTGTGGGCAAATCTTGCAGTTTGATATGTTGTCCTGTCATTTTTTATCTCGAGAAGCGGTCGATGGTAATCCGAGTAAACGTGAAACCAGTGCTAGTGTCTTGCCACCTATCCGACGAACAAAGCTCAACAGACCAGGAGCAACAGCTTCCCTATCTACGGTTGGAGACAAAAGAGCATCTAATGACTCTTTTAGCTTCCTAATCGTCAGTGGTCTATTTAGGGTTCCCCGTTCCGCTAAGGAAATAGAACCCGTTTCTTCAGATACAACGACACAAATGCAATTTTCGACCCGCTCAGTAATTCCCATTGCCGCCCGGTGGCGTGTTCCCAACTGGCGCGAGGCTGTGCGTCCCGAAAGTGGTAAAATTATACCCGATGACACTATCCGTGAGCCACGAATCAGTGTCGCCCCATCGTGTAACAAAGTTTTCGGCTGAAAAATTGTCTGGATCAGTTCTTTAGAAACTTCCGCATTGAGCTTTACTCCTGGCACAGAAAAATCTCGCTCATCAATTGGCCCTGTGGTTTCCACAATTAGTAAAGCTCCAATGCGGTTTTTTGACAATTCTTTAACAGCCTCAACAATTTCATCAATTACACTATCAGATTTAGGTATTGCCAGCCGATCTGGTTGAAATAGCTGGCGGAATTCGCCACGCCCCAATTGCTCTAAAAAACGCCGAAACTCTGACTGGAGAGCAACTGCCATCGCCACAGCACAACCAATCACCAATTTTTCTAATACAAAACTGAGCAGAGGTAGCCCTAATCTGCCGCTTAATGCTGAGGCTAGCATTAATATAATGAATCCCCTCACCATCCACAGTGTCCGGCGCTCACTAATAATAACCAGTATCATGTAAGTCAGTGCCAGCACTAACATGATATCCAGAGTCCCAAGTAGCAAGGACTGTGACCATCCCAGGTTTGTCAGCCATTGCTTCCACCAATCTCTCATGACATCTGGATTACACTTTTGCCTCTAATTACGGTTAGTCATTTGTCATTTGTCATTTGTCATTTGTTATTAAACCGCGTCTACTGTGAAAACCGTAGTTTTTTGTAATGAGGCTAAAGCTCAAAACTCAAGCCACGAGAGAATAATATACTCTCTTCAAAAACTATAGGTTTCAAAATAGACGGGGTTTAGTTTCTAGCTAATGACTAATGACCAAGGACTAACGACTATTTTTTAGTCTTTCTGGTAGACGATCTTGTCGAATTAAATCTTGATAAGTTTCACGTTGCAAAATTAAATTTGCTTCGCCATTTGCTACTACGACTGCTGCCGGTCGGGGCAAGCGGTTGTAGTTAGATGCCATACTGTAATTGTACGCACCAGTTCCCATAACTACGAGAATATCCCCTGGTTCAGTTTTTGGGAGTAGTGCATTTTTAATCAGAATATCTCCTGATTCACAATGTTTACCAGCAATTGTGACTGTTTGGTTCAAGGGAGAAGACATTTTATTGGCAACGACTGCCCGATAAACTGATTGATAAGTAATTGGGCGGGGATTGTCAGACATTCCTCCATCAATTGCCACGTAGGTGCGAATTTCTGGAATGACTTTGGATGAACCAATAGTATAGGCAGTGACGCAAGAAGTTGCAATTAGCGATCGCCCCGGTTCACTAAGTAATTTTGGCAAAGGTAGGTTTTCGGTTACGCAAGCTTTTTGGATAACTTCACAAATTGCCTTCACCCATTCTTCAATGCTAGGGGGATCGTCTGATTCTGTGTACTTAACCCTAAACCGCCGCCAACATTTAACTCTGTAATATTTAAACCATACTTCGTGGCATCCCGCAGCCATTGCACCATGACGGCGGCCAAGTCTTGATGCGGTTGGCGTTCAAAAATTTGGGAACCAATATGAGCATGTACTCCTACGCAATTAAGGGCAGGTTGTTGGCTGACAAAGGTAAAAACTTCATCTAAATCGTTAGGATCAAAGCCAAATTTGCTATCTAAGTGTCCCGTGCGGATATATTCGTGCGTATGACACTCGATACCCGGAGTCAGCCGTAGCATGATACGGATCGGTTGAGCCGGTTGGGCGATTTCGGCAAGGGTATGCAATTCATACCAGTTATCCGCCACAATGGTGACACCAGACTCGATCGCTAAAATTAATTCTTCACGAGACTTATTATTTCCGTGAAGGTAAATTTTATTGGGACTAACACCGGCTTCCAAGGCAGTGTAAAGTTCGCCCCCAGAAACTACATCGATACCCAGTCCTTCTGAGGCGGCGATCGCACAAAATGCTAAACAATTCCAAGCTTTTGAGGCGTACAATACTTGAGATTCGCCCATGTAGTATTGCTTGAAAGCATCTCGGTATTGCTGACAAGCCGAACGCAGGGTTTCTTCATCTAAAATATATAAAGGGGAACCAAACTGCTCAACTAGGGTTGTGACATCACACCCACCAATTTCCAGGAGATCATGATGATGAACTCTAGCAGTCAAGGGTAAAAGTTCTTGATAGGCGATGGATTTGCACTGGTGTCGCGCTTTTGAGGTAAATATTGACTTCCAGAATGTTGAACCCCAGTGGGGTGAGTCGATACCATAACTATAAAAGTTTTCCTTGTTTAAATTACGGGATTTGAGTTCATCTCCTGATTCTCAGTTTACAAAGGGTTTGTAACGTTATTCAATAAATGTGATCTCATTAGACTTAAAAATTCAATTACTGACTCCAGAGCATCTAAGTGCATTGTTGGAACTAGATCAAGCCTGTTTTGGCGGGCTATGGACAATGGAGGGCTACCAACGCGAGTTAGACAGCCCCAACAGCGATTTGCTCGGTTTATTTTCCTCTGTCTCTAATTCGAGACTGCTGGGAATGGGTTGCTTTTGGTCAATTTTAGATGAAGCCCACATCACAATTTTGGCGGTTCATCCCGAATATCATCGTCAAGGTTTAGGACAGGCTTTATTATATTCACTTATCAAGACAGCTTGCGATCGCAAAATGGAGCGAGCTACTCTCGAAGTGCGAGCTTCTAACTTGGGGGCTATATCTTTATATCAAAAATTTGGCTTTAAAATAGCAGGGCGGCGGCGGCATTACTACCAAGATAACGATGAGGACGCGCTGATTCTTTGGCTGCCAGATTTACAACACCCCAAATTTAAAGCAACTTTAGACCAGTGGTATTCAATTGTCAGCGATCGCCTAGATAAATCCTCTTGGCACTTATCTTTTTAATTAGTTCACCGTAAATCTACTGTTGTTCTCAAAGGCAGCATCGGGTGGCTTATTATACTTGATTTTACTTAACCTTCCTCTTAAGAAATATTTCTATTTATTTATATTCACCACTGGCGATCGCCCGTAAACAGCTTTCATCAAACTAGGATGAAACCTTAATCTTTCGTTGGCTGTAATCACGTAAAATCGTCTATTTTTCCCCAGGTGAGCAAAAATTCTTAAAAGGTAGGAATTTAGAAATCTCGCCTTAGCAGATTAAGAGCAGATGATTGCGATCGCACTTTATATCTAAATTTTAGCATTAATGTGCTATGTACGAATACATTTATAAAGATAGGTTCGCTAGGGTACAAAATTTATTTACAAGTAATTATAAGTAAAACTTATTTTACAGAATTGATTTTTAAGTAAGTAAAGGTATATTTTTTACTTGCGATTTCCGCATTAGCAGCATTGGCTAAATGATTCAACAAGGATTTTGGGGTATTAAAAGTCTTTAATTCGCAAACTATGCTGGTAGTGGGCTAAACCTATGATGCTTATTTAGGGCCTTTTAGCAAATATCCAATTATTTTTTACAAAATTTAGCACTTACGTACAATTTATAAAATAATGAACTACAGAAGTACTTAGAAATAATAGTTGAGAGATATTTTCCTTAAGTCCTAGTACTTTTCAAAAAAAACCTTACTTTTAACAGATGTATATTGATAATCTTTACCAAAATATTTTCTAATACATAGAAAATACTTAATTTGAAAAATAAAAGAATTCGTAAAGTTTTTGTAAAAAACTTTACATGACTTCCGCAGAATGATAAATAAGTAAGTAGTGTTGCGTAAATAAACTTATATCCAAAATATCTAAAGATAAATTTTGAGTAAACTTACATAGAACAACTTTGGCTGCGATCGCTGCAACTGCAATATAAAACGATACGCCAGACCAAATGTTTAAATTAATCTAGATTACGTATGTATTCATTTGTAATTACTATGATTTTCATCAATATCTATAAGTTTTACAAAAGATAAGATTACGATTATGTCATCTTATACCTTGAGTAGAAAAGTCAAGAGTTGTAACTTTTGATGTAGATACAGATAATACGGTGAATGTAATGATAATTTTTGTAAAAAAGTAGAAGTGAAATATATGTAACTATTAGTTAATGCTTGTAATTTACAAAACATCCAGACTCAATGAATACGAAAACTAATAGCTAATAGGCTAATAGAAAAAAAGTTATTAAACCATTTTTTATATTTTTTAAGGAGAGAAAATATAGTGTTTTTGAATCTGTTTTAAATCCTCGTTTGTTTAGCAAAGTTAAAAAATCATTGTTTGTAACCAAGTAGAGAAAAGCAAAGTAAAATAAAACTTTAATTAAATATTATTGTCTAGTTAAGAGTAATCAAAGAACGTTAAGTAAAAATTTATTAGAATCGAGATGATTTTATTAAATGTTTTAGCTGTTGTGGGGAAAATCAGACACTATGAAATTAATGCTAGTATGCACATCAGGTGGTCACTTTGCAACCATGAAAAGTTTGAAGTCTTTCTGGTCACTGCATGAAAGAGTATGGGTCAGTGACTATAAAAGAGATACAGAAATACTTGAAAAAAACGAGAGAGTCCATTGGTTGCCTTATCAAGCACCAAGAGATTGGTTGGCTCTCATACTTAATCTCCCTCAAACTTTTAAAATATTACGTTATGAGAAACCCAACGTAATTCTATCGACTGGAGCTAGTATTGCTGTCAATTTTGCATTTATAGCTAAACTTTTGGGAATCAAATTCATTTATATTGAGAGTATTTCTCGTGCCGAAGAATTGAGTATTTCAGGCAAATTAATCTACTCAGTATGTGATGAGTTTTATGTCCAATGGCCAGAGTTATGCAAGAAATACCCTAAAGCAATTTTTAAAGGATATGCATCATGATTTTAATGACACTAGGGACAGTTTCATTTCCATTTGACCGTGCAGTATTGTGGTTGAAAATGTTAATAGACCGTGGTGTCATTTCTGAACCTGTGTTTTTACAATATGGTTACAGCGATGTTTCTGCATTAAAAGGATATCCTCAAGTTACTTTAGTGCCAACAGTTACCTTAGATGAGCTAGTCAAGTTAGTAGAGTCTTCTCGGTTGGTTATATCTCATGCTGGACAAGGCTCTACACGGATGCTTGCTGCACAAGGAGCGCGTTTTGTGCTTTTACCAAGGCTAAAACGCTATAGTGAGCACGTTGATGATCATCAATTGTTATTCACTCAAGCTGTTGCACCATTAGGGATAAAAAGTTTTGTATCTCTAGATGAACTGGAAAAAGCAGTGTTGGAGCCGCCTCCTTATTTTCATCAAAATATATTTAATACTCCAAAGCTGACTGATTACTTGCTGGTGCAATATCCTCCAGAAAAAGCAGTTGTTCGGTTGAGTTAATTAACTGTTCTGCTTTTGCTTAATAAAGCTTATGTATCAGCCTGGTAAAAAATAGTACGCTTTATTAACAAAGTAGTGTACTAGCAATCGAACAGAATATTTCAGCATTTAGTGAGTTACAAAAGTTTACAATCGCAGCAAAGGTAATTTTATTTATCTTTTTTCTTTCAGTAATTCACTAATAGCATAAGAACTGTAACTTGGGAATTACATAAGCATTATTTATCTCAGAACATACAGCTATTGTGCAATTTTTTTTTAACGCCCAGTAATGTTCAGTTCGGTAGATTGCATCACAACAGGATAATAAAAATTCAAACATTTATGACTAGCCAATCCACTGAAATAGATTTTTTAGTTACTTCTTTAAATGACACGGCCATAGTGCAAGTCTCAGCCCGATTCACCGTATTGGAGGCTGTAAGCTTTAAGCAAACCTGCCAAAGCTTAATTCAAGCCAATTCACATCTCAAACAGATGATCATTGACTTTCACCAAACTACTTTTATGGATAGTAGTGGTTTAGGTGCATTAGTTAGTAATTTCAAATACGCCGAGTCAAAAGGAATTGCATTAAGACTGCGTAATGTGACACCTGAAGTAATGTCAGTCCTAAAACTAACTGGATTGGATCAGGTTTTTAGCTTACAGTTCTTTGATAACGAGTCACTAATAGAACAGCAAAACTTAATACATATCCACAAAACAAGTTCTCGTCAGATAGAGCATTTACCTGCAACTCATCCTTCTGTGGCATCTTGGATGAAACGGTTTATAGATATTGTAGGATCACTAGTAGGTTTACTAATTACAGGAGTTTTATTCATTCCCATTGCGATCGCTATTCAAATGGATGATCCTGGTACTATTTTCTTTAGTCAAACTCGCTGTGGCTGGATGGGAAAGCGGTTTAAAATTTGGAAATTCCGCTCCATGTGTATGGATGCAGAAGCGAAGAAATTCCTAGTAGAAAACCAAGCCAAAGGTGCTTTCTTCAAAAATAAAAACGAATCCTAGAATTACCAAAGTAGGGCGCTTTTTACGGCGAACAAGTTTAGATGAACTACCCCAATTTTGGAACATCCTCAAAGGAGAAATGAGTTTAGTAGGCACTAGACCCCCTACACCTGATGAAGTAGAACGCTATGAAGTACCACAGTGGCAACGTTTGGACGTTAAGCCGGGTATGACTGGTGAATGGCAAGTAAATGGACGTTCTACAGTAATTAATTTTGAGGACGTAATTCGTCTAGATTTGCAGTATCAAAAAAATTGGAGTTTATTGTACGATTTAAAGCTGATTTTGAAAACAGCAGCTATTTTGTTTAATAGAAACAGTGGGGCTGTTTAGCTTTTTACATCTGCCTGCTGCCATTTTTGAGTTCGTCAGAACTTAGTGACTTACAAATAAAAAAATCACTATTAAACAGTAATGATAATTATTACTATTTAATAGTGGTTTTTTTGAGTAATTTGTTATTTGAGAGTCCCAGTATGAATACTGGAAAACTGGGCGCTAATTTTTCATAAATTTACCAAACTATTGATTTTAATATCTTTTTCAATATAAAATAATCATAATTTGGTTTTATATATGTGCTTTTTGTAACAAAAAAATAAAATAATTTAAAAATTCTTATTAAAAAAATACTAAATCCCAGCATTCAGGAGGAAAGCAATTCGAGCTTACAAAACCCACACTTAAAAACATAAGAGTTATGCTGTGTAAGCTTTATCTAAACAGAATTCAGGAGTCAGGAGTCAGTATGAATTCTGTACGAGTGGCGGATAGCGTAGCGGTAGCGAGTCCACGTTCGCTTTTAGCGTCTCGTAGAGAGCGTCTGAATAAACGGGTTTAAAATCCCCACCAAATTGAAAATTTGGTGGTCTTAAAGACGCTCAATAGCACAGCGTTAGCGACGCAGGAGCGTCTGACTCGCTTTCCGCGTCGCTATCAGTGGGGGATTCAGATCCACCACTGATTTATTCTGACTCCAGTTAGCGGATAGCTAAGGTTTAGCCCATTCTGACTTCTGAATTCTTCTTCAAATCTCCTAGAGTTTTGCGCTCTATACAATTCTTATTATGTTAGTGGGCAATAACTTACCAACTAAAATTTCTGGTAATGTCTCCTGCCTTTTTTTGCCAATTGCTTATAATAAATCCCAAAAACCCTGGTGAAATAAAGCTCCTCAGTATACTAGCCAGATAAAGTAGTCAATAGTTAACAATTACCAAGTCATAGCTTCAGGATGTCTATAATCTGTTATACAGGCATCCAAAAGCTTTGCCTGTGCTAAAATCAGCATACCGGCACGACCGCAGATGATGGGATAAAGCCATGTTTGAGCGCTTCACAGAAAAAGCCATTAAGGTAATCATGCTGGCCCAAGAAGAGGCCCGCCGTTTAGGTCACAACTTTGTCGGAACTGAGCAGATCCTCTTGGGTCTGATCGGCGAAGGCACTGGTGTGGCTGCTAAAGTGCTGAAATCAATGGGTGTCAATCTCAAAGATGCCCGAATTGAAGTTGAAAAAATTATAGGACGGGGATCAGGCTTTGTTGCTGTGGAAATTCCGTTTACGCCACGGGCAAAGCGAGTTTTAGAACTCTCCTTGGAAGAAGCACGCCAACTGGGGCATAACTACATTGGCACCGAGCATCTGCTGTTGGGCCTAATCCGCGAAGGGGAAGGTGTCGCAGCCAGGGTGCTAGAAAACCTCGGTGTGGATCTATCTAAGGTAAGAACCCAAGTTATCCGCATGTTGGGAGAAACTGCCGAAGTTTCACCAGGCGGTTCATCCGGGCGCACAAAAACCCCGACTCTGGATGAATTTGGTTCAAACCTGACCCAGATGGCAATAGATAATAAGCTCGATCCAGTGGTGGGACGCGCTAAAGAAATTGAGCGAGTGATTCAGATATTGGGTCGCCGAACCAAAAATAACCCAGTGCTGATTGGGGAACCAGGGGTTGGTAAGACTGCGATCGCTGAAGGTTTAGCTTCACGCATTGCCACCAAAGATGTCCCTGACATCCTCGAAGATAAACGCGTCGTCACCTTGGATATTGGTTTGCTCGTAGCAGGAACCAAGTACCGGGGTGAATTTGAAGAACGCTTGAAAAAAATCATGGATGAAATCCGCTCGGCGGGTAATGTCATTCTCGTGATTGATGAGGTACATACCTTAATTGGTGCGGGTGCAGCCGAAGGTGCGATTGACGCAGCAAATATCCTCAAGCCAGCTTTGGCCAGAGGTGAGTTGCAGTGCATCGGTGCTACAACCTTAGATGAATACCGGAAGCACATCGAGCGAGATGCAGCATTAGAGCGGCGTTTCCAACCAGTCATGGTTGGCGAACCTACAGTTGATGAAACAATTGAAATTTTATATGGTTTGCGCGAACGCTACGAGCAACACCACAAACTGAAAATCTCCGACGAAGCATTGGTGGCGGCGGCGAAGTTATCAGATCGTTACATTAGCGATCGCTTCCTCCCAGATAAAGCCATCGACTTAGTTGATGAAGCTGGTTCTAGGGTGCGCTTGATTAACTCCCAACTGCCACCCGCAGCTAAAGAGTTAGACAAAGAACTGCGTCAGATATTAAAAGAAAAAGATGATGCAGTGCGCTCCCAAGACTTTGACAAAGCTGGAGAATTGCGCGATCGCGAAATGGAAATCAAAGCCGAAATCCGGGCGATCGCTCAAAGCAAGACCAATGCAACTGGCACAGAAGGTGAAGAACCTGTAGTTACAGAAGAAGACATTGCTCACATTGTCGCTTCCTGGACAGGTGTACCGGTGAACAAACTCACCGAATCTGAATCTGAAAAGCTGCTGCACATGGAAGACACCTTGCACCAGCGTTTAATCGGTCAAGATGAAGCTGTGAAAGCAGTTTCACGGGCAATCCGTCGCGCTCGTGTTGGTTTGAAAAATCCCAACCGACCCATAGCTAGCTTTGTCTTCTCTGGGCCTACTGGTGTAGGTAAAACCGAGTTGGCGAAATCCTTAGCTGCTTACTTCTTCGGTTCCGAAGAAGCGATGATCCGTTTAGATATGTCCGAATACATGGAGCGTCACACCGTCAGCAAGCTGATTGGTTCCCCTCCAGGTTATGTTGGCTATAACGAAGGTGGTCAGCTAACCGAAGCCGTGCGGCGGCGACCTTACACCGTGGTGTTGTTCGACGAAATCGAAAAAGCACACCCCGATGTCTTCAACATGCTGCTGCAAATTTTGGAAGACGGTCGGTTAACTGATGCCAAAGGTCGCACGGTGGACTTCAAGAACACCTTGCTGATTTTAACTTCCAACATTGGTTCTAAGGTAATTGAAAAAGGCGGTAGCGGTATCGGCTTTGAATTCTCCGAAGATGCTAGCGAGTCAACTTACAACCGGATTCGCTCTTTGGTGAACGAAGAATTGAAGCAGTACTTCCGTCCAGAGTTCCTCAACCGACTCGATGAAATTATCGTCTTCCGTCAGTTGAACAAGCCGGAAGTGACCCAAATCGCCGAAATTATGCTCAAGGAAGTATTTGGTCGTCTGACGGAAAAGGGTATCACCTTAGAAGTCACAGACCGCTTCAAGGATCGTTTGATCACTGAAGGTTACAGTCCCAGCTACGGCGCAAGGCCATTACGTCGGGCAATTATGCGCCTGTTAGAAGATAGCCTAGCAGAAGAAATTCTGTCTGGTCGTATCAAAGATGGCGATACAGCCCTTGTTGATGTGGATGAAAATGGCATTGTCCAAGTTAGTTCTCAACAGCGTCGGGAATTGTTACCCCAAGGTGTTGAGTAAAATTTAGAGTTTGGGATTTAAATCTCAAATAGAAAATTAGAAAACGGTAGAGTATTTATTGCTCTACCGTTTTTTTGTACGACTGCCTGATTGCGATTATAAGTTTATGTATTGTAGTATTCTTGCTGAGTCAACTTGTAAACTACAAGGTATCAAAAAAGATAAAAAATCTGCGAAGAGTTCCTATTAAGATAAAATGAGCTTTATTTTAAAGAGTTACCTATTTTCTCAATAAACCAATTCATTGTATTGTGTATTTTTTGATAATCTTTTTGCTTAAAAAAATCTTTAAGGTAATTTTGGGGCTGCTTATTATCTGCGAAAATTTCCACCTTATTTCCCAACTGGTATTGTAAGATTTTGAGATTACTTCTAACGTCATTAAGAACTTTGTCAACATCTAAAAATTCATTTTTTAAATTACCTAGAGTTATATATGCCCATCCTTGACCAAAATTGTTATAAATTTTAATATTTTTCTCTGGGTTAATTAAAAATTTGAAAAATATTTTTTTTAGTTTTTCTTCAGTAATTTTATTTTTATCTAGATTTCTAAATCCTATCTTTATTTTACGTTTAGCTTCAATCCTTTCTTCTATGGATTTACCATTCCAATCTCCATGACTAGCAACATCTCTGATATCCATGATATTAATAATCATTTTATATTCTTCATGATCATAAGGGTTAAAGTTTTCTTTTTTACTATTAATTGCTTTAAAAAAATCAGCTAGTTTATTTTTTTTGTAATATGAATTATCTTGTATTTTGTCGTTGCCATATTCTTTGGCTATAAATTGATTAAGCAATATTTCTATTTGTAGGTATATCTTTCTACAGAATTCTATAAAATCATCATTGATAATGTCATGAACTGATTGTCTATTGTATTCTTCAAGTTGTTTTCTGAGTTGATCATTCTCTGACTGATTGAGCCAGAGATATTGTGAATAATCAATTAAAAATATTTTACTTGAGTCTATCTTAATTTCTTCTCTGGTTAATTTATCCAGATATAAAGCGATATTTTTAAGATTACAGTTAAGTTCTTGAAGTAAGTTTTGAGCTACTCTATCCATTAATTATCGCTCTCAAATAATATAATAACTAATTAATCACTAAATTTGAAAGTAGCTGATATTGATTTAAATATTTTTGGTAAATAGAATCATCTGTTCCCTTTACCATACCAATAAACTCTATTTTGCCCCGAAGTACTTGTTTAAAATTTGGTTTCTGCTTGGCAGGTAATCTGCTTTGAGATTCATGCTTTTCTTGATACTCTTTTTCCACAGCCTCAAGCCCAAATTTAGCCCAAGCATGAAGCATAGCACGAACCTGACGCACATACCTTCTGTCAACATTAGGAAATAGATTAGTCGTTAATCCCGTTACTTCTTGATGATTACCTTTGACTTGCAGTCGATTTTTATGATTATTTACCTCAAATCCATTATTATTAATAATTGATAATAATATATTACCAATAAAAATTTTATCTACATCTTCTTCAGCTACTATATATGCTAGTTCTTCAGGAAACTTAGGTAAAGTTGTTGAGAAAGTAATATCATCTGCATACCTTGTATAAGTTGCTTTGTACTCTTTAGCTAAACGTTGCAATTGACTATCCATCTTGGCACAAATCATATTAGTCACGATGGGTGAAGTTGGGGCACCTTGAGGTAACTGATTGTTATGACAACAAATCTGCGCTAGAACAGTCGCTACGTCTGGATGTAAACCATAGGGTGTAGCCATAAACATACCCCGGACTCGACCAAAATTAATCGACGGAAAAAAATCAGTTAAATCAAGATTTAGAACATAGCGTTTTTTAGTATGAGCTTGAGCATTAGTTACAATATTTTTCCCCATCACAAAACCATGCACTGATGGTTTTATCTCATACACTGTTTGTAATACTTGATTAAGTTTTGTCTGAATAATTTTAAGTGCAGTTATCGGAGTTGATATCTGACGAATACCACCAGACTTTTTAGGTATCTCAAAAATTTTATAACGTTTGTCTGCTTCAACAAGATATATATGATAAACAAGACGAGGATAGGAAACCTCTAAAAGGTCAGCTATATCCATTGGTTGTTTGAGAGAGTAAAATTTCTCTCGTAAAGATTCGGGGCTATCTGTGAGAAGCAACTGAGAGTTTTTTTTCACTTTGTCCCCTGAGTTATCCTTAATCAGCTATCTTTTGAGCGATGTAACAGCCATATTTAGATTTAGCATTGACACAGATATCATGCTAATTTCTACGATTGGAAATAAAAAAATATCACTTGCGGGTGTATTCTCGCCTATACGGATAAGGATCAAGAGGCAATTTAAAAGATTAAAATCCTCGTAAAGCTGACCGTGAAATACACCGTCGCAGGATCAACAACGGAAATCAATACCTATACCCGCAAGTGATTGAAGTGGTTTGTCTAAGGAATCATTGCTTACAACTGATTCAGACTTACCTTTAGGTAATCTTACAGGCAAATTGTCTCAAAGTATTGCGTGAAAATGACTAAATTATTGGTGAGTTGGGCTGAATAAGAAAAAAATCCAACAAATCCCATTGGTAGCGTTGGGTTTCGTGCCTTAGAAATTACAATTTTCATCTGCACTAATACCAACAAATATTATATATTGGTATTATACAGGAGAAAATTGTATGCAAAAAAATACAAGTGTTACCTTGGGTGAGCATTTTGAAGCGTTTATCGCCAATCAAGTTGAAAGCGGTCGTTTTGCCAGCGCCAGTGAAGCGATTCGAGCGGGACTGCGCCTTTTAGAAGAGCGAGAAATAAAACTTGCCGCTTTGCAACGAGCATTGACAGATGGGGAAAATAGCGGATTTGCTGACTATTCTCTCTCAGGATTGCTTGCAGAACTTGATCGTGAATAGCGCATGTCAGCATTTCGCCTCACTGAATTAGCCACTCAAGACTTGCTATCAATCGGTCGCTACACCCAAAAAACATGGGGAACTGAGCAGAGAAACCGTTATCTTGCTATCTTGGACGATTGCTTTCATCTCTTGGCACGAGAGCCACACAGGGGACGTACTTGTGATGATATTCGCTCAGGATATCGCAAGTACCACATCGGACGACATTTGATCTTTTATCAGGAAACCAATGAAACTATCGATATTATTCGTATTTTGCATGATCGTATGGATGTGGAGTCTTATTTCAACGAAGACTAACCCAAAGACAACCTATTCCTTAACATGAACTGCAAACGCGAAAAAATAACAGCAAGGAGCAAGAACATGCAAAGCATACTTTTAAGCCGCGAAGAAGTTGGACGACGTGCGAAAGAATTATATGAAAATAGCATTCGTCAACAAGTAGAACGAGAAGAAAACATCGGTAAAATGGTGATCATTGATATAGAAACAGGTGAATACGCAATTGATAAAATAGGCTTAGAATCGGCACGATATTTACGTAATAAGCACCCATTTGCTCGACTTTTTGGTATTCGCATTGGTTATAAAGTCGCTGTTTCCTTCAGTGGTGACATGGAGCGCGATTATCGGTGATTTCTGGTATTGTCAAGAACGGACGCGCAACAGTTAATATCATATTTCGACTTACAAATAAACCAGATTTTAGTATTGAATTTGTTATAAATACAGGTTTTACAGAGTTTCTTTCTCTGCCTCCAGCAGCAGTTACTCTACTGGGTTTCCCTTTCGTGTATGAAATGTATGCAAATTTAGCTGACAATAGTAATGTAATTTTGCCAGTACATCAAGGTAACATTATTTGGAATGGAGAAGAACGGGAAGTGAATGTACTTGCTACAGGACGGCTACCTCTATTAGGAACTGCTTTACTTGATGAACATGAACTTGTCATACAGTTTATCGATGGTGGTTTAGTAACAATTGATGATTTTTAGTATTCTGGCATTTTGAGCGATCGCACCATATAAACGCCCTTTTAAAAAAGTAACCAAACTCCCATTGCAGAATCTGGGGTAAAATATCGCCTTACAGTCTTTGAGATGATTATCCCGATTTTAGATATGCGTTTATTCCGAGAAAAAGAATGGTTATTTAGCCTACTGGTAATATCTCTAGTTCTATGGCTGATATTTTTAGGAAACTCCCCTTTACGAGACTGGGATGAAGGTACTGTGGCACAGGTTGCCCGTGAAATTTGGCGTGCCCCACTTGGTTCAATGCATTGGCTTTTCCCCACCTTGGGAGGTGAACCTTATCATAATAAGCCACCACTCATGCACTTACTAATTGCTTGGACTTACTCGATCGGAGGCGTAAATGATTGGACAACACGTCTACCGGGTGCAGTTTTAACTGCTTTGGGTGTGCCTTTGCTTTACTTAGTGGGATGTTTGCTTTTTAACGAAAGTTTACAGCTTTATTTGCCGCTTTAGTTTACTGACGATGTCTGCCTGTAGTGCGTCATGGAAGGCTAGCAATGCTAGATGGCGCAACTATTACCTTTTTTTTGCTGTTGTTGTTTTGTTTGTTAAAAAGCACGTCAAAATCGACGTTATGCTCTTGGTGTGGGATTTTGTCTAGGGTTAATAACTCTAACTAAAGGGATGATGGTTTTGCCGCTAGGAGCGATCGCTTGTTTATTCCTCATTGCAGATCGGCAGTTTGCTTTGTTAAAAAGCCCTTATTTATTAGTGGGAATATTTTTAGGAAATGCGCCAGCGATCGCTTGGTTTGCTGCTCAATGGCAACGTTATGGCGAAAATTTCTTACAAGTGAATTTTCAAGCACAAACTTTTGCTCGTCTGACACAATCTGTTGAAGGTCATAGTGGCCCTCCCTGGTACTATTTAATTGAGATAATTAAGTATAGTTTTCCTTGGCTATTATTTTTACCGGGAAGTTTTTATCTAGCTTGGAAAAAACGTCATACTACCTGGAGCCGCCTAATTATTATTGGCACAATCGTTTACTTAGGAACTATCTCTCTAATGAGAACTAAGCTCCCGTGGTATGTTATGCCTATATATCCATTTTTAGCTTTGGCAATTGGTACTAAACTTAGCGAGATTTGGCAGGATGGTCATTTTAAGGGACGAAGTTTGACAATATTTCTAGCTATTATTTCTATTGCTGGTTTAGGAGGATGTGTTTACTTTTTTATTCAACAAAAACCTATTTTAATAGTTATGAGTATTGTTTTGGCAATAAGTATGGGTATCGCAGCATGGCTAGTTAAACAGCGCGATCGCAACTTTATTCCAGTTTTATTTTCTGGTATGTACTTAGTTTTAGCACTATTGATGAGTTCGCAATCATGGATTTGGGAATTAAATGAAGCTTTTCCAGTTAAACCAGTAGCGGAATTAATTCGAGCAAATGTTTCACCAGGAACCCAAATTTATACTTCTTTTGCTTATGATCGTCCTAGCTTAAATTTTTATAGCGATTGCAAGGTAACTGCTACAACTATGCCAGTTTTACAACAAATGTTATTTAATAAATCTTATTTACTGTTAGACGATGGGGCTTTACAGCAAATAAATTTAACTGGAAGCAAAATCATTGGAACAGCTAAAGGATTTACACTGATTTCACCATAAGTTGAACATCTGGATATTTTAGAAAGTAAAAGGCAAAGAGAAATAAAACAGGAGTCAGAATATAGAATTCAGAATCCAGAATACTCTACCCATAAAAAGATAGAGTTTTAAGGTGAGAATATTTTAATTTTTTTCGCTTGACTTCGGGCGTTAGCGCAGTGGGGCGAAGCCTCAGTTAAAACCTCTATTCGTCACCCACTCGTACAGAATTCATACTGAATTCTGACTCCTGAGTTCTGAATTCTTCTTATAAAATTTCTCTACTATGAGCCTTCGTTTCGTTACTTGAACAATAGATTGACTAGATTGAGCGAGATAAATACCTACTAAAACGACGGCAAAAGTCGCCCAGTCAAACAAACTTACTTGTTCTGAAAAAATGAACCAAGCGAAAATGGAAGCCAAGACTGGATTGAGGAGAAGGGTAACAGCGACGACGCCTGACGAGAGTCTGCTGAGGCTATAAGTTAGAAGTCCCTGACCCAACACTTGGCAGAAGAGTGCTTGAAAAATGATGAAAAACCACCCCATCCAAGAATAGGGAAACAATCTCTCTTCGATGAATGGGAGGATAGGCAACAGAAACATTGTAGTCACACCACAACGCCAGAGCATTATGGTTGCGGTAGTAAATCGGGTTTGGAGTTGTTCTATCAGCAGTAAATAGGTGGCAATAAAAACTGCGGTTAGAAATGCTAGTGCATCACCAAGTATTTGGTCAGTTGCAAATTGTATATTATGAAGTTCAAAGGCGATCGCTCCCCCCAAGGCTATGACCAAACCGATAATGAATCTGTTATCGAAGCGCCGACCTAATAACAGATACCAAGCCGCAGCAACAAATAAGGGGTTCAAATTAGACAGTAAAGCCACGTTAGCAACACTAGTTTGACTCAGCGACCAAGCCCACAACAACAGGGAGGTCGTTGCAGCACTTCCCATTGCCAATAAAAGCCACACGTCCTGTTTTGTAAAAGGCTTCTGTTCTATAGGTTGACGATCGGATTGTTGTCGGCGCAAAGCCTCAAGTCCATTCCACAGCGCAAAGACGACTGCGGCAATCCAACTCCGATGAAATCCTACAGCATTTGCACTAATTTCTTGTTCGCATAATTTTGCTAGAGATGGTGCTAAAGATATGGGAATTAGGGCAACAAATAATGAGACAGCTCCTAGAAAAGCTGGTGTTTCAAAAAATTGTTGCTTTAGTAATAACAGTTTGTTCGTCATACTTTTAACGAAAGTGTTAACTGTAGTTTTGACTGATTCCGGAAATGGAAAATTAACAGCAGCTTGGCTAGATATAGCTAAGTATAAACCCATTAAAACTACAGCAAAACCTACCCAATTTGAGCAAGTTAATTTTTCTGAAAATATTACAAGAGCGAAAATGCCGCTAAATACTGGCTCTAAAAGATGTACTAAGGAGACAACTACAGAGGAAAACTTGGCAAGGCTATAGGTCAAAAGCCCATGACCTAAAACTTGGCAGATTACGGCTAGGGAAATTACCCAAAGCCACCCACTGACTGTAGAGGGGAAAACCTGATCTTGAGTGAACAAAAGTATGGGGAAGATAACTAAAGCCGCGATCGCACAGATCCACAACTGGATTGTGCCCGGAGAAAATTTGGTTCGTAATTTTTCTACGATCAGCAGGTATGCACTCAAAAAAACCGCAGAAACGATCGCGGCCAAGCCTCCCTGAACTTCGTCTATGGCGATTTGCAGTTCCTCAAATTCAATAGCGATCGCTCCCCCAAGGGCGATGATCATCCCAATCAGGAATTGACGCTCAAAACCCTGACGAAATAACAGCCACACCCCGAAGCTAGTAAATATGGGGGCGAGATTATGCAGCACACTAGAAATCGCAACGCTAGTTTGAGTTAGCGACCAAGCTAACAAGACTAAAGTGGCAGCCCAAAGAATCCCAGCAGCTATCAATAGCAAAAGATCCTGACTGCTATAGCGCTGATGTTCTACAGGTTTTTCTACAGAAAATCGCTGCCGTATTGCCTTGTATCCATGCCAAAGCAAGAAGACCACACTAGCAAGCCAAAAGCGATTAAATACAGTGGCACTGGGGCTGAGTTTAGTTTCGCTCAATTTCATAAAAATAGAGCCAAAAGATATAGCACCTACACCTAGAAATAATGAAGCGATCGCTATCTTCGTTTGATTAAATACACTCATGAGGAGATTTAAATTCAACTTATATATTCAAACCCTCTAACCAACCCAACGCTCTTGGGCAAATCCTACAGCTATTTTGGCTAGTAGTGTCACAAAAATTCCCAATATTAAATATCCCTGACGAGGATGACGAGATAGCAGCACACCAATCGCTATATTCAAAGGTACAATCCCGTAGGCGAGACGACTCAAGGAGATAGTGCCTCCAGAAGCTAACAGCAAACCAATACCACAAAAGCCATAAATAACTGTAACTGGGGTCAGTTTCGTGTGTAAGCGCCACAACACATAGCCACCACCCAAGACCATAAACAAGTTGAGCAAGCTATTGATCCACTGTTCACTTGCTAAGAGCAACAAAAATAAGACTAAAGCGTAAAAGCCATAGAATAATTTTCCCGAACTAAAACGCCATAAAAGATAGCCACTCGCAACAATCACCACCAACAACAAGAGATACCACGGGTCTTGAATACCGCCAGATGGGTTTTCAACCCAACCATATTGCCAATTTTTTGTACCAACTACAATTTGCATGATCATGTTTAACCAACCCTGCCAATCAAATCCCAGAGTTGGTCGCCATCCCCGTTGTGCTTCGATAAAAGCTAAAGGCCCGCCAAAATAAATCGCACAATACAAGCTGAATAGAAGTATGCCAATAGCAGTAGTCAATCCAGCTATATAGGCAACGGGTGGTCGGCGTTCTTTCCACGCGGCGATCGCAAATGCTGGAATTAGTGCCATACCCGTAGGACGTGTTGCTGTCGCCATCGCGCCCCAAAGGGCAGTCCAGCCATACTGATTTTGATCAAATGCCCGCAAAGCCGATGTACTCAAAAACAAATACAGCCCCTCTGTGTAAATCACCCCTGTAAACATGGACGATGGATACAAAGAAACCACAGCAGTGACCCACTGTGCTGCATTGCTGCCATAATGATCCTTAACCCAAAAGTATAAGCAGTAAAGTGCGGCAAAAAATGCCAAGTTGTTGATTAACGTCCCAGCTAATTCAAACGGTAAGCCCAACTTCATCAAAACCCAGATGCTTAAGGGAAACAGGGGAAAGAAAGCCAGATTATGTTGCTTACCGTCATTGACAAATTCATAACCAGAAGTAGCGATCGCTCGGTAATGCATACTATCCCATGCATCAACAACCCCCCAACCAAAACTGGGCAAAAACTCTTCTGCTGGTAACGTTAACTTGGGCGCAACCAGCAACATGGCAGTCCAAATGAATATTCGGCTGGCAAGCCATATTGCTGCTGGAAATAGGAAATCATTTTTCCATAAGACTTTTTTTATTACTATTTGAACTTTGACCATAGGGTTAAGTGCTTCAACAAACTCCTTTAAACATTCTTATTACATATAGCTGCAACATTGCAATTTATGAGTAATATTTTGCATCAGGACTTACGCAAAATTATAAAAAAACGAACCGCATACTCCTAGGTCGAAGCAAGCTACGCACAGAGTCTCGTTAGAGAAGGACGCAAAGGAGAGGCAGCGCGGTCTTGGGGGTTTCCCCCATGAGCGACTGCCGTCACAAAGTAATAAGAGTTTGAGAGGTTTTTGCGTAAGTCCTATGCATATTAAATCCTCCACCAACATAATTAACAAACTGGACAGATTACAAATTAATTAAAAGTATTCCCTGTTTGGTTCTTTTTACCAATTTTTCGGAATTTATCTTTTAAAATATAGTATTTATAAATACAATTTTTGTCTAGTTAGATGAAAATTGAGCAACTTTAGTACTTTATGGCTAGCTGTCTATCGAGTTGAAATTAACGGATAGGGGCTAGTACCGCAAGGCGGAAGTCAAAAGTCATAAGTAAAAATTCAAAACGAATACAGCATAAGCGTTTTGTTAATTTGGAATGGGTTGTTTATTTCCGCCGCGCTGTATTATGGCAGTGAGGAAGACACAGGTAAATTTTCCTTCTTTGCGTCTCTCCTCGCCGTCGCCAGGTATCGATTATAGTGATTCCTGTTATTAATGAGTCCCCAGCAATTTATAGTGGGAGTTGTCTGTAAATCCTTAAACAATTGTGAAAGCGATTACTCTTGTTGGTTCCACTGGTTCTATTGGTACTCAGACTTTAGATATTGTCACTCAGTACCCAGATCAGTTTCGGATTGTGGGATTGGCAGCTGGGAACAATGTAGAGATGTTGGCTGCTCAAATTCGGCAATTTCGGCCGCAAATAGCAGCAATTTGCTCAGAAGATAAATTACCAGCGCTCAAAGAAGCTCTCATTGACCTCGATCCCCAACCGATTCTACTGGCAGGTGAGGCTGGAGTGATAGAAGTCGCTCGCTACGGCGATGCTCAAACTGTTGTCACTGGTATTGTTGGCTGTGCTGGTTTGCTACCCACGATCGCAGCGATTGAAGCTGGTAAAGATATTGCCTTGGCGAACAAAGAAACCCTGATTGCAGGGGCCCCTGTGGTTCTACCCTTAATCGAAAAACATGGTGTAAAATTACTCCCAGCCGATTCCGAACATTCCGCAATATTTCAATGTCTCCAAGGTGTGCCAAAGGGAGGCGTGCGGAAAATTTTACTCACTGCATCTGGTGGGGCTTTCCGAGACTGGGATGTAGAAAAGTTAGCAAATGTAACTGTTGCTGATGCTCTCAAACATCCTAATTGGTCGATGGGACGTAAAATCACAGTAGACTCTGCTACTTTGATGAATAAAGGACTGGAAGTAATCGAGGCTCACTTCCTGTTTGGGTTGGATTATGACAATATCGAAATTGTCATTCATCCCCAGAGCATTATTCACTCGCTGATTGAACTGCAAGATACTTCAGTTTTAGCTCAACTTGGTTGGCCGGATATGCGCTTACCCTTGCTGTATGCTCTATCTTGGCCAGAGCGCATCTACACCAACTGGGAACGACTAGATTTAGTCAAAGCTGGAAATTTAACCTTCCGTGAACCAGATCACCAGAAGTATCCTTGTATGCAGTTGGCTTATGCTGTGGGTAAAGCTGGTGGTTCGATGCCAGCCGTGTTAAATGCCGCCAATGAGCAAGCTGTAGCTTTATTTTTAGATGAAAAAATTCGCTTTTTAGATATTCCTCGGTGTATCGAATGGGTGTGTGATCGCCATCAAAATGATCACCGTGCAAATCCCTCTTTAGATGACATTTTGGCAGCAGATAAATGGGCAAGACAAGAAGTTTTAACAGCGACTGAAAAGTTAGAAACTCACTCGCGGATAATCTCTGTGCGATAAAAACCTTTAATTTCAGATACCCAAAAGGCAGATTTTCTGGCTCTTGACCAATTCTTGTTTAGCCTTCAGCCTAATGCTGAAGGCTAACGGTCAAATATCACACTTCATCTCGGCGTTGCTGAATTGAAGTATGAATCTGGATGTAGAGACGTAGCTTTTCTTCGTCTCTACAAGGATTTTGGTATTATGCAAAATCATTTTCATATATGGAATCAGCAAGGCCTTCATCTCATCAACAATAAATGCGATCGTCCTCCCAGAAACTCCAATAAATTCGTAGTCGTAAGGCTTGTCGTTAGACATCGCAATTCCCCAAAATCACAAATGCGATCGCACTTTCTGTTAAAACCCAAGAAATGCGATCGCACTTTCCCTACATCACAAAGGCGATAACTTCTCTTCTCTGCGAGAGGCTACGCCAACGAGACGCACTCGCGTTCGTTAAGCTGCGCTAACGCACTTCCCCAACTACAATAAATGTGTAGCCCCCACTTAACTTACGCAACTTGCAACGGTTTTTTAGGAAGCATTCTCGGTTCTGGTAGTGGTTTGTTTTCTTCTTTCAACATTTCCACAAAAGTCTCAATTACTTCCTGACCATTTTTTGCTGCTTCTTCATAAGTCCTACCATGCGTATGAAATTGTTGCCAGGAGAACTCAGGTAAGTGTACTAAAAAAAGTCTATCTTCCTCCGACCATTGAATTACCATGCTGTAGTGATAGTTCATTCTTCTGGCTCCTGTTTTGCTTCGTTTTCTGTGTTTTCCATTTCTTGCAGTTTTTTCAGCACCCGTTGGATGTTTTTTTCTAAATATAACGGAGCATCATCGCTGTCTTTACCTGGTATGGTCAAGGGTTCTTCGGGTAACAACGGATGCTTCCAATATGTATGACTTCCTTTACCTCTTCCTGGTTGAAGAATATAGCCAACTTTTGACACCATTGCTTTCAACTCTCTTACTTTTTTCGGCATTACTCCTCACCGCCTACTTCTCATTTATTTTCTCTGCTTAAAAGCCAAAAATCCCAGATTAATTGTTAGTATTTTAGATGCTATATCCTTGCATGAGTGATTGTGGCGGTAAGCAAAACTCTGTTTTAGGCGATAACTTCGTTAAGCTGCGCTAACGTACTCTCTCGCGTAAACCCAACAAAAGCGATAACTTCGTTAAGCTGCGCTAACGCACTTTCCAAAAAAATAAAAAGCGATCGCCCTCTTTCCCGTCAACCCAAATGCTATCGCACTTTCCCATCAACAATAAATGCGAACGCTCACTACTAACCCTTCACTTCTTCCTTATATTCTTATTTTTAAAGACACAAAGTATTGTACCCTAATTTTTTACTTGGCAAACCTTCAAGCTTTCTCGTGTTTCTGGATGGCTGATTAATCTTGCAGCCAATTGCAACCCCGTGCAAGCAAATCATCTAACCCACCAACTTGCCATGCATTTATGCTACCGTCACTAAATACTGTGAATACACGCTTACCATCAGAGCTAAAAGCGGCGCGGCTGACTTTTTTATTATACTCTTTATTGTTAATCAACGGTTGTATATACTCTTCGTTGGAAGCGATAAAAATCCTCAACTCAGTGATGTCACAAAGTTTTTTGACTCCTTCGAGTTGATACAGTAATTATCTTACTAGTTGCTGAATATATTTTTTTAGTAACTATTAGGACTCCTGTCTGATTTATGAACAAGATTTCAAATGAAACCCTGATACAACAGTCTTTTAAGTCTCAGGATGTTTTCAAAAATCAAATCGGAGTCCTAATCTAACTCTTGTTTTTTGTGATTATTGATACAAAAAATTCAAAAAAGTCTTTCCAGAAATTCTGCCAAATTGCCAAATAAGTTGCCTTTTACCCGAATAATTGGATCATTTTCAGCTAATATGGCATTGGTACAGTTAGACAAAAATCTTAGCTTTAGTATCTATTCCAAATTAGGTCTAATAGCTTTAGCAATAGTAGTTTTGACTTTAGATAAAAATTTACCCTTTCTAAATAAAGACCTTCTCAAACAAGGGCAATTATTAAGGAATTAATATATATGATTATTACGTTGATTATAGCTTGGATAATCTTCATAATATTATGGAAATTGTTGAAAGCAACCGTGAGTACTGCATTAACTCTTGCGGCAATCCTTGTTTTATTAAATATTAGTTTTGGCATTACTCCCCAAGATATTTGGCATTACGTAACGCAGTTTGCTCAAAATCTGTCGCAGATCCAAACTGGAAAGTAAAAATCTATACTTCACTTTTGCTAATGAAAGGTGAAGTATAAAATATGAAATGAGAACCTTTCTTGGTCAATTGTTATTTAATGCTGAAATCTTGGCTAAGGCATCCTTAAAACTCGGCGGCAACTGACGCATAATCTTGCCTCTTTCGCGATCTAAAGCTACTAAAGTCACTTTGGCCGTGACGTATAATTCTTGTCCATCAGTTGAGACAATGGCATAATCCCAATTGATGCGGACACCTGTCACCTCAGCCATGCGCGTTTTTACCACCACTGCCATGCCCAATTGAACTGAACGGTGATACCGCACCGACAGTTCTACAACTGGTAAATCGCAACCTATGGCGACTAAATCAGCAAATTCAATTCCTATAGATCGCAAGCATTCAATCCGCGCTTCTTCCATCCAAGCTAAATAAGAACCGTGCCAGACAATACCGCCATAGTCAGTGTGGTGGGGTTGCACTCTTACAGGATATTCAAACCAATTCCCTAATTCATGACTTGATGGATTGTCAAGAGCGCTGGTTGGTGGCAATTTTGGTTGGCTGGGTTTTTCTTCTGACATCTTCAATTTTCTCAGTACCTATAAATTTTCCAAATTATTGAATAGCATAAAAATTAATTGCATTGCCGGACTTCTTGATTTAATATTTACACTTCCGAGTATAGGGAGTGTTTTGTTATGCAGCCTAATCTCCAGTATGTTAGTGTTGTTACTTTAACTCTACTTAGTTTACTAAGTTTTGGGATGGCGTACCCAGACAATAACCAAGTAAGCACAAATGCAAGGTTAAGGTACGGTGGAGACAAAGCTCAAGCTTTACCTAATAATAATCAAATATCAGAAATTGCAAGGCTCAATGAAGAAGCTATCAAAGAATCTTGGCAAGGTCAACCAAAAGAAGCATTGCAGAAATTAGAGAAAGCGTTAGCCATTAGCAGAGACTTTGGAGAACGATATTGGGAAGCGGTAACATTCAACAACATCGGTAGAATCTACCAAAGTCAAAAAAAGTATTCTCAAGCACTTCAATCCTATCAACAAGCTTTATTAATTAACAAAGAACTAGGCGATCTGGTTCAACTTGGCAAAACATACAGTAACATAGGTTACTTATTCGATATCCAAAACCAGCCAGAGTTAGCAATTTTTTTCTACAAGCATTGCTTGATTAATCGTGAGAAAGCTCGCTTGAATCCATCAGCACTTAGTGCGCCACAACCAGATGCTTACAACATAACTGTTAGCCAGACATATCGCATTTTGGGTGAACGATTGCTCAAACAGGAACGTGTTTCTGAGGCACAAAGGACAATGGATTTACTCAAAGTTGAAGAACTAGAGGAATATCTTCAGAATGTGTCAGGTAATCAACGTACTGTCAAAGGTATTAATATAGCGGCAACAGAAAAACCAATTAAACAAAAGTTGGATCAAAGTGTAGATAGTGCTGTTGTACTGGGTAAAGAACTAACAAAACTACGGAAAATTTCCCCCAAAGAGCGATCGCTCGAACAAAAACAGCGCATCGAGCAATTAGTCTTAAATCAACAGCAACTTTTGGATAAATTTAACGAATTTATCAATAGTTCTTCGGTGAAAGCACAGGTAGAACAAATTAGCCGAACAGCTAGGCGGCAAAATTTAGATTTGGAAAGTCTCAACGAACTTCGAGATAATTTGGCGCGATTACCTCAAAAATCGGCATTGCTCTACCCACTGATTTTAAAAGATAGCTTGGAATTGGTATTAGTAACTCCTGAATCCCCGCCAATTCATCGCACCGTTGCTGTCAAACGCGAAAACCTTTATCAAACAATTGGCGCTTTCCGCCAAGCTTTAATCAATCCTAGTCGAAATATCAAAGCACCTGCACACCAATTGTATGACTGGTTAATTAAGCCGATAGAAAAAGACGTGAACTACCTACACCGCCCTTACGGGTCGGTGTAGGCTTCCGGTTTCATCGACAAACGCCTTTCCACCTTGCGGCTTATTGGACTTGCTTCGCCTCGACTCGGCAAGAACGGGGTTCCCTCCGTCCATAGATAATATCCGAATACCTTCTGCTCTGATATTCTGGCTGGCGTTGCCGTCCCTATCGTGATGAGATTTACAGTTCGGGCAATCCCACTCTCTGACATCTAGCGGCAACTCATCAACAACATGACCACAGCATGAACAAGTTTTAGAACTGGGGAAAAATCGACCTATTTCCACAAGCTGACCATCTTTATGCTTTAACTTGTAGTCAAGGAAATTGACGAACATCCCCCAACCCACATCGGATATACTTTTCGATAGCTTCCGATTCCGTACCATTCCCTTGATGTGGAGGTTTTCCACAACAATAATTTGGCTTTCGTTAACCAACTTTCTGCTAAGTTTATGCAGAAAATCTTGGCGGGAATTTGATACTCGTTCGTGAACCTTCGCTACTAGTTTCTTCTGTTTTTGTCTTGATTTACTTCCTTTTACTTTACGAGCAAACTTTTTCTGTTTACGAGCTAGATTTTTCTCATGGCGTTTTAGGTGTTTAGGGTTGGAATACTTGGTAAATTCCTCTCCATCATGGACAATTGCAAAGTCCTTTAGTCCGAGATCAATACCGAGTATTTGATCTCCACCTAATTTATTGTCACTGCATTCAACCTCAACCAGGATTGAGGCAAAGTACTTGTCAGTAGCAGTTTTACTGATGGTGACAGTTCTAATTATTCCGTTAAATACTCTATGAAATATTGCCTTAACTTCACCAATCTTAGGAATCTTTAACTTCTCGCCTACAACAGTGACGCTTTGTGGATACTGAATAGACTGCTTATCAAATTTTGATTTAAATTTAGGAAACTTAGCCCGTCCATCAAAAAAGTTTTTGTAAGCTTTGTCTAGATTGATAGCTACGCACTGCAAAACTGACGAATAACAATCTTGCTTTAACCAAGGGTACTCCACTTTTAATTGAGGCAGTAAACCCTTGTATTCACTCATCTTTAACGACTTTCCAGTTTGTCCGTAGTGTTGAATGCAAGCATTAAGTGCATAGTTCCAATACCATCTTGCACAACCAAACGATCTGGCTAGACTTTCTTGTTGTTCGATTGTTGGATATAGCCTGACCTTAACTGCTTTCAACACTTTTCGCTACCTCCTTGTTATCTGATAATATCATGAATGTAGGTAATCAGTGGGTACAAAATGAAAACAGAATGGTTCAAAATGCGAATGAGTCAACGCAGATTAAATAAGTTACGGCTATATGCAGCGATAAAGGATACGACAATGACTCGCATTGTTGAAGACCTCATTGACTCGTTGCCAATCACAGAGAGAGGCAATTCGTCATCGACCAACATTGCTAATTAAACTGCGTTTAATGTTGCTTGTCGGTCAATTCCTTATTGCCCAGAATTCATCCCACACCTCCCTTCGGGTAGGATGTGGGGCTTCTTCTGCTTTAAGCTAAAGGTAATTATCAAATTAAAGTTGGAAATCGACAGGTTGCTTTCGCTGGCTTACCGTTTGCAACGCGGGAGGTGGACAGTCTAGCTGCTGCGGTTCCTGAAACTACGAAGCTTTTAGACGATGAATTTACACCCAGAGTCACTGTACCCCAAATGGATGATTATACAATTGTCCATTTAGCGACTCATGCAGCTTTTGTGGTGGGTAAACCAGAAGATTCGTTTATTTTATTTGGGAATGGCGATCGCGTTAATTTTAGAAATGTTGCCACTTGGTCACTGCCCCATGTAGATTTGGTAGTGTTGAGTGCCTGTGAAACCGGCTTGGGAGGCAAGTTAGGTAACGGTGAGGAAATTTTGGGCTTTGGCTATCAGATGCAACAAACCGGCGCTAGAGCCGCGATCGCCTCGTTATGGTCTGTGGATGATGGTGGTACACAAGCACTCATGAGTGCTTTTTATACTATTCTTTCCACCAATAAGCTGGCTAAAACCGAAGCTTTACGGCAAGCTCAAGTCTCATTAATTACTGGAGAATGGAAGTCCTTAAATAATAATACACCCAAAGCAGCAGTTAATGACTTTAGTCATCCGTATTATTGGGCACCGTTTATTTTGATTGGTAATGGACTTTAGGTGTAGATTGTTCCTCACCTGATGCCTTTCTCAAGCTTATGGCGTATCAATTGGAAAATGGCGATCGCAATTACAAAAATTCTAGACGCAATTAACAAAAACTGCGTTAGCACAGCTTAACTTACCCCTAGGGAGAAAACTACGCGCAGCGTCTCGTAGAGAAGTTATCGCATTTTGATCAGATTTTAGGAAAAAAGGAGTGCCCAATGGGTGAATTTGGCGTGTTTCAACACTTTCAAGATCAAGACTGAAAATCCGGCTCGTGAAGTTTTGACAGATACAAAAAATATGCGACAGGCCAGCCAGTAGCCAATCACTTAATGGTAATGGAGAAACAGGTAAGAGCGATCGCTAACTAAGCCACTATTACCGATTACCAGTTACCGATAATCAATTTTTAACTTGCCATCAACCTTTGAAACCTTAATACTTCTTGGCAAGAGTTTTAGAGCCTGTATCAGTTTGCATAGATTGCTTGACAAGATCAGCAAGTTCGTCCAATTGGCTAATTGCCTCTGCACCTTCTAACTTCATTAATTCGCGGTCATCCCGCATTTCCGTCCAAGTAATCCCATAATCGGACACTAAAAACCGAATTAGATGATTATCACCCAAGCTAACCATAAACGATGCACTATTCATTTGGTCGCCACAGGTGTAACAGGACGCAGGATACCCACGCCGCTCTAATACGATCGCCAAGGCTTGCAGGTTCATTACCAAATCTTGGACGAATTGTCGATGTTGATGTGCTAGTCTCAGAAACACTTTTGTCCTCCAGACACCACAGTAATTTGAGTTTCTTTTATATTTTCTTTAGATTTTCTCATCCACTGGTATTGTAGACTATTCACTACAATTACTAGACAGATGATATTGAGTCTTTAATTGACTACCTTGTTTAGGGTAGTGGATCAGGGTTTTGAGCGCCGTATCAAACTATTCAGTTTGTAAATTCAAAATCTCGGACAGAATTGCTAAATTTAACTATATCTTTATACACTTCTGTCACAGTAGATTCTTACAAGAAGCGATCGCTTCAAGAGTAACCTAAATTTAGCACTAGTCAACTACGGGAAAGCAACATATTTGCTTTTTATTGGCTACTTGCAGTGAAATACACTGTTATTAGAAGCTATAACGTAGTTTTGCATCGTTATACTCTCTCTTGCTTAGATGTTTAATCTGTTCTTTTTCTAAGCAGATTTTGGTATGGACAAATGATTACTTATACCAAATTCGTTCCTCCTGTATATAAAGTTGAGCAGATAACAGTGCCAATCTAATATTGGGTACTAAAATCAGGTTGATTATAGTTCTTTATACAAACTTTACGTAATTACTATACAAGTCTGAGTATAGACTTGATAATTTAACAACCTAACACAGAGAATAACTTAACTCCAAAGAGCTATGTTGCCATTTAGGCAATATTCCCAGCAATTTTGAGATTTACTGAAAAAGTTATACCAACTAAAGCACAATAATTTGGAAAGATTATTATCATAGTTTGGTTTTGCCAAATTTAATACAGATATAATATATTTTTATTATCTATTAAAATTTAGTAACTATTTTTTATTACGGGACTTACGCAAAAATTGCTAAAAAGCTTAATTTATCGAACCGACATCTCTACGAGAGGCTTCCGCCAACGCGCAGCGTCTCGCACAGAAGATGCCATATCTACGAGACACTACGTGAACACCTAGCGCCTCGTTAGAGAAGAGCGCCAAGAATTCGTAGACTGTGCGTAAGTCCTGTATTAATCACTCAGTTAATAAATTTATAATTCGTAATAACGTTTTCTACAATTAGTTGGGGTCTAATCCCAACTAATTCAATTACGTTAGCAGCGTTAGCGAGTCTTACCTACGGCATGCTGCGCGAACGAGCGTCATTACGAATTACGAATTACGTTAGCGCAGCGTTAGCGAGTCATCGAGCGTCATTACGAATTATGAGACTACTTGCCACCAACCGAAAGCTGGGCCAATAAAACGGATTATTGCCCATGCTACAACCATAAGAACAATGCCTATCCAAGCACCACGAGTAGTCAAAGCAACAAATTGTTCGGCTTGAGTTTTTGTGATGGGAAGCCAAGACAAGATGCGAGTCTCTTGACCGTATGTTTCCCCTAGTGTGGTTTTACGACGCTTTGCTTCACCCATAATCAGCAATTAAAATTCTATTTAGGTTCTAAATTTATCTTGGCAGAAATCATGGCTATAGAGAGGTGATAAATCGCATCACTTTCTATAAGTTGATAATAGTGCTTGCTGTGAAACGATCGCGCTTAGGTTGACAAAATGTAAATTGGGCATGAGGTATTGAACTTTAAGCAGAATTTTCCTCATCGCTATGAGAAAACAGATTGGGATCGAGATAGTTAATGCGTGCCAGAGGACTTAAAGCTGTAAGAATTTGAGCGCCGTAGCTACGGTTAACTACACGACTATCAAGCAAAGCAACGATTCCTTGACTTTCTCGCACAGGAGCGATCGCCCGTTGTAATTCATTCAAAGCTGTCGGCAACAAGTATAAACGGAACCAATCTTGATGCGATCGCTTATAACGAGCGACCCTACCAGCTACCAGAGGATTTTCCAAAGATGGTAGGGGTAAAGTAGCAATGATTAACAGATGAGGTGCTGGTAAGACTCGTTGATGTTCTCGCCAAAATTCCCAACCACTGATTAAAATACCATTTTCATCTAAACAAGTTTTTTCTACTTGCACCCGCGAACCAAACTCTGAAGCCAGAATTGTCGCAACTTGAGCTTTAAGTGGTACGTCCCCCACCAAAACAACCGTTAATCCTGGTGCTGTCGCACTTAGACAAACCAGTGTGCGGACTTTATGAATAAATGCCGCTTGAAATTCTGGTGTGTTGGGTAGGGGCAACTTATAAGGTACATACAGTTGAATTGCTTCCGCTTGGCTTTCTGAAGAGAACTTCAGGCAAGTTAAATCGTCCAAACCCAAGCGCTGCCGGAAAAGAGGAGCCTCCGTTTCCGGTTCTATAGCGCTGCCAATTAAAACTACTGGCTGTCGCTGCCAAATAGGTGAGAGTATTTCCCCTAATTCCATTGGCGCGTAGTGCAAAGAAAATAAACCTTGTCGATGGGCAATAGTCGCCCAGAAGAGAGGAGGAGTAGGGGAGGAAAGATTTTCGTTAAGGGTTTGAAATTGTTGCCAGAATTGTTTCCAAGGTTCTGGCAGTGCTTGTATTGACTCTAAGGCAGAATAAAGACGGCTTAAAATTTCTATTTCTGGTTGGGAAATTAGGTAGCAGTGATACGGATTGGCAGGATGCTGAAAAAATTCGTGTGTTAGTTGTATGCGGGCTTCGCTAATTGCCTCAGCTTGGTTTGGACAAGCTAACATGAGTTCATCCCAATCATGGGGTTGAATATCTTGAGTAAGTTGAGTACGCACCCAATCTTCAAGATCATCTACCCCATCGATAATTGTGGGAATGCCTTGGGGAAAGCGTGAGCCACCAGCCAATTGTCCTCTTAACCAAGCTTCTGGAGAAGTCAACAATAGCCCCTGGAACTCAGTACCAGGCCAAGCATCACCTGTTCTAATTGATTTATTAGTTGGTAGCCACTGCTGTAGACGGGGAATTTCTACCCGCAGTAAAAGTTGCTGTACCGCTTCTTGAGCAACAATAATTACAGGGCCATGCCACATTAGGGCTGATGCTACAAAACTAGTACGATACCGCCCTTGATAGCCACAAACGGCTCCTACTTGAATCAGGGCGCTACGTCCCAGGCGCAAAGCGCGTGCTACCAACCGGGCCATCGTCAAATGATGGGGCCAGGAAGGGAACCCCGCTTGCGATCGCAAAAAGTTATGTAGTGACAAATGAACTTCTGCCTCAATCACACGCTTTTAATTCCATACAAAGTGAGTTTTACTTCCAATTGCCCCATTTCTATTATCTTGTCATTTGTCATTTGTCCTTTGCCATTGCTCCAAAACTGATGACCAATGACTAATGATTAATGACCAATGACCAATCACCCAATACAAATTATGCCAACTTACACAGGAATCTCCAGCGAAGCTTTCAGGCATCCACTAGATCGCCAAGCCGAGCAAGCTTTACGAAATTTACCGGGATTTGATTTAATCGCTCGTAAATTTTTGGAATTTTATCTACGAACGCCCTCAATTAGTCTATCTAATGGGTAACACTATCCAAGTTGGGCCACGGCAATATTCCACTATTTACCAGATGTTTCGCGAATGCGTCCGGGATTTGGACATTTACCCAGAACCAACACTGTTTGTCTCGCAAAATCCCGAAGCAAATAGCTATGCACTAGGGCAAGATAATCCTTACATAGTCATAAATACAGGGATATTAGACTTATTGGACGAAGCCGAGATTCGGACGGTGCTAGCCCATGAACTGGGGCATATTAAATGTGGTCATACTATTTTAATTCAAATGGCGATGTGGGCGATGAGTGCTGCCTCTGCCTTGGGAGAATTGACCTTTGGCATCGGTAATCTCGTAACACAAGGCTTGATTTACGCCTTTTTTGAGTGGCGACGGAAAGCTGAGTTATCTTCAGATCGCGCTGCATTACTAGTGATGGATGACTTAAACCCCGTCATGTCAACGATGATGAAACTTTCTGGCGGTAGTAAAAAATATGCCAATGAATGTAGTTTACAAGAGTTTATTAAGCAGTCAGAAGATTACCAGGCGCTAGATAAAGATGGACTGAATCAGATATATAAAATTTTGATCTACAATGGCGCACAGGGTACGATGTTGAGCCACCCTTTCTCTGTTGAACGTTTGCATTACTTACGGGCGTGGGCAGTATCTGAAGAATACCAGCAAATTCGTCGAGGAAATTATCAGCGATCGCCTGCTTCCGGATCGGTAAATGTTGCTGCGGAATCTTCCGAAAATCAAACAGAAAATTTGCGCCGTCAAATAGAAGAATTACAACGGGAAATCGACAGAATCAAAAGGTCTGAGTAGTTTTTAGTACTAAATAAGGATCAATAGGGTGCGTTACACTGGGTTAACGCACATCTTCCTAATTATGCAAAATTAAAAATACTTAGAGAACAACCAGATAAATACTCCAGTTCCTAGTATACAAATAATTCCCGCCAAGCCAGCTAGAGGTTTTTTGTTCTTACCTGTGAACCAGTCAGAGACTTTCCCTGTGTAAGTAATTAGTTCTGCTGTATCTATGGTAGCGATCGCCCAAACCCATCCCGCATGTAGTCCCCAAGCTAAACCCAAATTGCCGCCAGAGACAAAGCGTGCCAATACTAACACCATTCCCATCAGCCACAATCCAGGGAGTTGGGGGGCAGTTTCGCGTTGCTCCCAAACTAGATGTAATAAGGCAAAAATCAAGCTAGAAATTGCTGCTGCTGCCCAAACTGGGTAATCCTGCGCTAATTCAGTGAACAGAAAACCGCGAAAAACTAACTCTTCTATCCCACCCACTAACAACGCTATTAAGAATATCGGTAGCAAGATGGGTAGTACTAACTTGAAATTCGTCTTTTCAAAAGAAAACCAACCTAAGCCAAATTGCCCACTAAATACAATAGTTAGGCTCACCACTCCCAAACTGAAACCTAAAGCTAAAAAACCAAGAGTTGAAAGATTCCCAACAAAGCCGTAATCTAAAAAAGATTTATTAGTCAACCAACTAACTCCCCAGAGAATCAAAGGAGCTAATAGGTAAAGTGACACCAATAATGGCATCTTTTGCTCTGGCTGCAAAGGTTTAGGGGGTTGCCAATTTAGCAATATTGCTGAGACTACTGCTACTGGCAACCAGCAAATTATCCAGCCAACAAAAAACGCCATCACTATAACTAGTGCTGGTGCATTTTCCATAAATGCTAGTAAGACGTTGACCGAAGGCTCAAAGAAAGTTATCAAAATAAACAAAAAAAACACGATAGACTTCTTGCATTATAGATTTCTTGCTGATTAATCAAGACTCTACTAAATTTGGTGACTTCTGCAAGGGGTCTAATCGTATTTTTCACCTGGCTATCAGTTTGCTGTTGGGCTAAGGATAAGTTATCATCACCTGAAACTTATCCTTACCATCAGCAAATTTATTCTTCGTCTTCCAAATCTTCGTCTGATTCGTCAGAATCTATATCTTGTGAGATCAGTTTTTTATCAGTTTCACCGAGTTGAATCAGATGAATATGTTTATATCCCAACCTAATTTCAAACTCATCTCCAGGCTTTAAGCCCATTGCTTTGGTATATGTAGCACCAATTACAATCTGACCATTTTGATGGACACTAACCCGATATGTCGGTTCGCGGCCACGGCCATCTTTAGGTGCTTCTGGACTTAGAGGAATTCCCCTAGCAGATAGCAAAGCGTCATAAAAATCAGTGAGATTGACACGAACTTGGTTATTCTTGGTAACAGTGTAATAGCCGCACTGTTTAGCTCTTTCTCGGCGTGGTAAAGTGGAAAGTTCTTTTACTTTAGCAAGTAGTGCTTTTCCGGTTAATGGTGCGGTTGCAGTTTCAGTCATTATGCTCAAATTTTCCTTACTCTCTCCAAACTGATAAACGATGTAGTCTTATGCCAGCATTTGACTTTTTAGCATTTGCATAGAGCTACTGAAGACCCTGGTGTAACGGGTGAATTACTGCCGATAGGAGCCAAAAGCACTTCTATTATGGTTGTCTACAACCAACTAGAGGCCATAGTTGCCACAGACATTAATTTTGGTAATGTTATGGCGCTTTTAACCATTATTCGCCATCAGAAAGAAAACTATTTTCTCCTTTGGCGCTACTGTAGCGGTGTAACTTTCAGTCCCCTTTACAAATAGGGCAGGTTCTACTGCAAATAAGTCGTAGACCTAATAAATTGCAGGTTTTTCACTTTCTAGTGCTTGCCTTTATTGCCAATGAGTAAGTAGAGTTTTCTCTACTCGTCCTCTAAAGCTTAGGACAGCATAGTATTTCAATAGAGTCCTACGGGCTTATGCCCTTTCGTTCTGCCAGTAGAGACGCGAATTTTCTTGTCTCTACATTACGAATCAACAAAGCAGTAGTAACCGCGCTGAACGGCTATTGATTCTGATTTTGTCACTTCGTAATTTTATATTAAATACTAGCATGGACTAATAATAGCAAAATAATTGTTTAATTTTGAATTAAAGTTGCTAGTAAATTTTTATTTAAATTTCTGGACTTCAAGAAGAAAAAGCAGTGACGATTTTCCTAACCCTTTATTGCAAGCGTGAGTATTGCGATCTGCCTTTTATAAAAATTTATGTAATTGAGAGGAGCAGTTTTGACCAATGAGTGAAATACAAGATTTTCTTGATTGAGAGCAAGCCAAAAAGCGAAAAGTCTCGTGTGTCAGGGTTTCCCGGTGCAATAACTTTTCTTTAAAAGTGGTGAGGCTTTTTCCTCGGTTTATTATCTTAAGGTCAAAAGCAGTTAGAGGATTTTGTACGTCTGTCTATGGGAAGAACAAATCTCTTAACATCTGCCTAGCGCTTGGTTGCCACTACTATATATTAAAGATCGAGTTTCACACTTCTATATAATCAAAAAATTCTGCCTTCGCTAACGCTTGACACAATTTTCCAGTCAGGACTGCTTGACTCAAGTTGACATCAAGACGTATCGCTAACTTGAGATGTATTTCATTTGGATATGATCGCTAGGTCAAAGATTAACCTAAGTCCCTCTTTCAGCAAACCCTTTATCCTTTACATTCCCAAACAAGTAAATTTAATGCAAAGCTGTGATTACATTTTTGGCGTTTTAACTCAGAATTTGATAAAAATCTTGTCTACAAGGCTGCTATAAGTAAAATTTTAATGGTTATCCTTAAATTAGAATCATTCGCTCTTTAATCGTCAGCCTATTAACACCAGAGTTTGAATTAAGAGCAAAATATGGCTCATTTTTCGAAATTACCGCCTTGAGTGATGATTATTAAGGCTGGTGAAGCAATTTTAAAATTTTGGTTAGTGGTTATGAAAGTTATTTTTAAAGTCATTCGACAGCAACAAAATTCCTCGCCTGTTGTGCAAACCTACGTTTTAGAGGCAGAACCAGGTAATACAATATTGGATTGCCTCAATCATATTAAGTGGGAGCAAGATGGAACTTTGGCGTTTCGCAAAAATTGCCGTAATACAATTTGTGGTAGCTGTGCTATGCGAATTAATGGGCGTTCGGCTTTAGCTTGTAAAGAAAATGTTGGCAGTGAACTTGCCAGATTACAACAAATACCATCATCCTCAAGTAAAGTAAATGCTATCCCGGAAATCACGATCGCGCCTCTTGGCAATATGCCCGTGATTAAAGATTTGGTTGTAGATATGAGCAGCTTCTGGAATAATTTAGAGGCAGTTGCTCCTTATGTAAGTACGGCAGCACGACAAGTACCAGAAAGAGAGTTTTTGCAAACACCACAAGAGCGATCGCGCCTCGATCAAACTGGTAACTGTATTATGTGCGGTGCTTGTTACTCTGAATGCAACGCCCGTGAAGTTGATCCAAACTTTGTTGGCCCCCATGCCCTTGCCAAAGCTTACCGGATGGTAGCAGACTCCCGCGATAGCGACACCGAAAATCGTTTAGCAAGCTATAACGAAGGTACTAAAGGCGTATGGGGTTGCACCCGTTGTTTGTACTGCGATTCAGTTTGTCCAATGGAAGTTGCACCATTAGAACAAATAACCAAAATTAAACAAGAAATTCTCACACACAAACAAGCCAGTGATAGCCGCTCAATTCGTCACCGGAAAGTATTGGTAGATTTGGTTAAAGAAGGTGGTTGGATTGATGAACGTCAATTTGGTGTACAAGTTGTTGGTAACTATTTTAAAGATTTAAGAGGATTACTTAGTCTTGCACCCCTCGGTTTGCGGATGATTATCCGGGGTAAGTTTCCCCTATCATTTGAACCTTCAGAGGGGGCGCAACAAGTGCGATCGCTCATTGAATCTGTGCAACAAGTTGAAGGGAATAGGGAATAGGGAATGGGGAATGGGGAATGGGGAATGGGGGGAGATGAGGGTGTAACCATGCCCAATGCCCAATGCCCAATGCCCAATGCCCAATGCCCAATGCCCAATGCCCAATTTTTCAACGCGGTTCTTGAGGTATATTCAACGGTCGTCCATTGCGGTCATATACTAAAACATCCCACTGTCCGTTGTTACTAGATTCAAAAGCAATTCTACTACCATCAGCACTAATTGTAGGGTTGCGGACTTCGGCTTGCAGGTTATTAGTCAAATTACGTGATTGGCGTGTTTCCCTGTCGTAGAGAAAAATAGCTGATCGCCCTTGACGGCTAGCAGCAAACACAATGTAACGACCATCTTGCGAAACACTAGGATGATTTGCGATCGCATCAAGGGAGTTTAAACCTGGCAAATCAACCAAATCACGAGTTACCGTATCAAACATATAAACATCTTGGCTACCCCGTCGGTCAGTAATAAAAACTATGTATCTCCCAGAAATTTGGGGGTTTAATTCAGACGCTAAACTATTGAGACTCCGCCCCCCCGGATCAAAGGGATAACTCAAAAGGCGAGGGTAGCCAAAACACCCAGTCAATAAACTTAAGCAAAAAAATATAGGTATAAAAAAAACACGTTTCATATATTGGGAATTGGGCATGGGGCATTGGGCATGGGGCATTGGATATTCTCCCTCATCCTCCTCATCTCTCTCATCTCGCCTACGGAGGTGAACCGACGGTTGCACCATTAGGAATGTCTAACTCAATATTCGGCCCCCGGTCTAAAACTTCAATATCCCATTGACCACGGCTGGCGGTTTCAAAGACAACATAACGTCCATCAGGGCTGATATTTGGTTTTCTGACCCAGCCGCGATAGGTTGGTGTGATGATTTGCGACTGTTGCGTAGCGCGATCGTAAAGCGCTACCACAGGTCTACCTTGGTCACTAGTAAGATAAGCAATATAACGCCCGGTATAGCTCAAGCTAGGACTTTCAGCAATTGTCTCTGCTCGGTTTATCCCCGGCGTGCTAATAAATAGTTGCCTCTCCAAATCGTACATAAGTAACTGTTGATTACCATTTCGATTAGATACAAAGGCTAAAAAGCGTCCATTTCCACTCAAAACAGGTTGCTCCTCGGTGTAGCGACTGTTGAGAGAAGTAGGCCCTATAGGAATATCATTAGAACCACAAGATACAAGCAAACTTGTTAAACCAAAAATCAGGCTCCAATGAATTGGTCTTTGGAGCCAAAATATAGGCGTAAATTTTTCCACCTCAACTGTTTTCCGTCGCCTCTAAACTTATTTCTAGGCTAACTGTTTTAAACATCATCAAAATCGGTCGAATTATCTGGCCCCTCATTTGGCATTTCAATCGGATTATATGGCACATAATCAGTTGGAATCGCATCATCATCTTCGCGGGGTCTTCGAGAAGTTGAGTCAGTGGGTGGACGACGCCTTCTTGGTCTTGGAGCAACATCATCTTCACGACTTTCGGGACGCTGGGGCCCGTTATTGCTGCGGCGAGAAGGTTTTCTAACTTCCCCACTCGAACTTTCCCAATCATCAACTTCCCTAGATGAAGAACCCCAATTTTCTTCTCCAACGCTTTCAGAAGGTCTATTCGCAGGACGCCCAGAAGTACGCCGACGTGTTCTATCCCCTGTTCTATCCCCTGAAGGCTGTCTTTCACTACTGCTATTGCGGCGTTCTGAACGACGAGGGGGTTGCTCCTGGTAGTAGTCATCACGAGTTGAAATTTCATCCCTGCTACCACGAATCCGGGCACGCACGGGGCGTTCCTCCTCGTCTTCGTAAGGCAATGGATCTAAATCTGCATCCATTTCAGCTTGATACTTTCTGCGATCGTTGTAAGAATAGCGATCGCTAACCGGCCGGTCTTCATCCACAATCGGAGTGTTGCGCTTTGCTTGTTGGGTAGCTATACTCCGCAGACGAATACTTTCAACTGCAAAAAACACAGTTGTACCAACTAAAAGCAGTTGACCAAATTGTAGAATCGGGTCTAGCCGCCATCCTTGAAAGACGAGAATAAAGCCGCAGAGCAAGCCAACTGCCGCAAAAAAGATATCTTGATCTCGTGACAATTCTGGACGCACAGTGCGGAGAAAATACAGTGCTGCCCCAGCCACAGCCAGGAAAATTCCTAGAATACTGGCTGAGTTTGCCCCAAAATTTACCTGAGCCAGAAAACTGGCTGAGTTCAGCCCAAAATTTATCATTGCTGTTTTCCCAATATCAAATCTATGTTAGCGAGTCACAATTAAAATCACTACTGTAGTTAGGGACAATATATTGAAGCTTCAAAGCCTCTGGCAAAGAAGCTCTGAAGCTGTTCACCGAAAAATAAAAACACCTATGTCTGTCATCTACAACTCTTGCCAGCAGCAGTTTCTGTAGCTTTTGGTGCAATTAAGTAGATAAGTGACAGACAATCGATTGTGAGAGTTAATTTAACTCTCATAAGCATTATGAACGCTGAATTTTATCTTTTTGGCTAATGAAAATTAGACCAACTGTAACGGGTATTACAACAATTGCAGTACCCCATAGCAGACTCCAAAGAAAATTTGCTAAAGAAGGCGTCATACTTCTAAACCTTTTTTTACACACTTCATCCTAATTTTAATAGTGTATTACTTTCTTGAGAAGCCTCTAACTCTGAACTGCCAAACTTGGTAATTTCTTTCACCAGTTTTTGACTTAACCGCGTGGGCAAGCTTGCTTTTGTATTTCAGAACTAAGTGACAGCATTTAGTTAAAATAATGATGAGAGTGCTTTACAAAGCTTAAAATTTTTTAGCGATGTCTACAATGGGCTATTCGGCGTCGCAAAGTGCGGCTTGCCGTTGCCTAAGTTTTTCTTTCTTTACGATAGATAGTACCTTAAACCGATGACTGGTGTTGACCTGACTGCTTGGATTCTTGGCCCTGTGTTAGGGGTGATGACATTTTTATTTATATTTCGGATCATTCTCACTTGGTATCCGCAAGTGAATCTGAATCGTTTGCCCTTTAACTTAATAGCTTGGCCTACCGAACCATTTTTAATACCGTTGCGAAAGCTAGTGCAACCTATAGGTGGGGTAGACATTACACCTATTATTTGGGTTGGCATCTTCAGCCTGCTACGAGAAATATTACTAGGTCAGCAAGGATTGCTGACTATGATATCTCGTGTGAATTAGGGAATTGGGAATTGGGAATGGGGCATTGGGAATTGGGAATCGGAGAGAAGTAAAAATTACCTCTTTCCCCTCTGCTCCCTGCTCCCTGCTCCCCTGCCCTCTTCCCATTCCCCTAGCCGTTCATTTCCTGCACAAAATTTGTATAGACATTACCCTGCAAAAACTGTGGAGTTTCCATAATTCTTTGATGAAATCCGATAGTTGTGGGTAATCCAGTGATGGCACATTCCCGGAGTGCGCGTTTCATGCGGTTAATAGCAGTGGGTCTGTCTGGGGCCCAAACAATTAACTTGCCGATTAAGGAATCGTAGTAAGGCGGGATTTGGTAATCTGTGTAAACGTGTGAATCAATCCGAACACCAGGGCCTCCAGGGGGAAGATAGCCACTGATTCGTCCAGGAGAAGGCCGAAAATCATGATCGGGATCTTCAGCGTTAATCCGGCACTCAATCGAATGACCTCGTAATACTACTTGGTCTTGGGTAAGCTTGAGTCTTTCCCCTTGGGCAATGCGGATTTGTTCAGCAACCAAGTCTATCCCAGTAATCATCTCTGTTACAGGATGTTCTACTTGAATCCGGGTGTTCATTTCCATAAAGTAGAATTTACCGGATCTATCCAAGAGAAACTCGATAGTACCCGCCCCACTGTAATTAATGAATTGGGCAGCTTTGACAGCAGCTTGTCCCATTTTCTCACGTAGGTCTTGGTCGAGAGCCGGACTAGGGGCTTCTTCTAGTAGCTTTTGATTCCGGCGCTGAATTGAGCAATCCCGCTCACCCAAATGGATCACGTTACCGTAGTTATCCGCCAAAATTTGAAATTCGATGTGGCGCGGACGTTCAATAAATTTTTCTATATAAACGCCAGAATTCCCAAAAGCTGCTCCTGCTTCTCCTTGGGCCGCGAGGAAAAGTTTGACAAATTCATCTTCAGAACGAACTAGGCGCATACCCCGTCCACCACCACCCGCTGTGGCTTTAATCATTACTGGATAGCCGATATCCTTGGCGAATCCTAATCCTTCTTGCTCGGATTCTACCAATCCTTCACTACCAGGTACCGTGGGTACTCCAGCTTTTTGCATGGTTTCTTTGGCAGTGGATTTATCCCCCATCAGCTTTATAGCTTCTGGAGTTGGGCCAATAAAAGCAATATGATGGTCGGCACAGATTTCAGCAAACCGGGCATTTTCTGCCAAAAAGCCATAGCCTGGATGAATTGCAGTCGCATTGCGCGTCAGTGCAGCAGCAATAATATTGGGAATATTCAAATAACTTTTACTGCTAGCAGGTTCGCCAATACAAACCGCTTCATCAGCAAGTTGGACGTGGAGAGCATTACGGTCAACGGTGGAGTGAACTGCAACTGTCGCAATCCCCATTTCTTCACAGGCGCGGAGAATGCGAAGGGCGATTTCTCCCCGATTGGCAATTAATATTTTGTCAAACTTCATTTTTTAGTTTCGATATCATTACCAGTAGATTGACATTTTCTCTGATCCAACTTAGAACAACGCTTCCGCATTATTTCAAATTATCGCAGGAGATTCGCCACCCTGATTCTAAGCAAACTTGCATATTGCACGCTTGCTGCGTCTTTGGGTCTTACTACACTAACAACATTGCTGCTGTAAGTCTTGGCTAGACTACCAAGCTGGGCTTTTGCGTAGGTGTAGCCAGTCGTAGACATAGCCTACGACGGGCGGGTACGTCATCGCACCGCACCGAACACAGTAGTTCTACCCTTTTTAATATCACTTGTGCAGGTGCTAGATTTCTGTCAGCCAGATACCGCCTTGAGAAAATTTATATTTTTGAGCAACTGAATTTAGATATCACCTTACTATAATTATTTTCTTATGCTATAGTCTATATTTAGACAACCCGTGCGGATGTGGCGGAATTGGTATACGCGCACGCTTGAGGTGCGTGTGGCTTTGCCTTGGGAGTTCGAGTCTCCCCATCCGCATTTTCGCTTGTCTAATCATAGGGTCAATAGTTAAGGAGCAAAAAACCTTAGACTATTGACCCTTAAATATAATTATATATAGTAAGGAATTTAGTCCTTGCTTGAAGTACTAAATTGCTTACTAAATACTAGCCAAACTTGCCTTGTTAAAGTACTAGTTTTTTATGCTTTTATAGAGATAGGTAAAGTTTTGTAAAAAGCATTGACTATTACTTTTACGCCGACAAACAACCTAACACTGCCACCAGCTTGGCATCGCCTCACTCCGATTTGGCAAGGAGGGGAGGAAATAATTCAGCAAAGTTTACCTCACACTCAGCTAGCACCTGCATGGCAGCTAATGCTCTTGGGTGACGGCTCCCCAACACGTCACTTAGAATTGCTCACAGGTGAGGCTGTAGAAGTAGATGTTATTGATATGTCATTGATTGGCATGGACTTGGATGCTGCTCCTGAGTTAATCCAAGCTGTCCCAGGTCCACGATTACGACGCCAAGTATGGCTGCGTACCGCTTCTGGCCAACGATTAGCGTATGCTACTTCGTGGTGGGAAGCGAGTCATGTTGATGAGTATTTGCAAAACCGTTCATTACCAATTTGGGCAAGTTTAGCTCGTCTTCGCACAGAATTGTATCGGGATGTTCGAGGAATTTACTATGGTGACTCATTGGCACTAGAGTCGGGTTTTGGTGTAACTGGGCCTTTTTGGGGCCGCCACTACTTGTTTTGGCATCATGGACAGCCACTCACATTAATTTATGAAGTTTTTTCACCTTATTTAACCAAATATTTGGGGTCTATGCAGTTGAGTGCTGTTAATGCTGATGCATAGTATTATTTAAAAGTTTTTCATATTTTGCAGTGTGCCCCAGAGTGTGGGAATTTTGCGCCAGTGACTTCGAAGATTTGTAATTTATGTAAAATCCCGGATACTGAATTGATCTTGTTTAGATAAAGTCAATACCACAGATGGAAGCTCTGTAAATATAAGGTGGTGTGGGTTACTGATTACTTGCACCAATGCCCAAGTTAGTTATATCCTCAAAGTGCTTGAAATGACGGCTGTTAACTTTCGGAGACTTTCCGAAAAAGACAACCGTCTGAAAGAAGTTTCCTGCGAAATTCAATAAAGCGTGTTAAAAAAGGTAACTAACCAGGAAAACACTGTTTTTGAAACATTCGGGAAGGTTGATTACGGAAATATCATAAATATCTAAAGTGAAAAAATTTATGAAGTTAACTGCCTTAGATCACAAGAAGCTTCTTGGTTAACTTAACCAATTAAGCAAGTAATGAGTTTGCAAATATGAGGTATAGGTTTCAATGGCACCGCCTCTTGTGTCTGTTCCGATGAAGAAAAATAAGAAATCGTCTCTGGTGTTGACGCTCTCGGCTGCTGGGTTATTGATTGTTGGGGGGAGTGTAGGATACTGGTTGTTAGCCCAGAGACAAATATCTGCTAGCGATTTGCTGGTCGGTGCAAATATTATTCCTGGTGATGCTCTGTTTGCGGTTTCTTTAACAACAGATCCCCAGCAGTGGCAAAAATTGCGGCAGTTTGGGACAAGAGAAACCCAAACAGAACTGGACAAAAATTTAGTCCAGTTACGCGATCGCTTTCTGACTAATAATGGTTACGACTTTCAGAAAGATATCGCTCCTTGGGTAGGCAATGACATTGCGATCGCAATTCTTGCCCCACCAATAGAGAATAAATCTGTACCCAAACCAGTTACCACCAATGAAGATGCTGCTAGCGATCAGCAGTCGATGGTAATGGTATTGCCAGTGAAAAACCCAGAAATCGCCAAAAACATCTTGGCACAACCTAAAACCCTTAAACAAGGTAAATGGATTGACCGTAGTTATCAAGGGATTGCCATCAAACAAAGTGAGGGACAACCAGGGGAAATCTTCTCCGCAGCATTACTAGATGGGCGCTTTTTAGTCATAACTGATAGTGCCAAAGCCACAGAAAGAGCGATCGATGCCTACAAAAATAAAACATCTTTAGCTACAAGTGGCGGCTTTGCAGAGAATTTCCCGAAAATCGCCAACTACCAACCCTTTGCCCAGTTTTATGTAAATGTGCCAATAGCAGCCAAAATAGCCGCCGCTTCTCCAAACCGCCCTTTACCTGCTCAAGTATTGGCTCAACTGCAAAATAACCAAGGTTTAGCGGGGACAATGACTTTAGAGTCAGAAGGAATCCGCTTCAAGGGCGTTTCTTGGCTAAACCCTAATAGTCAAAGAGTGCTGGCGGTGGAAAACAAAGCTGGGAAAATGCAAAGCCGCGTACCAGAGGAAACCTTGATGATGCTTTCGGGGGGTAACTTACAGAGGTTGTGGGGAGACTATGTTTTAACATCTCAGCGAAATCCTTTGTCGCCGATCGCACCAGAACAGCTACGAGGCGGTGTAAAATCTCTGATTAATCTCGATTTAGATAAGGATTTGCTCAGTTGGATGAAAGGCGAATTTTCCTTATCATTGATTCCTAATACTCCAAAAGCAGGTTCATCAGATGATTTCCGTGCAGGTCTAGTGTTCATGGTACAGGCAAGCAATGCCTACAACGGGCAAAGTTTACGCCAATCAGCTGAAGCATCCTTAAAACAGCTAGATGACGTGATGAGAAATCAATACCAGTTCCAAGTTCAACCGGGGAAAGTCGCAGATCGACCTGTTGTAAACTGGGTTTCACCTTACGGTACGTTAACTGCTACCCACGGTTGGTTAGATGGAGATGTCGCCTTTTTAGTAGTGGGCGCTCCAATCACGGATAAAATTGTTCCTAAACCGAACAATGCATTAGCTAGCACGATTCCCTTTCAACAAACAGTTCCTACAGAACCAAATCCGACAAATGGTCAATTTTTTCTGGATGTGGAACGAACTGTGAAAAATTTCCCTTTACCAACCCTAATTCCCAATCAACGAATTTTGTTAGATGCAACACGCTCAATTGGGATGACATCTGCTGTCAGCGATAGTCGTAGTAACCGCTACGACATTTTTATCGCACTCAAAAAAGTTACTAACGCGACTGCTTTGCCTAGTCCAGAAAGCAATAAGAGCGACTCTGTTAAATAGGGGACTGGGTAATGGTTACAAGGGAAGAAATTTTTTTAAGATTGGTTGGGATATGAACCAAATACTTATTTTCGCTAGTCTCCAATCCCTATTTTCCATTCGTCCTGTGCCATAATCCTCTAAACATATAGGATCAGAACAGTCAGAATCCATATTTTAAATTATCCACGGAGAGAACACTTTATGAATCTAGTTGTACTCCAGAACTGGCTGGACAATGCCTCCTTTGCCATATTATTCCTGACAATGCTGGTGTATTGGGGAGGCGCAGCTTTTCCGAATCTACCTTATTTAGCTGCTTTGGGGACATCTGGGATGGCGATCGCAAATTTGTGCATTGCTACTCTATTAGGGGCACGATGGATCGAAGCTGGTTACTTTCCCTTAAGTAATCTCTATGAATCTCTGTTTTTCTTAACTTGGGGAATTACCGCCGTCCATCTAATTGCTGAAAATAGTAGCCGTAGCCGTTTAGTGGGAGTTGCGACCGCTCCTGTGGCAATGGCGATAACTGCTTTTGCTACTATGACACTACCATCGCAAATGCAAGCGTCAGAACCCCTAGTACCTGCCTTGAAGTCAAATTGGCTGATGATGCATGTCAGCGTGATGATGTTGAGTTATTCTGCTTTGATGGTGGGTTCATTATTAGCGATCGCTTTCTTAATTGTCACTCGCGGTCAAAATATTCAATTACAAGGTAGTTCTGTTGGTACTGGCGGCTATCGCAGCAACGGCTATCGCTTGCACAAAGCATCTGAACTAATTTCTCAACCACCAGCGCCTGCTGTCGAAAATAATGGCTTTGCCCGTTTTGAAACTACTAGCAACGGCAACGGTAACGGTAACACTGCCGTTTTGAATTTAGTAACTACCCCTGAATCTCAAGCCGTTGCATCTGCTGAACCTCTTTCACCCCAGCGCCTTAGCCTTGCCGAAACACTCGATAACATCAGCTATCGCATCATTGGATTAGGATTTCCCCTGCTGACAATTGGCATCATTGCCGGTGGGGTTTGGGCTAACGAAGCTTGGGGTTCCTACTGGAGTTGGGATCCCAAAGAAACTTGGGCATTAATCACCTGGTTAGTATTCGCCGCCTACCTTCACGCCAGAATTACTCACGGTTGGCAAGGGCGCAGTCCTGCAATTTTAGCTTCCACCGGTTTGCTTGTCGTTTGGGTTTGCTATCTCGGTGTAAATCTTTTGGGTAAAGGTTTACATTCTTACGGTTGGTTTTTCTAAGAACCTCACTAATTTAAGTTGAAATGCAGAGGGGTGAAGAGTTTTTCTTCGCCCCTTTGTGCAATACACAAATTATTACGATAATAACCAAGGACTAAGGGACTTCCAAATAAAAAAATATCCAACTATTTATTGTGGGGTGGGCGTCTCACCCGCCCAGTAAACAAAGGCGGGCAAGATGCCCACCCCACAAGATTGGATAATTTATTTCTTGGAAGTCTCTAATGACCAATGACCAATGACTAAATTATCATTTTATTTCGGATGAAGTGTTATATCTCTGAAAATATATATTTATTGACAGGAGATTTTTATGGAAGATGGATTCGAGAGACTAAATCACGATGAAGTTGTGTCTATAGAACCAGACACTTTTAATAAGTTAAATATTGCTAAAACTTTTAAAGTCCGTGATTTGATTACCGCAATTAAGGAATATATTGGAGCAGAAGAGACAGATGAAGCAAATTTGTATACCCAAGGGTTAAATTGTGAAGTTTTACAATTTAGTACTTTGGGATGGAAAAAAGGAAAAGTGAGACTTGCTTTAGAATTTTGTCCTGATGAATCTGAGTCACCACTTGATGAAATTTTTCAAAAACTCAAACAAGTAGAAAACTAATATCAAATTACTAAAAGATCCCTGATTTATTTCATAAGTCGGGGTTCTTTTGCGTTTTAATGTTTACAAATAAAATAGGAGATGCTGAATTGCTATTAAAGTTTAGAAGGTTACAAATTATTTAATAATACTTATCGAATAAAATACAATACGGTTCAGTTAGGGCTAAAAACCTTAAACTGTGTAAATTGGGTTGAGGAACGAAACCCAACATTTCCGGGGCTTTGTTGGGTTGCGCTTTGCTTAACCCAACCTACAATTTTTCTTAACTGAACCGTCGAGTCGCGTCTTCATTCTGACTCCTGAATTCTGACTTCTGAATTCTTCTTCAAAAATTACATGATGGCGATCGCTTACAAGTCTACAAGATTATCCCGTTATAACGAAAAGCATTATCCCAAACATAATCAATCACTGCTTTAGCATCATCCAAAGGGAGAATGTGACATGCTCCGTGGCTATCGTAGGTTAGTAAAGGAATTTCTGGTACATTGTCTGTTGTTTCGCTATTTTGCACTACTTGGCCACGAATATCTTCTAGATTGCTCAGAGGCCCTTGAATATCAAAGTTAATCTTTGTGCCTAGTTTATTCTCCATCCAAGTTTCGATACGAGAATCTAATTGTTGAGGGCTTAATGGTGTGGGACTGGTAAGTAAATGATAGTATGCCAAAATAACTTCCTTAGATTCTTCTTCTTCTGCCAATTCAATAAACATTTGAAAAACACTAGTGTTGTTCGCTAAACTTTTGAAGAAGAGCGTATCAGTAACAAGTTTTTGAAATTGGATTTTTTTATTTTTGTAATTAGTGTATTGCTTAAAGGCAAATCCACCCAAAGCGATCGCTAATGATAAAGTTGCCACCAGAACAGGCATAAAATTTCTGACTTTATCCAACTCTACATCTAGAGATTCAACCAAAAATGGTACATTTAGTACTATTAAAATTGCAGCCAACAGCAATAATAAGTTCGGCAATGTTCTTAATATCAAAGGAATTGCCGCTCCAATCGCCGGAATTCCAAATAGTAGGCGATCTTTCCAGGTCATACTTGTTTTTACATTGGGAAAGATTAAGTCAACATCTAGTTTAGGAATATTTTTATAGAAGTAAACATACATTTTACCGGGAATAAATTTTAATTCTTGGATTTTGTTTTTCTTCCCAAGAAAGTAAGCCGCTTCTTTGAACTTGACTAATAAAACAATCCGTTCAAAAGTATCAATTGTCTTTTGTTCTTGCCAAAAGAAGAACTTTTTTACTGAAATATTTTTATAACTATCACCCCGGTAATAACAGATAAAGCGGTCAAAATCCTCAAAATTGACTTGAGTTTTCAATTCAATTAGAGATTTGGTTGCTAGCGATCGCTTAAGAATCGATTCAGGTAAAAGAATATAATTAGCCCTTTCAACAATATCTTGAAAGGCTTCAACTACTTTCAACTCCATATCATCATATTGCTCGAATGTTGGCGGAGTTATTGGTTGAATATCTGCATTAGGGTTAAAGGGTATGTAGTTATCTTTGATAACTTCTAAAGTTTTGTGGAAGCGAAAGTGATAGTATGCAATGAGGATTTGGCAAAAATCTTGAAATTTTTTGGCATCAGCTTCATCTAGCTGACCGTCTTGCAGGCAAAGCTTGATAATATCACTGCGAGTGTAGGGAATGAACGCTTCTCTATTTTCGGAAACAGCCATGTTCAAAGATAAATCAGAATCTAACTAGGGTTTGCCACATCCCACGAAAACAGCGAATATGAAACATTATGTCTTCATTGGCAACTAAATTATAGTATCTTGGGTGTTCAATCTCGCAGTTTTTTTCTGAGCCGATGGGTAGACAAAGACTTGCAACCGTGAAGAAGACAGAAGGAAAGACTGATTGAAAAGTGCGTAGGCGTAGCCCGTCGTAGACATCGCTCGGCATAGATTCTGATTCTCTCACTTGAATTGCTATCAAAATTCCTTAATGAAATAAAGCATAATTGCGTAGACGCAGAGCGCCTTGTTGTTAGACATCGCTTGGTGTAAATCCTGATTTAATCTAAGAGGATGTTTTAAAAGTCCTCTGCTCGGTAGCAAAACGTTTTAGATCCCCCTAAATCCCCCTTAAAAAGGGGGACTTTGATTGATTCCTGTTCCACCCTTTTTAAGGGTGGTTAGGGGGGATCTAGAAGTGCCTAAAATTACAGCCGAACACTTTTAAAACATCCTCTAAAAACATTCTGCTACATTAATAAAGTCCACAACGAAGCTCTGAGGTTCACGAATGAAGCTCCGAGGTTCACGAATGAAGCTCCGAGGTTCACGAATGAAGCTCCGAGGTTCATTAACGAAGCTCCGAGGTTCATTAACGGAGTTCAAAGACTCATTCACGAGTATCAAAAACTCATTCACGAGTATCAAAGACTCATTCACGAGTATCAAAGACTCATTCACGAGTATCAAAGACTCATTCACGAGTATCAAAGACTCATTCACGAGTATTAAAGACTCATTCACGAGTATCAAAGACTCATTACAGCAATTTTCATTTATTAAGAAAACACTCTCGCGTTCTTCTTTGCGCCTTTGCGTGAGACAAAAAATTTTTCCGTCTTGTAATTACGAATTACGAATTACGAATTACGCATTACCCTATCAAGACTTGCACTCACACTTTCAGCATCCGGTGACTTCAATCGCTGCAAAATCTCTAAAGCTGGTTGCAAATAGGATATCGCTTTAGTGTATTCACCCTGTTGTTCTGCCAAATCTCCTAACCTCCGCAGAGGCATTGCTTGAGTTCGGACATCACCAATGCGTTGAGTTATTTCCAAAGACTGATTGTAAAGTGCGATCGCTTGATCTACTTCACCTTTGTTAGCGTAGATCATTCCCAGTTGGTGCAACGTCGTCGCTTTGCCTTGGACATTACCAATGCTTTCTTCTATTTCCAAAGACTTCTTGTAGAGAGCGATCGCTTCATCCACATTCCCTTTGTTGGCGTAGATAATTGCTAGAGAGACAGTCCAGTAGAAGTAGTTGACAAAAGGTACAGTTTTTGAAGAGGCTGATTTATAGATAAACGCAATACCAGGAGTGCATAGCGATGCGTCCCTCCGTTTGGAATCCTCCCATCGAACTGTCGGTAAGCGAAGAAAAAGTAGCTCAACGCATTCGGAAAGCGAAGCTGTTCTTGTTTTTGAGGCAAATACGTCATGAGCTATTTGACGTATAATTTCAACTTGAACTGGCAAAAGTATTTAAAGACAGTAGCGTTGGCTTATGCCCAGTACCACCCGCACAGATAGCACTGGTCATCATACTACAAGCCTACACAGGAGCAAGCGATGATGAAGCGATAGAAGCAATGGTAATGGACAGACGATGGCAATTAGTTTTAGATTGTCTCGATAAGGAGCAAGCGCCTTTTGGTAAGGGTACACTGGTTCGGTTTCGTGCAGCTTTAATTGCATGTTCAGGCGACCGAATGTTAAATAATCTTCATGTTTTGGCTCAGATAGCACTGACAAATTCAATTATTGCAACATCATAGTTATACTTCTTTGTCAACTACTTCTACTGGCCTGCCTCTCTAGGCTTTCTGCTTAAATGGCTGTAAACCGTCTTTTTTAATAGGTTTAATGTGAATAGGCAACGTTCATTTATCGGTTTTATTATCGCTGGGGCGATCGCACTGCTAGTAATTGCGATCGCAGGCTTTTATTGGTTTTTCGCCAAAAGTCCGGTTAACCTTATTGCTTCTACCTCTGGGCCTGGTGCAACCATATTCGTGTCGAAACTTTCGCCTGTAATGGTTTCATTGCTGACAAATCCTGACCGTTTGCAGGCGTTGGAGCGTGATGAGGAATTATCTAAACTCAAAACCAGTTTATTCGCCAAAAGTGGCATAGATTACAAACAAGACATTCAACCCTGGTTAGGGAATGAAATTACACTAGCTATCACCACTTTAGATATTGATCGCGATCAAGAAAATGGGCAGCAGGCAGGATATTTGTTGGCATTAGCAACCAAGCAACCCGAAAAAAGCCGCGAGTTTGTCGAGTTGCTGTTTTCCAAGCGGGCGTTAGCTGGAGCAAACTTAGCTGTTGAACAATATAAAGGCGTAAAACTGATTTCTGACAATTCTCAACCAGAGGAGGACTTACTTGCTGGTGCTGTTGTTGGTGAAGGCTTTGTCTTATTTGCCAACGATCTGAAAGTACTACGAGATGCAATCAATAATGTCCAAGCACCCGATCTGAATTTGACTAGTTCCCCCGACTACCAAAAAGCTATTAAAGAACTACCTAAAGCGGGTTTGGCTATAGCTTTCTTGAATCTTCCCATCGTGGCGAAATGGCAAGGGTTAGAGTTAGCAGAACAACTCTATAACAGCCAAATCATATCCTTGTCTTTAAACCCCAAAGGATTACTGGCAGAAACAACCTTTCTGACTACATCGGAAACTGCCCCTCCATCTCCACCTTTATCTAAACCCGTGGGAGCATTGCAGTATGTTCCAGCATCAGCAGGTTTGGCAATTTCTGGCTCAAATTTAAGTAATTTGGGTGACAGTGATTTAGCTAAACTCTGGAGACAAGCAACAGCAACCATATATGGTTCTGAGGAAGATGTGATTTCTCGGTTAGCAAAACCTGTGGCGGATGTGCAAAAACGTTGGGGTATAAACTTACCAAAAGATATTTTTAGTTGGGTAGTAGGAGAATATGCCATAGCGTTGTTACCTGACAAAGAGCAAACAACTCCCCATTGGCTTTTCGTGGTGGAAAAATCTCAGGATGTAGAACAAGGCGTTGCTCGTTTGGATGCGATCGCCTCATCCAACGGACTCAGTATCAGTCCACTGACTATAGATCAGCAAAAAATCTTCGCTTGGACAGAGTTAAGCACGGCTACGAAAAAAAGTGATGTTAAAGAAGGAGCATTGTTCAGCATTGAAACAAAAGTGCGGGGATTGCATACAACTTTAGGAAATTACGAAGTTTTCACCTCTGACTTAGAAACTATGGATGAAATTCTCACAGCTAAGGATAATTCCATAATTGGCAATCCCAATTTCCAAGATAGTATCGCTGCGATTCCCCTACCAAACCAAGGCTATGTATATCTTGACTGGGCAAAGAGCCAGAATTTATTAGAGCGTCAAATACCAATTCTCAAGTTAGTGGAAGTTTTGGGTAAACCATTTTTTAACAATTTGCGATCGCTCACAGTCAGTAATTATGGAACTGACACGCGATCGCTTAAAGGTGGCATTTTCTTCAAACTCCATAATTCGTGAGATTTTCATAGTAGTTCAAGTGGAGAAGGTAAAAAGTTCTTTTACCTTTTCCACTTTCTTGCTATTAAATTAAATTTTACTGTTTATTAGACTTCTTTAGGACTTACGCACGAGTTACGGAATAACGAACCACAGAGCCGCAGAGGGCACGGAGAAATAAGAGTTTGACAGATATTTTGCGTAAGTCCTATTCTTGCATAAGTCGGGAAAAGGGGAACTTGCTCTTAATAAATTTATAGTCAAAAAAATAGACAATGCCCAGGCTTAAAACAAATCCGGTCGGCATTGTCACTTAGAAATACAATTCAAGCGGAACAGTAGATACCCTGCCTCTTCAAGAATCAGGTGTCAAAAGTAAACTAGGCTTTGTAGCTGACTCTTCATTTGAAAAGGTATACCTAATTAACTAACAAATTGCTGTATGTGAATCTAAACTACTGTCAAAAATCTGAACCACAACAAAGAGTTAACTCAAAACTTGATTACTCCCATTCAATGGTTCCAGGCGGCTTAGAGGTGATGTCATAAACCACTCGATTTACCCCTTTCACCTCATTCACAATCCGAGTGGAAATCACTTCCAAGACATCGTAAGGAACTCTTGCCCAATCAGCAGTCATGCCATCTTCACTGGTAACAATCCGCAAAACAATGGGGTAAGCGTAAGTACGTTGATCTCCCATAACGCCAACACTACGAATTGGCAGCAATACAGCAAATGCTTGCCAGAAATCATGATACATACCGCGTTGGTTAATTTCTTGCCGCACAATCAAATCGGCATCGCGCAAAATGTTTAACCGTTCAGATGTGACTTCCCCCAGAATGCGAATTGCCAAACCAGGCCCAGGAAAAGGTTGGCGTTGGACAATTTCTTCTGGTAAACCAATAGAACGTCCAAGTTTGCGGACTTCATCTTTAAATAGTTTCCGTAGTGGTTCCACCAATTTAAATCTTAGGTCTTTGGGCAAACCGCCAACATTGTGATGGCTCTTAATTTTCACCGCAACCCGCTCACCACTTTGAGGATCAACGTTGGTGTCAGCAGATTCGATCACATCTGGGTAAAGAGTCCCTTGAGCTAGGTAATCAAAGTGACCAAGGCGCTTAGATGTTTCCTCAAATACAGCAATAAATTCGTGCCCGATGCGGCGGCGTTTTTCTTCAGGATCAGTAATATCAGCAACTTTAGCTAAAAAGCGATCGCGAGCATTAACATACTCTACAGGAATGTGAAACTGCTCTTGGAACAGCTTTACCAATCGCTCTGGCTCATACTTTCGCATAAAGCCTTGGTCGATAAACACGCAAGTCAGTTGCTCACCAATCGCTTTATACAGCAAGAAGGCCAGCGTAGAAGAATCCACCCCACCAGACAGCGCCAACAGCACTCGCTTTTCACCAACTCTGGCGCGAATTTCTCGAATTGCCTCTTCGACAAAAGCTGCTGTTGTCCAAGTGGGTTCGCAATCGCAGATGTGGTAGACAAAATTACGGATTAATGCTATGCCACCAATAGAATGCACCACCTCTGGATGGAACTGAACCCCATAAAGCTTCCTTTCGTGGTCGGCGATCGCAGCACAGGGAGTATTTTCTGTATGTGCCAGCAATTCAAACCCTGATGGCATTTGGGTAACTGAGTCTCCATGACTCATCCACATCGTAGTGCCATCTTCGACGTTAGTGAGTAAACCTGTGGGATCATCAATATATAATGAGGCTTTGCCGTACTCACCTCGATCGGCCTTTGCCACTTCCCCACCGAGTTGATTCACCATTAGCTGCATCCCATAGCAAACACCCAAGACGGGTATTCCCAAATTCCAGATTTCTGGGTCACAATGGGGAGCGTTATCACCATAAACCGAACTTGGGCCACCTGAGAGAATAATTCCCTTAGGATTGAGTTGCCGCAAATGTTCAGAAGTAGTGCGATAGGATAAAACTTCCGAGTATACTTGAGTCTCGCGGATGCGACGGGCAATCAACTCAGAATATTGAGAGCCGAAGTCCAGAATTACAATCAATTGCCGATCAAGCCGCCCAAAATTTTCTAAAGTTTGGGGCGCTTGTTCTGTTGGTATCACCGCTGTATTCATGACGGGAGTGTTATGTCTGTTAAGGGTAGATGCTTTGTGGTCTATAGTGATGCTATTATTCAACCTGGGTAGGTTGAAAATGGGATAAAATCCCTAGACAAACGCGAGGTTATGTGCGCTTGTCTAGTCTCGGAGGCGGAGGTGGTATTAAAAGGATAAACTTACCCTAGAGTGGTTACTTAAGAGATTATTTATTTGGATTGTTTACGATTATTCATAATAAATTAACATAATTTTCCCATCAACAGAGCAGCAGTTTTACTCTTCACGATAATTTTGCGATCGCGATCAAACAGAATCGAGCCACAGACTGTAACTGCTGTGCCCTTTTCGCTATGGCTTTGGATGTATTCTTGGGAACGAACATCGATAGTTTCGGCGATCGCAGTGTAAACTTGATTTACCCAATTACTACCAGTTGTAGCATCTAGCGATTTTAAGTATTTTAGTGCGGCTTCGGCGGTTGCACTGTTAAATACAGCTTGGATATCTGGTGATTTTAAACCTGCGATCGCACAGTGCGCTGCTAAAATTTCTCGCCGTCCATCAGCCAAGTAGTGATGGGTGTGAAAAATCCCGCCAGCCAGTTTCATCAGCTTACCGTGATAGCCAAATAATAAGATTTCTTTCACGCCCAGCACATCAGCTTCTACTAACATTGGGCCAAGCCAGTTAGCAGTTTTGACCAATTGTTCAGGATTAATCCCTAGTTTACGCGCCAAATCTAGGCCATTTTCCCCGATACAGAATACTAAAGTCTCAAAAAGACTGGCTTTATTTTGTAATTCTGCCCGAAAAACTGCAAGCTGATCTGGTGTACTTAAGGGTTGAGAAATACCGGTTGTACCTAAAAGGGAAAGTCCTTCAACCACACCAAAAGCAGAATTTGAAGTGCGAACAGCTAGCGATCGCCCTTCGGGTAGAATAATCGTCACCGTGATTTTTTGCCCCGGTGCTAGCATCCGTTGCAAATTTTCTTGCAACAGCCTTTGAGCATAGGCATAAATAGCTGGCTTGTCGTCAGCATTCATTTGTCTGCCAATTCCTTCCCCGCCTTTAATGATTACAGCATCATCACCCTGTTCTCGCCATTCCAGCAGTGCCCAAATCGGTGTATTTTTAGTCAAATCGAGATTATCGCCAGGATCGCTGCGAGTTATTGCTAAAGCCATATTTTCAGATAGTCCTGCTACCTGCTCAATGGGGATTTCTGCGATTTGAGTCGGTTCAATCAAATCTATAGATGCTAAAGTTAGGGGTTGGCGATCGCGTAACCAATGTAAAGCTGCAACAGCAGCAGCACAGGCAAATACCGGGAGTGTGTATCCAGAACGGGACATTTTTTAAAAAATTGTGTTAAAACTTCTTTTGTATCTGAATGAACTTGTCTTTAACCAATTGTAGAATTAATCATGGTTCATCCCGTATATCAGCAAAGAATTGAAACAGACATAAAGCATTTAATATCTACTTCAAATGAGATAGATAATATTAAACATAAGGGCTTGCGAGGAGGTTTTAGAGAAAATACCCTTGATAGATTACTACAAAGTTATCTTCCATTTGGTTGGGATTTAGGAAGTGGTGAAGTAGTTGATTATTTAGGTAAAAGTTCTTCAGAAATCGATTTATTAATTTATAACAAAGCATCTATTCCTCCAATTTTATTTGGAGGATCTGAGGGATGTTATCCAGTAGAAAGTTGCTTTTATGTTTTTGAGATAAAAACTAGATCAAATGCCTCACAGATTCAAGAAACAATAGAAAAATTCAAAAAATTGAGACAGCTTAAGCCATTAGCTCCTAGAAAACCAATAACTGTATATTTTGCTTATAATACTGATTTAAAAGGAAAATCTGAATTTGAAAGGTATGCTGAATATGATGCTAATTTTGGAAATGACCCGTTAATAGATGTTTTGTGTGTTATTGGTCAAGGATATTGGTTTCATGTAAAAGATTCTCATTCAATTACTTGGTATTTTTTTAAAGCACAAGAAAACCATTTTGAAGTAGGATTATTTTTATCTGGAATCATTAACACAATAAACAAATTTAACTCACAGCAACCGTTTGGATATTATGTTATTGATGATATAAATTCCAAACAAATTATCTATCACAGAGATTTTCTTAGAAACTTTGACATCCATTTTGATAAAGGGGATCTGTTTACTAATGGTTTCAAAGAGCATGAAGCTGGTAATTATAGTGCAGCCATTAATTTATTTTCAAAGTCTATTCAGGAACAACCTAAGTTAGCTTCATTCCTAGTCAAGCTTGCAACAGATAGCTTTGAAAGACAAAACTATCAAGCCATCATAGAATACACAAGTAGAGCAATTGATTTATATCCGCCTCTAAAGTATAATTACAGGCTTTTTCATCGAAGAGGAATAGCTTACTTCCAACTTGACCAACTTAATCCTGACAATTCTGATAATCTAATTGCTAAATCAATAAATGATTTTAATTTTGCAATTAGACTTAACCCCGCTAATCCTGAACTTCGCTACTGTTTAGCTTGCTCAAAACTACGCATAGCAGGCTTTGATCAAAGCCTTCTGACGGATGCGTTAAACTCCCTTAATAAAGCTATAGAGTTAAATCCCTTATACGAACAAGCCCTAGTTTTAAGAGGGACAACTTATAGTATGCTAGGTCGATTTGCTGAAGCTAGAGACACTTATGTGAAAGCAATCGGAATTAACTCTGCAAATGAGGAAATACTTAAAAATTTAATTATTCAAGAATATAACCTCTCTTTGTGTGGAGAACAAAATACTCTTATTTCTCATGAAGAGCTAGGTAATTGGATGCAGGGTAACTACGAAGACAAGTAAAAACAAGCATCTTTTTGTACGTTAAGTTTTGAATACCTACTTATAACTTGATGAAAATCAGAATTTATTGAATCGTAATTAATTCGGCTCATCAGACAACTCTCCGTTGGTTAATTATTACGAATTAATCAGACTCCCACTTCTGATAATAAAGCTTCCATAGCTTCCCAAGAAATTCCTTGTTGAATATAACGAGGTGCTTCAGGATTGTAAGGACTGGCTACTCGGTCAATATTGAGAATGTTTGCCCCATCTGGCATAACTGGTACATCTGCATCAAATGCCGTAGGGCGCATCAAAGAACTGGAAAAGCCTTTGAAAATAGCAATTGTATCTTGCTCATCAGAAATTTCCACCGTTACAATTAGGACTTCTTGGGGACGTTTAGCGGTGTATTGTTCCAGTCGCTTGCCAATGGAATTCATTTTTTTAAGAGTGGGGGTAAGGTGGTGCAGCGACGGTTACTGTGGTGTGGCAGAGCGTCCCTGCTTGCCCAGCTTAATCAGAACAAAGTAGCTTAAGTAAAGCACATAAATTACTAAACTAGTTATGCCGAGAAAACCTAAGAATTCAGCCTTGCTATTAGCATGGAAATATTCTTTGAATAGCAAGGGAGCCTCGAACCAGACACGACAATAGGGAGTTTTCAGAGCGTTGCCAGAAAAAGCACAACCCAAAAAAGGGATAAAGGCTAGTGTACCCAAAATACAATAAACAGTTGTAGCCCAGCGCCAAGAGGTAAAAATCAATTTCAAAGAGCCACTGGTTTGATATTCAATTTCATCGTTAATATCCACCCAGAACCACAGTGAAATCGGGATCAATATCTGAGCTATCAACCCAGAAATAAAGCTAACTGGATACTGGGCAATCATTAAGTAAATCGTTATAGCTACTAGGCTTGATACTCGCCAGTATATAGCCAATAAGCGTTGTATGCCTTCCGCTTTTTGCACAAAAGCCCAAATCAAAAGAATTAGCGGAATAAGTACCAGGAATAATACTGCCAGTCGGTAATCAATCCAGACGAAAGGGCGAAACCAAATATCATAGTCCATAGTTTTTCTCAAACAATAGATCAAAAGAAAGTTAGGGTCAGAATAAATCAAGTAGGGTTTTATACCACTACCTGATTCTAAACTGCTTAATAAGACAGGGGTGTTAAACCTTTTTATTCAGGAGTCTGTCGGACTCCAATTCATTATGAATTCTTCTTGATAATAGTTTAATCAAAGCACAAAGCCCAGTCGCTAACTAAAGGTAGTGCTTTGACTTTTTTGTACAAGCTCACCAAGTCAGCCATACTATTTCACGAAACTGAAGTGAGTGGGCGTGAATAATTAAAAGTTTGTAGTAAGGGTTGGAGCCGCTGACTACAAACGAATGTAATTAAAATATATTGTGTAACATAATTTAATTTATCGAGGAAGGCAGGAGGTAGAGGGCAGTTCAAGAGAGAGCCTCCTTCTATTTTGCCTACTTACTACAAATAGATTGATAGGGGCGTACAGATGTACACCCCTGTTGCAAATTAACTTGTTGTTTAATTTATGTAAGCCGCAGTTTCTCGTTTTGGAGATGCGTTTTGGTTAAAATAAGTGATTTATTCTTTGTTTTTACGACTCAAGCTGGAGCTTTAAACAAAACGCTTACAAGCGGAGGACATTGGCGAGTATCCGCTTCCCCCGCTATTTGCGTCTTTTTCGGTCAATCCTGCTTGCCTGCTGACCAAGCAACAGAAAATTCACTTACCTCAATTCCTAGTCGTCGTAAACCCGGCATTCAATTGCATCTGGATTGTCATCACAATACTGTTCTAGAGAGTTTTTTGGCTTGCTTTGACGCTTGTGAGAAGCTTCGGCTTGCAATTCTTCTACTGCATCCCAAGCAGCAGCACACTCTGGTGAGTTGCTACCGTTAACATCACAGACAGTACGCGCTTGTTCCACTTCTTCTTGAATTTTCTCTTGGATGTCGCCTTTTGCTGTTTCTTGGATGTTGGTCATTGATTTAATCTCGTTGTGTGTTGTTAATACTAGTATAGAAAAACTTCAGAAATGGCAGTTTTGGGCTTGATTCTTAACCATTCTAACCACTTAGCCGATCATAAGTTAGTATTTTAGGCTATTGATTTCTAACCAATACAGCAAAGTACGGCATTTATAATGCATTTACCTTTATTTTTTAAGATTTTATGGAATCAGTAGCATAGATAAACAATCATACAATATATTTATATGCCTCTATTAAGGAATCACAACCCCAGCTTCTTGGGATGGAGGAGACAAAGAGCTGGCATCAATTCTTGTAATATGCAATTTTTCCCAAAACAAATCTAAACCTACTAGCCTAAAAAGAGAAAGAAGCTCAAAACTCATGGCAGACCAAATGCAGTGGGCAAATGCCCTATCAACCCGTCATTCTTTGGAAGCCGCTGTTACAGATGTGGTGGAACGAGCTGTATCATCGTTAACAGCACCTGCTGATCTAGGACTGGTATTCATTTCGTCTGCTTTTACGAGTGAGTATTCCCGACTGTTACCGTTGTTAGCTGAGAAACTTTCTGTGCCAGTGCTAATTGGCTGTAGTGGTGGAGGTGTAATTGGGACAACAGTTGGCGGAGATATTCAAGAATTAGAGGCTGAACCAGCTATCAGCTTGACTTTAGCACACCTTCCAGGAGTGAAGATTCAAGTATTTCATGTTGTCGCTGAAGAATTACCTGATTTAGACAGTTCACCAGATGCTTGGCTTGATTTGATTGGTGTGCCACCATCACCAACACCCCAGTTTATCTTGCTGTCTAGTTCTTTTGCCTCTGGAATCAACGATTTGTTGCAGGGGTTGGATTTTGCTTATCCAGGCTCTGTAATAGTGGGAGGACAGGCTAGTGGTGGGGGTATGGGTGGTCGTGCTGCCCTATTTTGTAACGATGCCAGTGGTGAAGAACACCAAAGCCTGTATCGTGAAGGTACTGTTGGTATAGCTTTGACTGGCAATATTGTTTTGGAAACGATTGTAGCCCAAGGATGCCGACCGATTGGCAAACCGTTGCAAGTCACAAAAGCCGATCGCAACATCATCTTAGAGTTAGATGAGAAAGTGCCTTTAATGGTGTTACGAGATTTGATTGCCAGTCTCAGCGAAGAAGAACGGGTTTTAGCCCAGCACTCTCTGTTTGTTGGTGTGGCAATGGATGAATTTAAGCTGGCTTTGCAACAGGGAGACTTTTTAATTCGTGGTATTCTTGGGGTCGATCCAACTGCTGGGGCGATCGCAATTGGCGATCGCGTCCGTCCTGGTCAAAGGCTACAATTCCACCTCCGTGATGCCCAAGCCTCTGCCGACGACCTAGAATTACTCCTACAAAGTTATCAACACCAACGAGAATCTGAACCTTCTGCTGTAGCCGCCTTAATGTTTGCCTGTTTAGGGCGAGGTGAAGGACTCTATGGTAAACCCAATTTCGATTCTGAACTATTTCGGCGCTACGTTAGCGATATTCCTGTAGGCGGCTTTTTCTGTGGCGGTGAAATCGGCCCTGTAGGTGGCAGAACCTTTTTACACGCCTATACTTCAGCATTTGGAATTTGTCGCCAAAATCAGTTATGAGTGCTGAGTTAGGAGTTATAAATTAGGTTCTAACTCCAAATTCCCAACTCTAAATTCCCAACTCCTAACTCTTATTCAGCAAAAGTGTAGTGTTATTATCAATCATAGTCAAATTTCCAGTAATGGTCATGCCTGGGTTTGGCTGTGATGCGCTATATGTCTCAATGTAGCGCCGCACTTCTAGGGGAAAATGAGGGTAATCTAACACCGCATCTCCATCGGCAATAGTTGCCCAGAAGTCGCGCAAACTAGGAGCTAATTTTTTTGCCTGTGATAACGGTAAGTTTAATGGAGAGTGAGTCAATAATTTGATTAGGAAGGGGAAAGAGCGATCGCCCATCCATTGCCGTGATGACTGTTGCAAGTCGGGGAACTCTGGCACTGACTCTACCCGATGGGATAAAATTTCTAACCATTCTTTACCTTGGTTATCCCGATGAAACTCTAGCACCCGATAAGGGTGAGGATAGCTAACTAAAGAGCCAGTGGTAATATCATATACTCCTTGGGAGTAAGCAATATCCTGAACGTGCAAATGCCCAGTAAACACTAGCTTGACTCCGTAGCGCCTCAGCAACTGCAACAGTTCTTGTGAGTTGGCCAGCATATATCGATTTGCCAGTGGATGGTTCGATTGATTGGGCAAATGCTCGACCACATTATGATGCACCATCACCAGAATTAATTCATCACCAGATGCCGCCAGCATTTCTTCTAACCACTGTAGCTGTTTGGCATCCAAACACCCCACCTGCTCACCATGCTCATTAAAAGAGTTAGAATTCAGCCCAATCAGCTTAACTCCAGGCAATAACTGACGAATGTAGTAAATCTGCCGTGGATCTTCATAACCAAATTTCGTGTAATAGTAGGGAAAATCAGCAAAAGCAATTGATTGCTGATCAGCCAACAGCACAGGAACGTCATGATTACCAGGAACAACATAGACGGGGAAAGGTAGCTGGGCTAAAAATTGTTGCAACCAAGCATGGTTTTCTGGTTCACCGTGCTGGGTTAAATCTCCTGGTAACAACAAGAAATCTAAATCAAGTTGTGTTAAATGTTCTAGTACACTTTTAAATGCCGAAATACTTACTTCCACCAGATGAAATCGGCTGGGATGATCCCAGATGGTGTGGGGAAGTGCAACGTGTAAGTCGCTGACTACCGCAAAGCGAAAATTGAGAGTCATTAATTTATGAAAATGTTAAAACAAGCCTTTTTCCCAAAGTATAACCCTTACTTTCTCTCCCTGCTCAGGAGTAGGTCTATTTAACATTTGTATACACGAAGTATTGATTACACACTATGGTGACGATTAACTTAAGGACTAATTCTAGCCATTAATCTGCAAAAATAAATTATCGGAAATCTGTGATCTTGTTTCTGCGCGTTTGATTCAAGATTGTTATATCTGCGCCTAAACTAAGAATTAATGGGTAATAATTCAATAGACCCAGAAATGAAATATGCATTATTTAACATCCTTGTGGATACCGCTAAGTCTGTACATTCTATTTTTACCAGATATCTAATAATGTCAGCCGCACAAAATATAGTCACTTTGTTGACTGTCTGTTCTGCTACTCCTCTTTTCGATAAAATAACTTAGCAGATCAGCAAGAAACAGGTTCAGAATCATGGCTCAAGCTAGTATCGGGATTATTGGTGGTAGCGGTCTGTACAAAATGGACGCGCTCAAAGATGTCGAAGAGGTGCGAGTCGAAACTCCTTTTGGTTCACCATCTGATGCTTTGATCCTAGGGACATTGGATAGTACACGGGTAGCTTTCTTGGCGCGTCATGGTCGCAACCACACCCTTTTACCTTCTGAGTTACCGTTTCGCGCTAATATCTATGCGATGAAACAATTGGGTGTGAAGTATTTAATCTCAGCCAGTGCTGTGGGTTCCTTGAAGGAAGAGGCGAAACCACTCGATATGGTAGTGCCAGATCAGTTTATTGATAGGACAAAAAATCGGATTTCAACGTTTTTCGGTGAGGGAATTGTTGCTCACATTGCCTTTGGCGATCCGATTTGTAAAAATTTAGCTTTTGTGTTGGCAGATGCGATCGCATCTCTCAATTTACCAGAAGTTACTCTCCATCGCGGCGGTACTTATGTATGCATGGAAGGCCCAGCTTTTTCCACGAAGGCAGAATCAAATCTTTACCGCAGTTGGGATGCAACAATCATTGGCATGACGAATTTACCAGAGGCTAAATTGGCAAGGGAAGCGGAAATTGCTTATGCAACCTTAGCGTTGGTGACAGATTATGATTGTTGGCATCCAGATCACGACAGTGTGACTGTAGAATTAGTAATTGGCAACTTGCTGCGGAATGCTGCGAATGCTCAAAAGGTGATTCAAGAAACTGTACGGCGGTTGAGTGAAAATCCACCACCGAGTGAGGCGCATTCGGCGTTGCAATATGCGATTTTGACTCAGTTGGATAAAGCACCAACGGCGACGAAGGAAAAATTAGGGTTATTATTGCAGAAATATTTGTAGTATTGGTGATGAATGAGCGATGTCTACGATCGCTTGTGATGCTCGACGACTCGCTAACGTTGCACTATCGTGAGGCAGTTTCTTAGTACAGTTTTGCATAAAAGCGTAAGGTTTTTTAATGTCGCGGAACGCAACGCGGATTATCAAAACAAAGCCTGCATAAGCAGGCTTTGTTTTGATAGCCCCAGACTCTAATCTGTGGGCGCTTTCAACTTTTTACATTAAATGACTAATTTCAATCAACTGCTCTTTTTACTGCATTGCCTGCATCTTCAGCTGTACGCTGAACATTTTTACCTGCATCCTCAGCCCCACGCTGAACATTCTTTGTCACGCCTTCGGCTGCATTTTGGGTATTTCCCTTAAGATTTTCAATTCCTCGTTGAGTACCTTTAACTACGCCTTGCGAACTTCTTCAACTGAACTGCCGATATCATCACCCAGATTTTTCCCTTTTTGACCCAAGGGTGTACCTTCCTTGAAATTACGGACATATTCCCCTGGACTTTCAACCCCTTTCTCATCAATCCTCTTTTCAGCATTTCTTGCCATCGACATCAGCTTTGTCATTAGCTGCCTTTTCATCTGCTCTCCCTCTAGGACTTTCTACATCACTAAAGTTATTCATCCCACCAGCCGGAGAAGAGAGAGGATAATCTTTGGTGGGATCATATCGTTTGGTATAAGCTGGTTGATCATCAGGTTGTGGTGGCTGTGTTGCTACTCCTTGACCAGCACAAGCTTGTGTCAGAAATAAGAACATTCCTGCCAAAAAAATAGTTAAAACTTTCAAGGGACGAATGCTTTTGAGCCAATGCATTGCTTTTTTCATACTTCTACATCCTTGCATTTTTGTGACTAACTTAAACTTCAACCAAGACGGCATTTTGAATTAATTTTACATCCAAGGCATTCAGAAAAAATAAGAGTTTTATCTGCCTACTGCTGGATTTTTTTGTAATTCAGGTCTAGCAGCAGCTTCATCTGCCTTATCTTGCAAAAAGCCGGAAGCTTTTTCAATATTCTCTTTTACAGTCTCAATTCGATCTTGAACCCGATCTCCTACCTTTGGTTCATTCCTGAATCAAACCACCTGGTTCAGCTTCTCGGAAGTCTTTATCTGTGATAATTGGTAGTTCTGCTTCTTTCTCGATTCGACCTGCTGGTGTCTCAGCACACAGGATAAAGGAGATCTTGGATTCTCTATTTGTTGTAGCAATCAATAATTCCGAAACTTGGTTGTAAGCTAGCTTGGTCGCCTCCCTGATTGGCTTTTGGGTTTGTTATTTTCGGAGTCGGTAGACAATCTGTTGTTGGTAATAGTTGTCTCCACCATTCTTATAAGGATTGTTTGCTCCACCAGCTTGTACAGAGGATTTTGTGGAGTTGCACCTTGAGCATTTGCCCCACTACAAGCCAGTGCTAACTATCAACAATAGTCCAGCTAAAAAGATAGTTACTATCTGGCGCAATCTTATTTTTTTCAAGAAATAGTCTTACAGCGTTCACGTAGTCCTCCTTACAAAAATATTAATAAATTAAGAATTTGCTGAATCTTTGGAGTGGTCAGCAAGTTATTGTGCTTGTTTTGGTTCGCTCATTCGATAACCTGTTTTAAGGATATGAATAATAAAATACGCTTGACCTCTAGCGCAGGCTACATTTTAATTACTACAAAAATAATATTTTTATCTAACTCTAGAGAGATATAAAATAAAGTAATATAAGTTTCGTAAAAAGAACTACATCAACTTGTTTAATACTTCAAAAGCTTTGAATAGGTCGTTAATATACTGTAATAATTTAGGCATTGGCCCCTTGTTGCTCTAACCGTTAAATTACTAAATTCATGAAGCAATTTTTACGTTGGATAATTTTGGGCGGAACGCTGTTTTTTTTAGCGAAAGCTTTGAAAGATAATTGGATTGGAGTAACTGCTATCCGCATTGATGGGGTAGGATGGGCAATTATAGCGATCGCTACAGGTGTCACTTTACTAGCACATACTTGGGCAGGCTGGATCTGGACTTGGATTTTGCAAGACTTAAATCAACCTGTATCGTCTCCCCAGTTCATCCAGGTTTATCTAAAAACGAACATAGCTAAGTATTTACCAGGTAATATCTGGCATTACTACGGGCGAATTGTCGCTGCAAAAAATGCCAATGTTTCTGCTGGTGCAGCCACCTTAAGCGTTTTGTTAGAACCGCTACTCATGCTAACGGCTGCTTTAATCATGATTGTCTTATGCAGTAGCCAATTTGCGCCAGCTAATAGTACTTTTGTTCTAAAAATACTACAATTACTGAGTTTAGCTGTAGTTCTTTGTGCGATTCATCCTTGGTTTTTAAACCCAATGATTCGCTTTTTGCACAAATTGAAAGCAAAAAAGTCTGCTGTTACAACTGAACCAACTGTTCCCTTCAGTCTTAAAAGCTATCCCTTACGGCCTTTGTTAGGAGAATTGGGCTTTATGGGATTACGCGCCACTGGGTTTATATTAACTATGTTCGCCTTGGGTTCGTTGAATGTAAATCAAATTCCTTTGTTATTAGGGGCTTTTAGCTGCGCTTGGTTGTTGGGGCTTGTGATTCCGGGTGCGCCTGGTGGGTTAGGTGTGTTTGAAGCGACTGCGTATGAACTTTTACGACACCACTTTCCATCTGCCCTAGTATTTAGTGCGATCGCTCTATATCGCCTCATTAGTATTCTAGCTGAAACTGCGGGTGCTACCCTGGCTTGGTTAGATGAACGCCTTGCCAAATCATAACTCAGACAAAATTTATTTTTGTCTATCTACCTTCATCTGGGAAAACACACGATTAATCATCCAAATTTAACTGTGGATTACTGTTTTGCTCTTCTTCCATTTTAATCAAGTTGTATTCGACATTTTCTGCATAAATTGCAAAAGTGATATTAAAAATCTCCATAAAATTTATTACTCCCTTGCATTCATCTTCTGGATACTTGTCATATAAACGAATCAGATGAGCAATTCTAGTTTCTAAATGTTTGCGGGAATTTCTACAAATCAAAATAATCTTTAACAGGATTATTACTAATGTTAAAGCATGACCTTGGTTAAGCAATAATATAAATAATGACGAAGGTTCTTTCGCATTTTCTGTTGTCAAGCAATCAATCACTCGATTACAGGTTCTCAAAAATAATTCTTTAGTAATAATTTCTTGATTGTAATCTTTCTTCCACAAAGATAAGCTATCTTTAAATTTCTGCCGCCAATCCTCAATTTCTTCTTGATTTTCTACAGAAAAAAATAGATATTTTTCCAGATTTATTTTAAATTCTTCCAAAGTTTGATTTTCAGTTTGCTTGATAAATATATGGGCAATATTTTCATGGCTAAACGCACCTTTTTTTAAGACAATTGCTTTGATTAAACGCAAAGCTTGATCTCCCAAAATACTTGGGTTTGTATAGCGTGTGGTGCTGGAAACGGCAGATTGAGAACGAGCAATATACATTGCTAGTTCAAATTTAAATTTGTCTTTTATCTGTTGAGAAAGCCTTCTAGCAGGCTTCTTGTTGCTCTCTGGGATTTTTATCATTAACAGATTGATCAATTAATAAATAGGAAGTGTAACGATTAGCCCAATGACCTTTAGCTGATTCTTCATATTTAATAGCAAATAATTTCAGGTCTTTGTAATCTTTGCTATTGACAAAATTTTCTATCCAGTTTTTACAAATTTTTACTACTGGAGGATTATTAGACTTTATCTTCAGATTTTCATTAATAAATATATTTACTAATTCTTGGACATATTTGTCTTTTCTGTTGGTTTTCCAATTATTAACTATAATATAGCAACAGCGCTTAAGTGTAGTAGAAAAGTCTTGTTCATTATCATCTAGAAAAATACTATATATTCCAGGTATATACTCAGCATCTTCCGAATCAAGACCATCTATAAATAAACCTTTAAATTCCCTTAAAACATCTTCTGGGGGCAATTTTTTGACAATTTCCACGAAGAAGCTATAAACCTCCTCTTGTGCCGTTTGCACATTTAGCTGTCTAGACTCAGACGTAACACAATCGGGATCTTTTTGACTAATTGATAAACTATTAGCTGTCATTTCAGTTATCAGGACAAAAAGCCTTCCTGTTCATATTATTACCAGCTTAACCTTGGCGAACAGTAGCATCAATCTATTATTCTGATATTCAGGAATCTTTTTACATAAAGTTAATTAACTAAGACTGTAAATAAAGTATTAAAGATAAATTGTTTTATACTTCATCAAATAATTCAGTGAAATTACTTACTTGTAAAAGAGTTCTAGTGAAAACATTCTCTCGTAAGATGCACAAATGTGTTCATCGACAGCAAAAAATTTAGAATAATTTATTTTTTTGAAGTCTCTAACAATTGAAAAGCATACATAAGTTTATAGGCGAGTTCATCTAACGATTAGATAAAACACGCCCATATATTTTATAAAAACCTTTCGGTATTTTAAATTTTTAGTGGGGGTGGAGGGACTTGAACCCACACGACCTTTTACGGTCAACGGATTTTCATTCTCCCGCAGCTTTCACTGCTACCTGATGACTTCAGAAGCCTCAGATTTTAAGAATTGGACTCTCCCTTTACCCTCGACTTAACGTTAGGGTAGCTCCCGTCGAGTCTCTGCACCTTCCGAATACTTGTGAGTTAAGAGTTAGGAGTTTTAAATTTACTCAGCACTCAGAACTTTCTTCGGCTTGGCTCAGGATTGCCATATCTGTCACCAGATTTAGGTTTCCCTGAGTTTTGAGAGCTTCCACTTGAGGGATTTCTCCTTCAAGGCTCAGTTGTCTAAGTCCGTAGCGTCTACCATTCCGCCACGCCCCCGTAGGTATTTGGCAACTAGTATAACTAGTTATTTTTTGGAGGCAGCAAATACCTCCTCATCTATTCCACCATCAATTGTGTCTTTTGTCCAACTAAATTGAAAATATTTTTTCCAAATTGTCCGATTGTTTCCCAAAATTGGAAGTTTTCTTGGTTTTTTCTTGATCAATCTGGATAAGTTTTCGATTTTATTTGACTAAAGCATTTGTTGCTAGTGAGTTTACTATAATAGCACGATATCAGCTTTTGTGATGATATCCGATAAAATTACTCCAACCTGCCAAAGCTATGATTTAGCTTGCAGGTGAGGTTTTGAGGAATTCTGGCGGGGTCATGTTGAAAGCATTATGACTATACTTCTCTGAGTTAGGCTCTTCAGCCTATGATGGAAAACAGATGCTTAGACAAATAAAGTTATGATTGTCGCCCTGTTGTATCTGGTTTTAGCTGGAGCTTACCTTCTAGTAATCCCCCTTGCTGTTTTGCTGTACCTGAAGCTGCGTTGGTATGTAGCTAGCTCCATCGAGCGTGTCTTTATGTACTTCTTGGTGTTTTTCTTCTTTCCAGGTTTGTTGGTTCTATCGCCGTTTCTAAATTTTCGACCCCAACGGCGACAAATTCAAGTTTAATGAAATTGGTAGGTCATAACTCTCATGCGACGGATTGACGCTATTGGAATTGGCTTGGGTGTGTTTATTGCCGGTGGCTTGGCTTATATAGGATTACAGCTAGTTTGGTTTGGATAATCAGAAAGCTGGTATATGGAGCCAAGTCTTACTAATCAGTGGGTTAGTTGGCTGGTTAGCCACCTATTTTTTCCGTGCGGTGGGACAAAAAATGACCTACCACCAACAACGGGAACAGTATGAGCAAGACTTTCTGCAAAAGCGGCTAGACGAGCTTAGTCCCGAAGAATTGGCACGAATTCAAGCTGAAATAGAACAAGAAGAGCAATCTCAGGTGTAAAGTTATCATTGGTCATTTGTCCTTTGTCCTTTGTTAATGACTAATGGCCACTGACTAATGACCAATGACTAATGACTAATGACCAATGACTAATGACTAATAACTAATGACTGCAATTTCTGATTGTTTTGAAACTCTTGGGCGCAATGGTGAGTGCGCTCTAATTCCGTTTATCACTGCTGGCGATCCTGATTTAGAAACAACAGCGAAAGCCTTGCAGATTCTAGATCGTAATGGAGCCGACATTATAGAACTGGGCATACCTTACTCCGATCCTCTGGCTGATGGGCCAGTGATTCAAGCTGCTGCTACCCGCGCTTTGGAAAAAGGTACGAAATTAGAGCAGGTGTTAGAAATGCTGCAAGGGATTACTCCCAAATTGCGATCGCCTATTGTTTTATTTACGTACTACAACCCAATTTTGCACCGGGGAATTGACAAATTTCTCTCTGCAATTGCTGCTGCTGGGGTTGCCGGGCTGGTAATACCAGATTTACCCTTAGAGGAAGCAGCAAGCTTGCTCCAAGCAGCTAGTGAAAAGGGAATTGATGTAATCTTGTTGATCGCTCCTACTAGTTCTGCTGAAAGGATAGAGTCCATTGCTCGTTCTTCCCAAGGATTTATTTATTTAGTCAGCGTCACAGGGGTTACAGGAGTGCGATCGCAACTCGAAATCCGAGTGTCAGATTTACTCAAACAAATTCGTGGTGTTACTGAGAAACCCATCGGTGTAGGTTTTGGGATTTCTGAAGCCGCACAAGCCTGTCAGGTAAAGGAATGGGGCGCAGATGCGGTGATCGTTGGCAGCGCTTTTGTGAAACGGTTAGCCCAAGGTACACCAGAGCAGGGACTAAATGCGATCGCAGAATTTTGTCAAAGTCTCAAGCAGCCATCAAGACCAACAACACCAGCAGAAATACTCCTCTTGATTAGACAGGGAAAAAGTAGATTAAAAAGTATAACAGTGTAGTTTTTTCTATCCTTCCTTGGTAGACAATTTGACCATTATGGTTTTGAATATTAACATCAGATATCATGATGTAAAAAAACTAGCTGATATAGTCGCTTATAGTTTGAGTATTATGTGAAATCAAGTAGGCATAATTTATGAGTGTGAGAGTGAGTCAGTCACAAATGATTATTATAGTTACGCCGCAATTGAGGAGCAAAGGCGATGAGTGAGAGTATGGCGTTTATCGGCGGGGTCGCCGTAGCTGGGCTGGCGGCTCTCGTATTGCTCAAAGGAACAAATACCCCCCTACAACCTAACTTTGCCGTTGCTCCGCAAATGCCAGGGGCTGTAGTAGCGCCAGGAATACAGCCACAAATGTATCCTTATAACCCTTATGGGCAACCAATGTATCCCAGTCAGCCACCGACTGCTCCCAGTACTGACCAGCGTCTGGAGATGGAAAAGCTGAACACGCAGATGCAGCTAGAGCGTTTAAAAAACGACAATGAACAGCTAAAGTTGCAAAATCAACAACTCCAAGGCCAAGTCCAAAATTTCAATACTCAGCAGCAGTGGCAATTAGCCCAGCAAAATAACCAACAAAAAACAGCAGCATTCCAACCGCAAAATCCTTCTTGGTGGTCTTCACCTATGCTTTGGGCTGTGGGTGGCGCAACTCTGACTATTGGTGGTGGTGTTGTCGTTGCTGGGGTATTGGCTTTATTCTCACCCCGCCAGCGTCCAGCCCGTACTGTACAAGTGATTCACCCCTACCAAGGAAATACGCCGCCCTTGGTTCCAGTCCGTCGGGCTGAGTTTCTGCCTGCTTCTCGGATGGAAGCAAGACGAGTTGAAGCGCCAGAATACGACGAAATGCACTAACAAGGGATAAACAGCACAAATAAATATCGGTTTAAAATCTCGTTTTCAGTTAGAACCTGGAAACGAGATTTATTGCGTTGTTACTCTAAATTCAGAAGCGGAGTCTCTCTGTAGGTAAGCTGTCGCGCATTTAATTTGCACAACTAGGGCGGGTAAGATGCCCACCCACAAGAGATTCATTTTTTTGAAGATGCAAATTAAAAGATTTTTAGCTTATAAACCTTCTGAATTCTTTAACTGTTCAGAAACTCACCAAAAACTGCTAGCGTCAAACAAAGTAAAATATTGTTTTGGACGTTACAGCTTGAAAACGCGTTCTAATTACTGGCAACTGCTGCCTTATATCAAACTCCAGTGGCGAACCATCGCCAAGGGACTTATTGGTATCTTCGGATATGTACTGGCGACATTAGTGTTGATCAATCTCGCCGGCAAATTGGCAATTCCCTTTGCTCAAGGTAATGTAGTAGCGATCGCTCAAATAACTGGTAGTTGTGCTTTAGTCTTTCTTGTCAGAGGCTTGTTTCAGTCTATACAAGATATGTACATGGCAAAAGCTGCTTTGAGAGTTGCTTTTCATCTCCGCCAACAAGTCTACGCCCATCTTCAAAAGCTAAATCTCAGCTATTTTGAAACGGCAAAATCAGGTGATTTATCTTACCGCCTCACCGAAGATGTTGACCGCGTTGGCGAAGTGGTAAATAAAGTATTTCACGACTTTATCCCCTGCATTTTGCAGTTGCTAGCAATTCCGATTTACATGATTTACCTGAATTGGCAACTGACATTAGCAACGGTGATAATTGCACCATTGATGGGTATTTTAATTGGCTGGTTTGGGGAACGATTACGTAAATATTCCTTAAAAAGTCAAAATCGGGTATCGGGTTTATCAGCCATCCTCGCGGAAGTTTTCAACGGTATTCGTTTGGTACAAGCTTTTGCTGCTGAAAATTACGAAATCGCCCGCTTTGGTCATGAAGCTGAACGCAGCCTCAAAGCCAAATACTCAGCCGAACGCCTGAAAGCGATTCAGATTCCGATCATCGGATTTCTGGAAGCCTTAAGTGCCTTATCATTACTGATTGTGGGAGCGTGGCAAATTTCCCAAGGTAACTTGACAGTGGCGAATTTTTTCAGCTATTTGGCGGCGGCGGCGCTGTTAATTGATCCCATTGGTCACACTACGAATAACTACAACGAATTTAAGCAGGGTGAAGCATCTGTTGACCGCGTTTTTGAATTGATGGCAATTCAGCCAACGGTGATCGAAAAGACAAATGCGATCGCTCTCCCCCCAGTCAATGGCAAAGTAGAATATCGTCATATTTCCTTTGGCTATAAACCAGGTGAGCCTGTATTAAAAGATATCAGTTTATTAGTATCCCCCGGTGAAGCGATCGCTCTTGTAGGTGCTTCTGGTGCTGGTAAAACCACCTTTGTGAATCTTTTGCCCCGTTTTTACGACCCCGAAGCTGGTCAAATATTGATTGACGGTGTTGATATTCGGGATGTGAAACTACATAGTCTGCGGCGGCAAATTGGCATTGTTCCTCAAGAAACCATCATGTTTTCGGGGACAATTGCCCAAAATATCGCCTTTGGACAAGATGTTTTTGAGATGAAAGCAGTTATAGAGGCGGCAAAAATTGCCAATGCCCATCAATTTATTAGCCAGCTACCAGAAGGTTATCAGACTTGGGTAGGTGAGCGTGGGGTAAACTTATCTGGTGGACAAAGACAAAGAATTGCGATCGCTCGTGCTGTTTTGCTCAATCCCCAAATCTTGATTCTTGATGAGGCGACATCAGCATTAGATTCCGAGTCAGAAGCTTTGGTACAAGAAGCGCTAGAAAGACTGACGGAAAAACGGACAGTATTTATTATTGCTCACCGTTTATCGACAGTTAGGAGGTGCGATCGCATTTTAGTTCTTGAACAAGGACAAATTGTCGAATCAGGAACCCATGAAGAATTATTAGCCTTAGAGCATCGCTATGCGCGATTTTATGCCCAGCAGTTTAGTTAGGAGTTGGCAGTGGGGAAGATGAGGAGCAGAGAAGAAATAACTAATAGTCAATACCCCATGCCCCCTTTTTAACTATTTCCGAGACTGAATTGCCTTGATTAAGTCATAAAAAGGTTGCCAATTATCTTCCTGAGCAATTGATTGCCAAATAGACTCAATTACAGGTCTTAATAGTACCGTTTGGGGATTATGAACAGCTAAAGTTTGGGTAATTAAATTGGTGCGATCGCTATCAAAATCATTCAAGATTTTGTGGTATAGTATGCACCAATCATCAAAAATTGCCGACGCACCTGGTACTGGTACAATATCTGAACCATTCATTACAAAACCTGGTTCATCTCGCCATTTAGATGAAAAAGTACGAGCCATATCATAGAAGAATTGATGATAACCAACTTGGCTCGCCTTCAGGAATTCAATCGTCAGATTTAAGAGTTCTTCAGCTTGTGGATGTTGCAATTCCACAAAACCCAACTTTTTCAACATCAGAGAACTGTATTCAGCTTGATAATATTCATCAAACCTAGCTAAACTAGCCTCCATATCGCCTTTATCAATAATTGCCTTAAAGGGTTCCTGGAGCATTTCTAAATTCAGCTTACAAATAATTGGTTGATTACTGTAACAGTAACGTCCAGAATAGTCAAAATATGCAGCTATAAAGTATGGGTCATAAGTAGGGATAAATGCATAAGGGCCATAATCAAAACTTTCTCCTGTAATCGACATATTGTCAGTATTCAGGACTGCATGACAAAAGCCAGCCGCCATCCACTGCGCTACTAGTTCTGCCACCCGTTTAACTAATTGGGCGTAAAACAGTGCGTATTTATCTTGTTCAGTATTTAAGTTTTGATAATACTGTTCAATTACATGGTCTAATAACTTCTCAGTTAAATCTGGACGCTGAAAATAGTGCAGTCGCTCAAAAGTGCCAAACCGAATATGAGAGCTGCTCATTCTAATCATCACAGAAGAACGAGTCGGCGAAGGTTCATCGCCCCGCCAGAGTGGTAAACCTGTCTCAATCATGCTCAGACAGCGCGAAGTACGTACACCCAAATAGTGCAGTGCTTCCGCAGCTAGAACTTCCCGCACCCCACCTTTGAGCGTAAGCATACCATCGCCACCACGCGAGTAGGGCGTTCTCCCAGAACCTTTAGTGCCAAAATCGTACAATTCGCCATCATTGGCGCGTACTTGCCCGTAGAGAAAGCCTCTACCATCACCTAACTGCCCGTTATATTCACCAAATTGATAGCCGTGGTAACGCAGTGCTAACAAGGGTTTGCGCCCCTGAAATTGGCCAAATGCTGTGATAAAATCTTCGTCTTTGACTATTTGGTGGTCTAGACCGAAACGGGGTAATAGTTCATCATTGCGCCAACGCAGGATGTGTTGGGGGAATTCTGCTGCTGCAACCTCATCGTAGTAGTCATCGCCTAGAGATTCTAAGGCGCTTTCGTAGTTGAGGGAAGAGAAAAGGATTGCTAGAATTTTTGTAGTTCGGAGTTTCAGCCAGAGTCATTACGAGCAAAGCTTAATTCATTCTTCTCTTAATACTACCTCTGGCTTCACCATCAGCATAGACGCAAAAAGCGACCCATATCTAAAATATGGCAGCGCCACCATCAAATTCTGGAGCGCATAATGAATAAAGTTTTACAATTAAAGAAAAAGTTAACTCAATTAGCTATTTTAGACGCTACATTTGAGGTTTTTGGCTCAGAATCACACCAATATCAATTTAAACCTTGCTTGAGTAACAAAGATATTCAAGTGTTTGAGTCCAGATACAATATTATACTACCAGGCGAATATCGAAACTTTCTCTTAGAAGTTGGTAATGGTGGTGCTGGCCCAGGATACGGGTTATCTGTATTGTTGGGAATTGAGTATGAAGATGTGATTCCAGAGAAACTATACCAAGAAAAATACGAGATTCTTTCTAAACCATTTCCTTTGACAGAAGCCTGGAATAATTTAGATTTGATTGTCAAGAATAATACGGATCTTAATGCCAACCGTGATGCTTATGTTGATGATAAGTTTATTCATGGTACTCTCACTATGACAAATTATGGTTGTGGAATTTATGCAATGTTTAGTTGTTACCGGAGAGCAGCCAGGAAAAATTTGGATAGATGACCGTACTAATGATAATGGGATATATCCTACTTCTTTGACTTTTTGTAATGCGTTCCATGACATCAACCCTGATGATTTTTATCCAGATAGTGATGAGGAGCAGCCTTTGAGTTTTTATGATTGGTATGAAGACTGGCTCAACCGAAGTTTGGATCAAATTCGCTAGTTTTGCGAAACTTAACTTTATAGGACTTACGCAAAAAACCTTTCAAACTTTTATTTCTCTGTGTTCTCTGAGGTAGCCTGCGGCAAGCCTAAGCGTCTACGCTTTTTCGTTAATTGTGCCTAATTCCTGGAAAAAATAGGTAAAAATAGCTCCAAAGATAGATTGACAAAACATTTGTTTGCTAAGGATATCCTGACTTTGTAGCAAACTGGTTATAATTATCTTCCATCTCTCTCAGAAATTAAATTCTTATATACACAGTATTTTTATGGGACGTGTTCGTTCTAAATCTGACCTACCGACAAAAATCTGTCCAGTATGTCAACGTCCTTTTACATGGCGTAAAAAGTGGCAAGATTGTTGGGACGATGTGAAATACTGCTCAGAACGTTGTCGTCGTCGCCGTTCTGAAGCTCAAAATGAAACTAACCGCAATACAGACGCAAATAGCGCAAGAGATTAATGGAGTCACAGGTGCAACCTAAATTAATTATTCATGGGGGGGCTGGTAGTTCTCTCCACGGTAAGGGAGGACTGGAGGCAGTGCGCCGATCGCTCCATACAGTAATAGAAGAAGTCTATTCTCTGCTATTGTCAGGAGCAACTGCCTCTGAGGCGGTGGTGCATGGTTGCCAAATGCTCGAAGATAACCCCCGTTTTAATGCTGGTACTGGTTCAGTATTGCAATCTGATGGACAAATCCGCATGAGTGCTTCCCTGATGGATGGCGCATTAGGGCGGTTTAGTGGTGTGATTAATATTTCGCGGGTGAAAAATCCCATTGAGTTGGCACAATTCTTACAGAACTCACCAGACCGAGTGCTATCAGATTTCGGATCGGCTGAGTTGGCGCGGGAAATGCAACTTCCCAGCTATAACGCTTTAACTGATTTGCGGTTACAAGAGTGGATACAAGAACGCCAGGATAATTTTAAAAGCGCAATGGCTGGCGTGGTAGCAGAACCCGAACTGGTAGAAACTAGCAATGCTGGACGTGGCACTATCGGTGTAGTAGCTTTAGATATATCTGGTAAGTTAGCTGTCGGCACTTCTACTGGTGGTAAAGGCTTTGAGCGGATTGGCAGGGTCAGTGATTCGGCAATGCCAGCAGGTAATTACGCGACTAGTAATGCTGGTGTTAGTTGTACTGGCATTGGGGAAGATATCATTGATGAGTGTTTAGCTCCCCGCATTGTAGTACGTGTCACTGATGGTATGTCTCTGAAGGAGGCGATGCAGCGATCCTTTGGAGAAGCGAATCAGAATAAAAGGGATTTGGGAGCGATCGCCTTAGATGTTAGTGGAGCGATCGCTTGGGGGAAAACTAGCGAAATCTTACTCGCCGCCTACCATGACGGCGAAAAAATTGGCGACACCTTGGAGTGGAATGATAGTGAATTGATTGGCTATTGTTGAATAAATTCTAGCGCCTGAGTTAAGATTTTTTCCTGGTCAACCATTGCAGCCAATTCTTGGGCTTCATAATGCCCCTCAAAAGCTTCTAGCGCCGCTCTTTTCACTGCCACTTGATATCCTTGTTGCAGAATATCGATTAATTCTGCTTGATTCAAGTAATAACCACCAGATTTGCGGCGCTTGTTTATTTTGTTGATTTCCCGCACTGTATTTTCTATCGAAACATCCCAAGAGCGAGTAGAACGTTTTTCGGCGTTTTGTTTAATTAAATGGATGAGCAGAATTACACCATAACTATCAACTTTATTGATTTTGTCACTGAGGCTCATTTCTTCTAACTCATCCACCAACAGCAACGCCTCATGGATTTTGCCTTGTTCTAGAAATTGCCTAAGTTCTAGCAGTTCTTCCATACTTCCATACCAAAATTTGATATACTTCCCCAGCCGAAAGAACAGGCAGCTTACCCAACATTTACCTCTAGGTGCGTAATAAAAACTTCTGTAATTAGCCGAGCTTGGACTTCAGAGGGGTCAGATGTCTCAAAAAATCCAATGCCTCAACCAAATTACTACGTGCTTGCTTCTTCGATTGTCTTACCTTGGCTAGCAATATCGAGTTTTAGATAATACGATATATAGCCGTTTTTCTCATGCTCAATAATCGCGGTGACTTGTTTCGTTTTCCTCATGTTTTACCTATAGCTAAATTAGCTAATCTGATGCTCTAATGCAACAAACTTTAATTTTTATATCACCTGTAATGATTATATGTAGATAGTTTCTTTAGGATAGACCAAAAAACAAACTAGTTTTTGTAGTGGCGTGGCAAAACGGTTTAGATATTATGCCAATATTTTTTAATGAAAGAAACTTATCTTTTTATGTAAGTTTACGGTTACATATCCATAGCTCACAAAGTATAAAATATAGTATGTATGTTCTTGCTTAAGAAAATTTTTAAACGGAGTTATAAAAATGGATTGGGAAATTGTTAAGGAAGTAGTGTCAAGTACTAATGATTTGTCAGAAAATGAATTTGTTAAGGACAATACAACAGGTTCTGTTTTAGGCGGGGGTGCTGCACTGGCAGCAGGTATAGCACTGGGTATTACTAGTCTGCCTTTAGCAGTACCCTTGCTTATCGCTGGTGGTGCATTTGGAGGTGCAGCAGGAGAAAAAGGAGTAAAAGCTACAGGAAAAGCAGTAACAGGGTTATTTAATGAAGTAACTAAAGGTGCTGAGTTATTGGGTGAAAAAGTCACACAAAGAATTGGTGATATTAAAGACTTGTTTAAAAATGAAGAAGACTTTCTTTTTAGAGGTATTGAAAGACTCAAACACAATGAGTATAAAGGAGCCATCGAAGATTTCTCAAGAGTGATTGATATAAATCCAAAATGTGCAGACGCTTATTTTTTTAGAGGATGTGTTCATTCTGACAGACATAATTATAAAACTGCTATAGAGAATTATACAAAAGTTATCGAAATAGATAATAGTTACACTGATGCATATATAAATAGAGGCCATGTTTATGCTTCTTCAGGCAACGACATAAAAGCTATAGCTGATTATAGTCATGTAATAATCCACAAACCGGAAAATCCTTCTAATTTAGATATTTATATAAAACGCGGAAGTTTATTTTTAAAATTAAAAGAATATGGAAAATCTCTTGAGGATTATTCGCAAGCTATTAAAATAAACCCCAAAACTTTTGAAGCCTATTTTATGAAGGGCTGTATCAATATGGAATTAAAGAAGTACAATGACGCAATTATTGATTTTACTGAAGCAATAAAAATTAGACCAAAAAATACTGACAGTTATTTTTATCGAGTAGAAGCCTATATTGCATTAAGCAATGAGAAGGCTGCATTAGATGATTTAACACGGGTAATAAAATTCACTCGTGGATATAAAGAAGCTTTATTGAAAAGAGCAAAACTATATTTTGAGTTAAAAGATTATAATCAAGCAATAATCGATTATACTACTGTAATTCAAAAAGATATAAATTGCTTCGATGCTTACTATATGAGAGCTTGTGCAAACAATAGAAAAGGTGATACGAATGTGGCACTGGAAAATCTTAATGAGTTAGTTAAAATAAATCCTAATTATTCAGATGCATATATTTCACGCGCTTCTATATACCAAAAAAACAAAAAATATAAACAAGCAATTTCTAAACTTTCAAATTGCTATCGAAATATTGTCTAAGGAATCGAAATTAGATAAAGTTAAGCAATTACAAAAAGAGATAATTGAAATTCAGCAAATACAAAATAATCAGTGGTGGAACATGAAAATATTTTAAAATAAATCTAATGATTAAGATCAGTCCGATAAATTATGATTTTGCCTTTATAGAGATCAAAATATCCTATATCCCACAGCATCCACATCTCGATTTGTGCGGCAATCATTTACGACTCCTAAACTGCTAATTGTTAGGAGTTAATCGTTAACTACCCATCTATAAAACCAGTATCTAGAAGGGCTTCAACAGAAAACACCTTACTATCTAATGCAATAAATGGCTGGAGATAACAGTATGCGGCTACTACGGGGCTGGGATAGCTGTGTCATAACAACAAAAAGTAGCCGCTTAAATGATTTAATTATTGTTTTATTGGCTTTTCCTTCGCCAAGCTGGTTTCACCACCTGACGACTACGGGCAATCACCAGAGAATCATCAGGTACATCTTCTGTAACAGTCGAACCAGCTGCGATGTAGACATCATCTCCCAAGGTGACTGGAGCAACTAAAACGCTATTGGCTCCAGTTTTCGTGCGATCGCCTATTTTTGTACGGTGTTTTTTCACGCCGTCATAGTTGGCAATAATTGTACCTGCACCAATATTTACCTGATTGCCGACAACGGTATCACCTATATATGATAAATGTGCCGCATTAGTGCGATCGCCTAATTGCGTATTTTTCAATTCCACAAAATTTCCCACGCGGCAACCAGAACCCACTTGTACCTGACCGCGTAAATGGGCATAAGGGCCAATTCGGCTTCCAGCCTGCACGGTGCTATTTATTACGACTGAATACTGCACCGTGACATTTTCAGCCAACTGGCTATTTTCAATTAAACTTCCCGGCCCAATGTGACTTCCGGTTTGAATAACGGTATTTCCCCGCAGGTGAGTTTGAGGTTCAATAATGACATCTGGCTGTAATTCTACTGTTTCATCAATGGTGATGCTTTCGGGGTCGATGAGAGTGACACCTGCCAACATCCATTTTTCCTTGACTCGTTTTTGCAAAATTTCGTATGCTTTTGCCAGTTGCAGGCGATCGTTAATGCCGAGAATTTCTTGGTAATCTTCCACATCCACTGCCATAACTTTTCCCACTTGAGTTACAGCATCAGTGAGATAGTATTCTTTTTGAGCATTGTTTGCCTGGAGGTGGGGAAGCACCTTTGCCAAATCTGGCCAACGGAAGCAGTATACTCCAGCGTTAATCCGGTGATTTTCTCTTTGAGCAGCATTACAATCTTTGTGTTCGACCATAAGCTGCACAATATTTTCATCGTTACAAAAAACGCGCCCGTAGCCTGTGGGGTCAGGTAAGTGTGAGGTGAGAATTGTGGCAGCGTTCTGATTTTGGGTGTGAGTTTGTAACATCTCCTTGAGGGTTTCGCTGCGTATCAGGGGTAAATCGCCGTTAAGTACTAGCAAATCACCAGTGTAGTCTTCCAAGTAAGGAAGTAATTGTTGGATAGCATGACCTGTTCCCAATTGCACAGTCTGTTTAACAAACTCCAAACTCTTAATTGAATGCATGGCGGCTTGCACTTCCTCGGACTGATACCCCACAATCACGATTCGCCGTGAGGGGGAAAGTGGTTCTACGCTTTCGAGAACTCTCTCGACTAGCGATCGCCCACCCAAAGAATGTAAAACCTTGGGTAAGCTTGATTTCATGCGTGTGCCACGTCCCGCCGCTAAAATTGCTACAACTACCATAAATTAGCTATCAGCTATCAGTAAAATTATGATTAATGCTTTTGGTACTTTAAAATGTAGGCTCAAATCATATCAACTAATCTATAGAAGAGTGAAAATTAAAGGAGCCAGGATTCAAAAGTTAGGAGAAGTTTACTCATCAAAGGCAGAAATTACAATAATACCAATTAGCGTTCATTGCAGCAGTTACAAATCGTTACTTCCTACTCCCTAAAATTTCTATCACCGGAGCTAATAAACTCTGTGAATTGCTGCATTAGTTTGGGACTACGCCAACCGCCATCGGTTTCTTCTTGCATCACTAAAAGTGCTTCTGTTGAAGTAAAAGCTCTTTTGTAAGGCCGTTCGCTAGTCAGAGCATCATAAATATCAATCAACTGAAATATTTGCGCCAAGTAGGGAATATCATCCCCCTTGAGCTTATCAGGGTAGCCTGAACCATCCCAGCGTTCATGGTGATGACGAATAATTGGAATAACACCCCGCATACTGCGTAGTGGCTGGCAGATTTTTTCCCCAATCAGAACGTGCTGCTGCATAATCTGCCAATCTTGGGGGGTAAGTTTGCCTTTTTTCAGCAACACTGCATCGGGAATACCCACCTTACCGATATCGTGGAGATAACCACCCCACATCAAATCTCGAATTTGGTAGCGTGAGAGGCTGAGGTATTCACCAAAAAATTGTCCCAGTTTTACTAGGCGTTGACAATGGTTGCCTGTATTGGGATCGCGACTTTCAATCGACATGGCAATGGAAAAGAGTACTTGTTCGGCATGGTCTAAATCTTCGTTCAGACGCTTCTGCCGCACCAAAGATTTTACACGCGCCGCCAGTTCCACACGATCAAAGGGTTTGGTGAGAAAATCATCTGCCCCAACTTCAATTCCCCGGATGCGCGATCGCCTATCATTTAATGCGGTAATAAAAATTACTGGAATTAGCCTAGTCTGCTCATCCTGTTTGAGCAATTGGCACACTTCAAATCCATCCATTCCCGGCATCATTACATCCAGCAAAATCAAATCTGGTTGTTTTTGTGTTACTAATCCCACAACAATAGAACCACTGTCCGCCTCAATTACTTCGTATCCTTCCATCCCCAGGAGGGCAACAGCAGTCATGCGACTGGCGGCATGATCGTCAACGACTAAAACCTTCGGTGGATCTAAATCAAACCCATTCACTTTAGAACCTTTAGCTTGTAGTGTTCTAGAGACCAATGAATCATTAGCACAACTAACATCAGCTTTTATCCAAGAAGACACTGCTTGGTCATCTTCAAGCATAAGGTCTTCTTGAGATAAGCCTAAAGAATAATCCTCCGCATTCTGCGATCCTACGGCATGATTTGAACCAATACTCTTCACTGTGCTAATGGGGTTTGACCCACTAACAATTGTTTCTGTAAAGCCTGTATGGTTGGATTTCCATTGAATCACAAAGGCACTCCAAGTTTTTGCACAAGTTAACAGTGTTAGATTTCAACAAAAAATTTAATAATTCGACTGTTTCTGAGCCGGAGTTTTCATAGAGATAATAGCTGCCTATCTAAATTTTTTGCAGCGTGTATCTTTATATATTACGAACAAGGTGTATCTTGTTCTCAAAATTTTTGCTTTTAATTCCAGTATGGTGAATTTTCACAAATGTTAAATCAGGCTTTTTACGGAGATTTTTTACCCTAGCAGCCTCAAAAAGCGTTAAAATTGTTCTTTTTATTTAATATGGAGTTTTTTCGTTCAAGTTTTTATGGTAATCATTAAGTACGTATGTTTTTACTTACTCAGTTATAGCAATACTCAAGTAGTATTAGCTACTTGTAATATAAAATGCTTCCATAAAATCAACATATTGGCTAGTAAAAACTCGTTGCCTGAGTATCTGGAAAAGAAATCATAATTTTTGGCAAAAAATGTCTAACTTTTTGGAAATCAAGGAAGGATTGAGGATTAGGCTTGTAGTTGCGTAAACGTAGCCCGTTGTAAACATCGCAATCTAACTACAAACTAGTTCTCATAAAATCCCTGCCTTGTGTTCCCAACAGCCACCTTTTTCGCCAATAGGAGGTAGGCTCGAGCCAAGAGGTTTGTTGTTCTTGTTGTCGCCGCATCACTATAACTTCGGTTAGATCGCTCAATTGAGGATCGCGATAGGGAACAGCAGCACGAGTTAGCAAGTGTTCTTTTTCAACTTGTGAGAGAGGGAGAGTCGTAGAGAAAACATCATCTCTGCTTGACGGCAATTGCTCCAAAGAGAAACCTCCAAACGCTGGCAGGTTTGCTAACGCTGCGCCATCTACCCTTGGGAGAAGAGTCTGCTTTGCTGCCACAGTACCAGGCGATCGCCTTCCTACTGGTGGGGTAGAGCCTATAACCAAGCCAGCAGACAAAAGTGCTGTGCGTACAGCAGCAGCGCAAGAATAGGTAGCTAATAAGCCATCTGGAGCTAACACAATGACACCTGTTTAATAAATTCAAGAGTCCATAATTGCGGACATTGAGGAGGTGAAAAGGCATCAAGGAAAATTGCATCTGCCCAGAAATCCGACTGATGTACTAGCTGGATTGTAGTTCTAGCATCGCCAATTAGTAGCTTCCCTTTCAGGCGAGGTGTTTGCACTTGATGTTCAAAAGCTAGCTCTTGCAAAATTTCAATATAGTTATAGTTCCAATTGTCGAACAAGTGATGAGCGATCGCAGCTTGTGGCACCGTTGGATTTAGCTCTAAACCGATTACTTCAACACAGCATTTAGGATTGACTGCCCAAATTGTCTGCAAAGCGGCAGCTGTGTTATATCCCAGACCATAACAAATATCTAACAGCCGCAAAACTGGCTTTTGAGCGGCTGTAGCTAGTTGAGTCGGTTCCACAAACTTGAAAAAACTCTCCTGTTTAGCTCCATGATGGCTGTGAAAAGATTCACCAAACTCTTGAGAGACAAAGGTGAAAGAACCATCTGCTGTTAGCTTAGGTGTAAAATTTTCTAAGTCTGACATTTTATAAAAAACTAAATAATGACCAATGCCCAATTCCCAATTTGTTGTTTCGCCAGCTTGGCTGTTTGAACATTTAGAAGATCCGCAAGTCGTGATTGTGGATTGTCGCTTCTCTTTAGCCGATCCACAGTTAGGACAACAACAGTACCAAACAAGTCATATAGAAGGGTCATATTACCTAGACTTGAATCAGGATCTTTCCAGTCCAGTAGGTAAGCATGGCGGAAGACATCCTCTACCTAACCCCAATGATATAGCTAACAAATTGGCAGCGATTGGGGTCAATTACCAAAAAACTTTGGTTGTCGCTTATGACGATTCGCGCTTTGCTTTTGCGGCTCGTCTATGGTGGCTATTGCGCTATTTAGGACATGAGCAAGTAGCAGTACTGGATGGAGGCTTTGCTGGATGGCAAAAATCTGGCTATTCTGTTACAAATATTATTCCTCCCCCGCGAATGGGTTCTTTTGTCGCTCAAGTACAAATAGAAAAGGCAGTAGATTTTACAGAGGTGAAAAGTCGGCAAGATAGCCACGAAGTAGTATTAGTAGATTCCAGAGAAAGCGATCGCTACCGAGGTGAACGAGAGCCAATTGATAAAATTGCTGGGCATATTCCCGGTGCAGTTAACTATCCTTGGCAAGAAGTTACAGACTCTAATGGCTACCTACTCCCTCAAGAGGAACAACGCCGTCGCTGGGAAAAGCTAGAAACATCTGAAGAAATCTTAGTATATTGCGGTTCTGGCGTTACTGCTTGTGTTAATTTACTTTCTTTAGAATTAGCTGGCATTAGCAAGGGTAAACTTTATCCTGGTAGCTGGAGTGATTGGATTTCTTATTTATAGTCATTAGTCAGTGGTCATTAGTTTTTAAAAAAGACAAATGACTAATGACAAAGGACAAATTTCAAAATCGGCCTAATTGCAAACTGTAATTAATATTGAAGAACCAGCCATCAAAATCAATGTTTTCGGCGGTTGAACTACCTAAACTTACGCCAGCCTGCACATTCATATTACTGGTATCGGATATTCGGTAATTTAAGTGCCCGAATAGCCGATGAAATTGGTCTTCTCGATCGCGCTGTGTAAAGTCTGAAAAGTTACCCTGATAGTCAATACCAACCTGGAGAGGCTTTTGCAAGTTGTAGTTCAAAGACACCCACAAGGAATTGATTATCCGATCGCGACTTAGGGGGTCAGCAAAATTCACACTCAATTCGTAAAAGCTATCTAGCGTTAATCTTGAAGTTAAGGGATCTCGCCGTCCCAAAGAGACTTGGAGGGAATTCTCATTTAAAAAGCGATCGCCTGCTTTGAAATCTAGGCGATCGCTGTTGTTGGCATAAAATAATTGTTGATTGCTCCAACTGATTTCTCCGTACATTCGCTGGGATAGCTGCTGGTAAAGACTGAGATTAAATCTCACTTGGTTGTAATGATATTGTGACTGATTTACATAACGAATCAGGTTGCCATCAATTGAGCCGTTTAAATAAGTCTTAGATCCCAAAGGAAAATATGCAGAGGCTAGCGTCAGCCCAGAAATAATTAAACCATCTTCTATGGGATTATCCTCTGAAGAAAAAATATTAGTTGTGTGGAAGTAGCCTACACGTCCCTGTAGATAGCCGATAGGTTTAAACTTAACTACGGGTTGTTCTGTCGGTGGTAGCTGTGGCTGTTCTAGGGGACGTAACCGCACACGTAACCCCAATTCGCGATCGCTATCAGACTCAGATGGCTGTTTTGGCGATCGCAGCAGCTGTATCAGCCTCTCCAGCCTTTGAGAATAATCTATCTCAGGTGCATTTAATAATTGATCTTTTGACTCTGAAGGAGAGGTAGGCAAATTACTTGGCTGTGATTCTAGTTGTGGCGGGTCATTTTGCTTTTGAGTATTTTCAGGTTCTTCGGTTTGGTCGGGGACTTGAGTTGTTTCTGGTGTTTGCTGTGCTAGATTTAACGGCATCTGGAAGTCTAAAGAATGTGACTTACTAGACTGTTTGCACAAAGAGTTAATTGCCTTTTGCTGCAACTTATGACATAACTGCTGATAAGTTACCTGTGTACTTACTAAATTATTAGGATGCCAAATATCTGTATTTGCCAATTCTGCCGCATTTACTCTCATGCAACACCAGCTTCCACCACTGGACGCTAACAAAATATAAAAAAACAAATTCTTCCAGTTATTAAGTCGCATCTGGTTAGATCGCTTTGATCCCATTTGGCAAATGTATATTTACAAGCTGTACCGAAAGTTCCGACTCAGAGTATACAATTGAGTGTATCTATTTTAGCTTTGTAGGTATATACTGAATCTACAAACTAAAATTACTGCTTTTCGGATTTTTCTGAGATTTTTTTCAGAATCTTAGAAAAATCCGATCAGATTTCTCGTTAAATTTAGTGAAATACAGCCAATGAGCAATTTCACAACAAATAGCTAGAGACTTCTTATCCTGCATAAGAGATAAGCCTATGCCTGATCTGATTAGAAAAGATTATCTGTAAGGTACTCCTGATTCAATTCCTTATTTCAAGTACTAACTTTGAAATCTGCTACATACTTTATTTCAGAATATAAACTTAAATAAACTAAATACGTAGTTTATTTATCATCTATTTTCTGTATTAAATTTAGATTAAAGTATAGGTAAATATAACTAAAAAACTTCCTATAATAATCTAGCAATAACTAAAACCTTTAACTTTCTTGGCATTAGTTGAAGTTTACAATTTCTCAAACCATGTTTTATAAATCTTTTCCATTATTAGTGATTGGTTTATGGGGAGTTATAGTACTGCCTTTACCAAATCGGGTAAATGCTATAACTCCTTTGACACGAGCAGAGATTCAGAACCTGCACAACTTGGTACAACTGATACCCAGAGATAGACATAAAAAGCGTCCTGCACGCAAATCAGATGCAATGATTCCTGGGGATGGGTTGTCAACTGGTCGAGCTTCACTAGCAGACTTGCGTTTTAACGACGGCTCTTTGGCACGAGTTGGGGAACAAGCTATATTTCAATTTTTGCCAAAGACTCGCAGCTTTAGACTGTCAAATGGAACAGCATTGTTGCTTATTCCGCCTGGGAGGGGGCAAACACGCATACAAACACCAAGTGCAGCAGCAGCAATTCGTGGTTCAGCTTTATTTGTACGCTACAACCAACAAACAGATACCACAATTGTGGGGGCACTGACAAATAGCGGCATTGAAGTTTCTAATAAGGAAGCTTCTCAAAGTCAGGTGCTGCAAGCAGGACAGATGATGGTTATAGTTAAAGGCAAATTTCAGGGCTTATACGATTTCGATCTCAGAAATTTTTATGAAACCAGCGATATGGTTCGAGGACTTGATTTAACTAAGCAAAATCTTACTCCTACAGCCGACCCTGCGATCGCTAGCGTTCAAGCTGAAACTTCTGCGGCTTTGAACGCACAGTCACCAATAACAGGTGAGGGAATAGTTGACAACCCATCTTTTGCAGACCTAAGTACTAGTCCTTCAACTTCCTCCACCAACAACACTATCACAGACAATTCCCCAGTAGACCCCATTGCAGATGATTCTCCATTAAATTCTTTTGAGGACATAGGACAAGTCCTATCAAATACTGAGCAGCTAACTAGGGAAAATAATGCTAGTGTTCCGGTAAATCCTCCAGTAAGTACGCCGATCAATCCTCCAGTAAGTACGCCGATCAATCCTCCAGTAAGTACGCCGATCAATCCTCCAGTAAGTACGCCGATCAATCCTCCAGTAAGTACGCCGATCAATCCTCCAGTAAGTACGCCGATCAATCCTCCAGTAAATACGCCGATCAATCCTCCAGTAAATACGCCGATCAATCCTCCAGTAAATACGCCGATCAATCCTCCAGTAAATACGCCGATCAATCCTCCAGTAAATACGCCGATCAATCCTCCAGTAGAACCTCCAGTAGAACCTCCAGTAAATCCTCCAGTAAATCCTCCAGTAGAACCTCCAGTAGAACCTCCAGTAAATCCTCCAGTAGAACCTCCAGTAAATCCACCAGTAAATCCTCCAGTAGAACCTCCAGTAAATCCACCAGTAGAACCACCAGTAGAACCTCCAGTAAAACCGCCAGAAACTACCTGAAAGTCTCCCAAAACCACAATGATATTTAGCAGTCACCGCCTACTGAAACGTTTTTCAATGTAGCAGTACCAGAGATATATACCCGATACCAGAGGCAGAACCATAACAAGTGTTAACTACTGCCCATACAGCCGCCAAAGCAAAAAGTGATATTCCCTACGACCAGATAGCATCTGCTAACGCTAGATTAAATCAAGGACAGGACTTATAGAAGGTTCACCGGATATCCTTATATAGTTCCATGACATTCTACGTAAGTTCCCAGGAACTAACTTTTTGCTAGAGAGAACATAAATTTATGACTTTTGATTACGACCTGTTTGTAATTGGTGCGGGTTCTGGAGGTTTGGCGGCTTCCAAACGAGCAGCTAGCTATGGGGCAAAAGTGGCGATCGCTGAATATGATTTAGTTGGTGGCACTTGTGTGATTCGTGGTTGCGTTCCCAAAAAACTCATGGTCTACGCCTCTCATTTCCCTGCACTCTTCAGTGATGCCGCAGGCTATGGCTGGAAAGTAGGTAATGCTGAATTGGACTGGGAACATTTCATTACATCTATAGATAAGGAAGTTCGGCGACTGTCGCAACTACATATAAACTTCTTAGAAAAAGCCGGAGTAGAACTAATTTCTGGTCGCGCCACATTGCTAGATTCCCACACCGTAGAAGTTGATGGACGCAAAGTGACAGCAGACAAAATTTTAATTGCTGTTGGCGGGCGTCCCACTAAGCCAGATTTACCAGGGATGGAATATGGCATTACCTCTAACGAAATTTTTCATCTAAAAGAACAACCAAAACATATCGTCATTCTTGGCGCTGGTTATATTGGCACGGAATTTGCCTGTATCATGCGTGGCTTGGGTTCTGAGGTGACGCAAATTACCAGAGGTGAAAAGATTTTGAAGGGGTTTGATGAGGACATCCCTACAGAAATTGAAGAGGGGATGACGAACCACGGAATTCGGCTGATTAAGAATAATGTAGTAAAAACAGTTGAACGCGTGCCGGAAGGCTTTAAATTGACTTTATCAGGGGAAGACCAAGAACCAGTAATTGCCGACGTATTTTTAGTAGCGACTGGTCGAACTCCCAATGTAGATGGACTAGGTTTGGAAAACGCTGGAGTTGATGTTGTCGATAGTTCTATGGAAGGGCCAGGCTACAGTACAACAAATGCGATCGCAGTCAATGAATATAGTCAAACTAGTCAATCGAATATTTTTGCCGTTGGCGATGTCACAGACCGAATCAATTTAACTCCCGTCGCCATAGGCGAAGGACGAGCCTTTGCAGACAGCGAATTCGGCAATAATCGCCGCGAATTTAGTCACGAAACTGTTCCCACAGCGATATTTTCTACCCCACAAGCTGCGACAGTCGGCTTGACAGAAGCCGAAGCACGGAAAAAATTCGGTGATGCGGTGACAATTTTTCGCACTCGCTTTCGTGCCATGTACCATAGTTTGACTGGTAAGCAAGAGAAGACAATGATGAAGTTGGTAGTTGATAGCAACACTGACAAAGTATTAGGCGCTCACATGGTAGGTGAAGGTGCAGCTGAGATCATCCAAGGTATAGCGATCGCCGTCAAAATGGGAGCAACTAAAAAAGACTTTGATGCCACTGTGGGTATCCATCCCTCAGCAGCAGAGGAATTTGTCACAATGCGATAAGTATGTCATTTGTCCTTGGTCATTTATTTAAAACTAATGACTAAGGACGATCCTCATGGGAAAACTTGAATGCTTACTCAGTATATCTACTTGCACGGTTTTGCTTCTAGCCCTAATTCTACCAAAGCGCAGAATATAGGCGATCGCTTTGCCCAAATTCAGACAAAGCTAAAAATTCCCGATTTGAATGCTGGCGATTTTTCTAAATTGACAATCACTCGCCAAATTACTCAAGTTGCCGCAGAATTCAGCAACGATTATACCTCAGTAACGCTCATTGGCTCAAGTTTGGGCGGTTTAACCTCTGCCTACTTGGGTCAGCAATATTTACAAGTACAACGTCTTGTGATGCTAGCACCAGCTTTTGGGTTTTTATCCCATTGGTTGCCCAAGCTAGGCAATGAAGAAATAAAGCGTTGGCAGCAAGAAAAATATATCATGGTCTACCACTATGGGGAGGAGCGAGCAATTCCTTTAAGCTACGATTTCGTTACAGATGCTGTTCAATACCAAGAAGAGCTTTTGCAACGTCCTATCCCCACTCTGATTTTGCATGGAAAAAAAGATGAAGTTATTCCCATCGAAGCTAGTCGTGACTTTGCGCGATCGCGTCCTTGGGTGGAGTTAGTCGAACTCGAAAGTGACCACGCCTTAGATAATGTTATGGAAGAAATTTGGCAGGCAATTCGCCTCTTTTGCCAATTACCTTGAAGTTGTAAAATATTAAACTCACACATAACTAATTTCCTTAGTCATTTGTCTTTTGTTAGTTACTAATGACCAATGACTAATGACTAATGACTAAAACTATGCTTCCCTTCATCCGGTCAGATTTAGCACAATTCACAGCTTATAAACCTCATCCCAGCAGCGATACAGCCGATTCTGTCCCCATAGAGTTAGATCGGTTAGATACAAATGAAAGCCCTTATGATTTGCCACCTGAGTTAAAAGAGAAGCTGGCATGGACATATCAACAAGTAATTGAAACAAATCGTTATCCCGATGGCGGACATCAAACACTTAAAGATGCGATCGCTGAATACGTCAATGAGTCAGCCACCCTCTCGTCATCTTTATTTACTGCTGCCAATATTTCTGTTGGCAATGGTTCAGATGAACTAATCCGATCTTTATTAATCGCCACCTGTCTAGGAGGCGAAGGTTCAATTCTTGTTGCCAATCCCACTTTCTCTATGTACGGGATTTTGGCACGAACTTTGGGCATTCCTGTAGTGGCAGTGGGTAGAAATGAAACCAATTTTGAAATTGACTTAAAAGCCGCACAGTCTGCCATCGAAGAAACTCAAGATCCTCCTATTCGCGTAGTTTTCGTAGTGCATCCCAATTCGCCGACTGCCAACAGCTTAACTGCGGCAGAGTTGGCATGGTTAAGAAGTTTGCCAGAGCATATTTTGGTAGTAATTGATGAAGCTTATTTTGAATTCAGTCAAACTACTTTAGTAGGGGAATTAGCACAGTATCCCAATTGGGTGATATTACGTACTTTTTCTAAAGCCTTCCGGTTGGCATCTCTCCGTATTGGTTATTGCGTTGCTCATCCCGAAGCGATCGCCATTTTAGAAAAAGTTCGCTTACCTTATAATCTTCCCAGCTTTTCCATAGCAGCAGCATTAATTGCTTTACAAAACCGCATACTCTTGCTAGAGTCAATTTCCCAAACCCTGAGTGAACGAGCCAAACTCATCGAAATTTTATCCCAGCAACCAGAACTACAAATTACCGCAAGTGTTACCAACTTTATTTACCTGCGTCTTCAACCAAATGGCTTAAATTCACAAGACACTGCATTAAAAGCTATTCACCATGAGCTTAGGACACGCGGCACACTTGTGCGACACATTAGCGGAGGATTACGAATTACTGTCGGGACGATACAGGAAAACACACGTACCGTAAATCGACTAAAAGCTGCTTTGGCAAATTTAGAATCTTAATAATTCACTCAGTAATTAAATCTATTGTCCACCTCACTACCCAAACGGCGTATTATGCCTACTGTTTGTGGCAGCACACCCACTAAAAGAGCAAAAGCAATATCTGGCAGAAGAGCCACTGTTTCTGGCGGAAAGTATTGTTCAAATTGATCGAGAATCTTCTGAACTCGCTGCCCAGGCACTGGGTTTTCTGTAATTTGTTTGATCAATCGAATCCACTGACGCCTAATCAAGTAAGCCTTCTGGCGTTCTTCATTAGATTCGGGAGTTAATAAAGAAAGATTACCTATGGGCACTGCCCTTTGGCAATCACAATCATAATCCCCACCCACAGCCGCCCCAGGCCCAGCAAACTCTGCATGGTAGCGTTTAAAGAGTATTAATCCATTTCGTCTACGACTATTGACGATGAAAACTTCTCCACTGTGCAAACGTGTAAGGATATCCGAGCCTTGCGATTGCTCAGTTCCGTCTGACATGACAAGACAGTCAAGGAAACTAGTTTCAGGGTAATAAGTTGATACCATAGAGGTCTGATAGCGTCGATGCTGTTCGCTATCCATGTTTTTTAAACTTTTAATGAATGTGGTAGGAGTATGCACTTTAAAAAAGAAATAGCTGTTATGTCAAATCAGGTTTTTGAATTCTTTTTTTATCAGAACTTTTCTAGTAAATTTAACTAAAACAGCAAGAAATAGACGGTGTTTCAGTAATTTAGTGATTATATTTTATGAGATATAACTAGATTTGTCTGTAAACTCTATGAGTCTTTCCTTAAAGTTTTTATAAAGATTAATATCTTAATTACAAAGTTATTATGAGGAAAAAATGATTTATTTAAAGTTAACTTTACATATCTAGTCCATTTATTATAATCTATTTGTTTATTTAATCGAATACTTTAAAAAATATTTGTTAACAATAAATCCCAGAAGGCAAAATTTAAGGTTTTAAAATATTAAAAATCTTTACCGAAAAGAGACTTTTTCCCAAATCATCAATAAGATTTTTCGCAATAAGGTATAAACAAAATATTCTTTCTAAAAAGAATTAACATAACCCATTTATTTACTTCGGAAATTCAGGTGTTTTATTTTTTATATTTAGCTAAATATTGGCTAGATTTTTAATTATGTTAATTTGTGTTTGGTGATCGCTACGGGTGACAGATTTTATCTTAATTGCAACATAAAACTTGACAATTACCAAAATAAAATTCAAACAATGGACTCAGCACTCAGATGCTTATGCAACAGCATCTGACTTGAGCGTCTTAAGAAAAATGTATTCCAATTCGATTCGACTTTATGCACTCGATATCCCAGCTTGAAATAAAGCTGTCTTGCTTGATGGTTACTTTCTAAAACATGGAGATATAAATCTTGAAATCCCCACTCCTTAGAGACTTTTTCACAACTAGTAAGTAATTCTGAAGCCACACCATTTCTACGGTATTTTGGGTGAACCGCTAAATTAGATAAGTAAGGAAAGCCTGCGCCAACCCGGCCCCATGAATCACTGTAACGTACACCCAGTTCCACACTTCCCACTAAGTTATGAGCATCACCAGTAGTAGCTTCAAAGGCAACTAAACAAACATGGCGGGGCACAGGTGATGCCATCCGATGCCTTAAGTCTTCGTAAATACCCAGACGTAGCAATGGGAAAGCCCATCCCCATATACCGTTGTGAGAGTGAAAGCTTTCAGTAATAATTTGGGCAACATCAATCAAATCAGCAGGTGTAGCCTTACGAATTTGAAATTGGTAGGAAGCTGGATCGATTGGCTGTTGCTGGTATAGATGAAAAAACCGATATTTCAAGGCTAGTTTAGTATTGATTTTATCAAAGAAAATTTTATCAAATATCCTAAAACAAGATTTAAACTGAATCAGAATTTAAGAAATGTCCAAGATATTTAACTGACTTAAGATAGCTAATTCGCTTTTGCCTATAGAGCAAACAAAGTTTTACACTTTAGCGTAGGGCTTTATAACCTCTATTTGTGAAAGAGTGTTATAAGTTACAGTTTCATTGATCTATAGTCTTAAGTTCAAATTCATCACTTGTTTTAAATAGGCAGGATATCAGACTGATGACTACAAAAACCTCTGTAATGTGATAGAGCTTTGGGTGAGCAGGCAGAGGAACAGCATAACTTGTCTGTAGTCAGCACCGAGAAAATTGTTAAGTAAGTACACTATTGGCAAACTATGCTTTCAAACCACCTTTAGTTGGAGTACTGAACTCGTTTTTGCATTTGCCGCTATACTGACAGCATTTTGCTACTAAATGACAAAAAAAGGCGGCTGTACTGGCTCTGAGACAAGAATCTACAAGATTATGTAATCTCTAATCTCCAACTCTTGAACCACTACCACTTGTCTTAATGATAGTTCTGATTGCTAAATTAGAAAGAGGTATTTGTCTAATAGTATACTTTGGCTTTAAATCTTATTGTTTAATTTTGCTGACTCTACCATGACTACCATAAATAAAATTTACCTGCAAGTGTTAGTACGACTGCTGTGGAGGGAAAACTTAATATGCAGCTTCATCTGGATTTTTCAGCTAGCTGTGGGCGCTGTATGTGGTATCAGACATTGCTCAAAGGAGGTGAAAGAAGATTTGGCAAGCAAGTATCGGCTCCATAACACTAAAACTGACTATGAAAACAATTACACTGCACCAAAGCAAACGGTAATCGGTACAAGCCATTGAGACGAATTACTGTGAGCAAACGCTCTTACACTCAGCAGTCATCTAGCCAAACAGCCTTATTGGTCGAAATGCTCTGCTCTCACCTGACTCAGAAAAATCTTTACCTGATCAGATTATTCTTTATCCGACTGCCGTTGCAGCAGGAAAGCGGTGCATGAAATCCCAAGCAAACAGTAAGCCTAAAATTTTGGTTGTCGATGATGAACCAGACAACCTTGACTTGCTTTACCGCACTTTCTATCGCGACTATAAGGTGCTAAGGGCAAACTCTGGCCCTGCAGCCCTCGATCTGCTGGCTCAAGAGGGAGAAGTCGCGGTGATCATCTCCGATCAGCGGATGCCAATGATGAGCGGTACAGAGTTTTTAAGCCTAACAGCAACTCAATATCCAGATATTATTCGGATTATTTTAACTGGCTACACCGATGTCGAAGACTTGGTGGAAGCAATTAACGCTGGTAAGGTGTTCAAATATGTCACCAAACCGTGGGAAGCTGAGGAACTCAAAGGAGTGGTACGCCAAGCTTTGGATACTCACAATGTCCTCAAAGCGAGAACCCGCGAACTTACCCGCACACTCCGACAAGAATCGCTGCTGAATACCGTTACAAATACGATTCGCAGTGCTTTAGACTACAGACAAATTTTGCAGGCAATTGTAGATACAGTAGGTCACATGTTGGAGGTAGATGTCTGTCTGTTGCGTCCCTTCCAAGATGAGCAATTGGCGGATAGAGGATTATTTATCAGAAGCCTCTTTCTGAAGCAGCTCTTGACCATGAGAGTACAGGGGAAGTTGCAGTAAGTATTTCTTCTCTACCCCCCATTCCCTCTCCCCCTCTGCCTCTTTTAGCTCAGACGGTATGGGAAACCCGCGAAGTCCAGGTGATTCACGATGCGATGGATGATGAGCGGATTCACGGCAATACTCCCGAACTGCGTGAGCGTGCAGCCGCTTTTGCTGCCGCTAACATTTGTTCTAGTTTAGTTGTGCCACTGATCTGCCAACAAGAGCTGATGGCAGTACTAGCGCTGCATCAGTGTTCTCAGCCTCGCATCTGGGGTGATGATGAGGTGCAGTTAGTCTTAATGGTCGCAGATCAGGCAGCCTTAGCTTTATCTCAAGCTTATGCTTACGAACAAGTACGTGCCCTTGCCAAGCGAGAAGCCCTAATCAATACGATTACTAGCGCGATTCGCTCTAGCTTAGACCCCCAAGACATTTTTGCGGCGATCACCCAGCAATTGGGACAAGCTTTACAAGTCGATGGCTGCGTTCTGTCTTTGTGGACAGAGGAAGATGAGTTTGTCGAATGTGTGGCCTTATATGACAGTTTTCAACATTCAGAAAATTTCCGTTCGCCAGCCCTAGACCATAATTCTAGTAGTAATAATAACCTATCAACACAGAGATTACCTTATTCTCAAGCATCTATACAGGAAAATCCCATCCTCCAACAAATGCTACAGACACATGAACCTGTAGTAATTGGAAATGTCAGCCATTCTCCATCAGATGTGAAGGGTTTTGATTTGCCTTTAAAAATGCCGGCGCGATCGCTAATGTTTGTACCATTATTGGCTGATGGCAAATGTATAGGTAGTATTACTTTACATGAAGGTAAGAAAGTACGCCAGTGGCTGCCATCTGATATCGATTTGGCGAAAGCAGTAGCAGCTCAAGCCGCGATCGCTGTCCAACAGTCACACTTGTATCAAAAAACTCGCCAACAAGCTGAACGCTTATTAGAATTAGACAAACAAAAAACCGAATTTTTCCAAAATATTTCCCATGAGTTTCGCACACCCATCACCTTGATTCAAGGGCCTTTAGAATCGGCGGTGGCGGCTGGTGAAGGATTATCTTACTCCCAAAGTGCGATCGCCCTGCGTAACTCTCGTCGTCTGCTGCGGCTAGTAAATCAACTCTTGGATTTACAACGTCTGAATGCGGGGAGAATGCAGCCTAGCTTCCATCCCTGCGATTTAGTAGAATTTGTCAGCCAAATTGTAGAATCTTTTCGTCCCTACTGCGAGAAAAAGAGATTGCATCTCGTCACCCAGTTAGATGAATGTTCTATGGTGTACTTGGACATGGAAAAATTTGACAAGGTGGTTTATAATCTTTTGTCAAATGCCATGAAATTTACTCCCGAAGGTGGGACGATCACTGTCAGACTCAAATCTGAGCGCGATCGCTGCATCTTGCAAGTACAAGATACTGGAATTGGCATTGTTAAAGAACAAATTCCCCATCTCTTTGAACGCTTCCGCCAAGCTGAAGGTTCTGCAAACCGCTCCTATGAAGGCAGTGGTTTAGGTCTAGCTCTAGTTAAAGAATTGGTCGAATTACATGGTGGCCAAGTGACGGTGGAATCAGTCTATGGCCAAGGCACTACCTTTAGTTTATGGCTTGTGACTGGAAATGCTCATTTACCCCCACAGCAAGTATTAGAAACGCCTACCGAACTGAATACGAGCCGCGCTAGGGTAGAATTGGCTGATTTAGAATTGGTAGAGTCAACAACAGACAATATTGAAGATATTACAATAAATTTCTCCTCCAGTATTGATACTCAAGACTCAGCACTTAAGACTCAACACTCAATTTTAGTTGTAGATGACAACCCAGATTTACGAACCTATGTATCTGAGATTTTCCGCCGAAACGGTTATCATGTGCAGACAGCTCGTAACGGTTATGAAGGGCACAATAGAGCCAAGGAAATTATACCCAGCTTGATTGTGACTGACTTAATGATGCCCTTGGTAAGCGGACTTGAGATGATTCAGATGATCCGCCAAGAGGAGAAGTTGAAAGGAACACCAATTATTCTGTTGACAGCGAAAGTTGACGAGGAAACCCGCATCGAAGGTACAGAACATGGCGCGGATGCTTATTTAGCAAAACCGTTCAATGATCGGGAACTTTTGGCGGAAGTTCGGAATCTTTTAGCATTAAAGGAAAATGAACGGCGAATTGTAGAGTTAAATACTTATTTAACAGAATCGGTGTTAAAACGCTTTTTACCGGCTGTATTGGTGCAAAAAGCCGCAACCGGTGATTTGACGTTAGATTTGCGCCCAGAACCACGCTTAATTACAGTTTTGTTTAGTGATATCGTGGGTTTTACACAGCTATCAAATACTCTTAGATCCCGACGAGTCGCAGAATTGCTAAATGAATACCTAGAAGCCATGACCAAGGTTGTATTTGGAATGGTGGCACTGTAGATAAATTTATGGGAGATGCTATCTTAGCTTTATATGGAGCGCCGGAAGAATTAACCCCTAATGAACAAGTACGTCGTGCCATTAATACAGCAAGAGCAATGCACCGCTCACTGGCTGACTTAAATCAGCGCTGGCGAGATCAAGGTGTATTCGATGGTGACAGACTTACTAGCGTCCAGTTTCGGTGCGGTATCCACCAAGGTACTGCTGTTGTGGGGATGTTTGGTAGTGCTGAACGTGCCGATTATACTGCTATTGGCCCAAGTGTGAATATTGCTGCAAGGTTGCAAGCTGCCGCTCTTCCCGGTACGATCCTGGTTTCTGCTGCGGTGGCAGATTATTTGCAGGAAGAAGAAATTACTAAAGGTAGTCCGCTAGAACTTAAAGGAGTGGATGAAACAGTTTTGACTTTCGCTGTTACACCAGAGGTAATGGTTAATCGCTAAAATTTAGACTGGTATTTTAAAGCATTAGCAATGAGTAAAAGTGCCTAATCATATCCAGTTTTTATAATATGACATTATCGGTTGCAGACAAAACTCCAATTCCAGCTAAAGTCTGGAGACGACACACTGACCCACCGGGTTTGTGGATTTCTGTCGTTGTCGGTTCAGTCTCTCTGCACTTGCTGGCGTTCTGGCTGATGCGCTCATCTAATGCATTTACTCTGTGGTTTCCCCAGCAAAATCAATCTGCTGTTCCTATTGAATTGATAGACATTGCTCCTAAAACAAAATCAATAATCAAATCACAATCAACAGCCAAAATCGTTTCGTCAAAACCATTATCCTCAACTCAAAAGTCTGCACCAGCACGAACTACGCCTATAAATCAAGATTTTGGCGCAATAAATTCTGCGGATAATCTTCAGAAAAAGAGCCGAACTTACGCCTCTCAAAATAATAGTCAAGCCTCTAGGCAACAGGTTGTTCCCACGCCAACCCCAACACCGAAACCGACGCCGATAGCTACCACCACGCCGACACCGACACTGACACTAAAACCGACACCTACAGTTCCAGTCGGTAATATACCTTGGAAGCGCCGTCAAGAAATTAGACTGGGAAAAGGAACGCCACTACCAACAGGTATTCCATCAAATCGACCAGTTTCAGAACCTGAAAACAGAGAAACTCCAGCAACTCCGACTGGGGAAACTTCAACAACTCAAACTGAGGAAACTTCAAAGACTTCGACTGGGGAAACTCCAACAACTCCAACTAGGGAAACTCCAGCAACTCCGACTAGGGAAACTTCAACAACTCCAACTAGGGAAACTTCAACAACTCCAACTGGGGGAGCATCGGTAGCAATAGTAGATCCTTTACTCAGAGATGAAGTGATTAAATTGATACAATCAAAAGGATTCCGACAAGATGCTTTACCCGACGTTATCGCTTTATACAGGGGAAGCAATACAAAACAATTAGACTCAAGTTTTCTTGTCCACAGTTCGGGACTTGAACCAGCACAGCTCTTGGCTAGCTTAATAATTGATAACAATGGCAACTTTCAACAGGCTGTAATTCTAGAAATACAACCAGCAACACTACAAAGTGAAAAAAGCACATACGAGCAAGTCCTCAGCGAAGTTTTCAAAACAGAAAACTTTATTGCTGCTCACAACAACGATGGTACAAAACCAGAATTGAGCAATCTGTATGTCAGGATTAAAATTCAAAATGCCAATTAGAACTAATGCTTGATTTTTTATAAAAGCTGTGTTACTATTATAGGGTTGGAAAATTGCGGGCGTAGTTTAGTGGTAAAACTATAGCCTTCCAAGCTATTAATGCGGGTTCGATTCCCGCCGCCCGCTTAAAAACCTAAAATCCACTAGTTAAAGAAATTTAAATCTGGGCTTGATGAAATAATCAGTTAAACAGCAATTCCAAATTTGACATAGTGCGGAAATAACTTGAACCGCAAGGTAAAAGTGCTGTTGCCGATAAAACCAGAACCCACACCTACTACGTCAAAAAAAGTGTGGGTAATTTACAATTGCTACTAATTTAGGTTTTCTAGGCGAATGCGTGGATCGGCTGCTTTGAGCATTAAGTCGGCGATTAAATTGCCAACAATCAGCAACACTGCGCCCATTACCAAGCTTGCCATTAATAAATATAAATCTTGAGCTTGTAAAGCCTGTAGAGTTAACCTCCCTAAACCGGGCCAGTTGAAGAAAAATTCGGCGATGAAAGCCCCGTTTAATAAACCAGCTAATTCAAAACCCAATAAGGTAATCAAAGGGTTTATGGCGTTGCGGAGTGCATGAACGTAAATAACGCGGTTTTCTGGCAGACCTTTAGCACGAGCCGTTTGGATGTAATCTTGACGCAGCACATCCAATAATTCGCCACGAGTGATGCGTTGCAAACCAGCAAAACTCGTAATTGAGAGGGCGATCGTTGGTAAAATCATGTGCCAGCCGATATCTAAGATTCTGCCAAACCACGATAGTTCTGAGTGATTGATGCTAGTCATACTACCTACTGGGAACAGAGGCGAGGTAATTTGGGCTAAAACTAGCAGCGCTAAGGCAGTGATAAAACTGGGAAAGCCTTGTCCAGCATAACTAATCACCTGTAGAATGCGGTCTGCTAGCTTATTTTGGTTAACAGCAGCAAAGATCCCTAGAGGGATGGCGATCGCCCATGTGACAATTAAAGATGCGATCGCTAATAGCAAAGTCGCTGGTACTCGTTCCCACAACAGCGATGCCACTGAACGTTGATAAATAAAACTCGTGCCAAAATCCCCTTTCGTCAAGATTCGCCATAGCCACAGTCCAAATTGCTCTGGCCAAGACTTATCCAGACCAAACTGCCGTTTAATTTCCTCAATTCTTTCTGGAGATATCTTCGGATTTTGCCGCAGCGTATCTACATAATCACCGGGAGCGAGTTGAATGATGAAAAACGACAACGCTGATGCCAACAACAAAGTCAGTAGTGCCTGCAATAGCCGCTTTGTCACATAAACAAAAGTTTCGCTCGTGACTAGCCTGATTAGCCAATCCCGACCTGTCTCCAAGGAAATTCTCGTAGATGTCATTTGTCTTTTGTCCTTTGTCCTTTGTCATCTGTCGTTTGTTATTTGTCATTTGTCCTTTGCTAATGACCAATGACTAATGACCAATGACAAATAACTAATATTCAATTAAAGAGATAATCGGCACGTCCGGCAAATATGTACGCCCTTGTAAATCCCGTAGCTCGATAATAAACCCAAATCCTACTAGTTCGCAGCCAATTTTCTGCACCAACTTTGCTGTGGCACTCGCAGTTCCACCTGTGGCAATCAAATCATCCACAATCAAAACTCGACTACCTTGGTGTAAAGCGTCTTGATGCACTTCTAAGCAGTCTGTACCATACTCTAATTCATACTCTATTGAGTGAATGGCTGCTGGTAACTTACCTCTTTTGCGGACGGGAATAAAACCAGCTCCTAATTTATAAGCCAGAGGTGAGCCAAAAATGAATCCCCTCGACTCTATACCTATGACATAATCTACCGTTATTTCAGCTTCGTTGCATTTTTGTGTTAAAAAGTCAATAGTGTAGCGCAATCCCTCTGGATCACGCAGCAAGGTAGTAATATCCCGAAATAAAATTCCGGGTTTCGGGAAATCTGGGATGTCACGAACGAGAGACTTTAAATCCATAAAATGGGGAGTAGGGAGTAAGGAGTGGGGAATGGGGAAAGTTAGGAGTGAAGAGTGAGGAGTTATTAATTTAAATTCATAGCTATCCCAGTCCCCAGTCTCCAATCCCCAATGCCCAATTTCAGATACCTGAAAAATCGTACACTATAATGTCATACGCTGGGGGTCAAGGCTGAAGCTTTGCCTTTCATTGACGATAATTACAATCTAAATCAAGCTAGAAAAGGTATTGCGCTAATAAATGAGGTGAATTAACTTATGTTTTAAAACTTTGATTTCAATATAGGGAAAACTTTGAGTAGAAAGAGTTCACTAATGTATATATCAGGTAGTCATGCTTCTGCCACAAGTCTAGTGTTTTTGTTTGGCTACCGATCTTAAATTTGTTTTATCTAGTCTGTTGGAACCGCATAAGGTATTTTTTAGAATGAATGTCTCAGCAAGTTTAACGCCGTTCAACAGTCCAACCCAAGACTCACTGCCGATGATTTTGGACACTTTACCAGATCCTGCGATCGCTTCCAAAACGTGTCCTCGAAGAACCAGGCTGCAAATTGACCTGATTTTACTGGCAATTGAAGCTTTAGAGCTTGGTGGTTCAGAAGCAATCCTGGCTTTTGCTCAAGAGTTGGATCTTAAAGGAATTGTTAAAGATAGAGTGAATTTATGGCGGATGCGTAGCTCTAACCCGCTACGAAGAGCGCATATACGTCGTCCCTTGACTATTATGGAAGCAAAAGCTCTGGTGGTCATTGCTTGCTACATAGCGCGGCGTTTAACTGTTGTCATCCGCCAGCTATTAATGATATGTCAACAAATGGAAGAGAAGCAGATTCCATTAGAACAGAATTTGCGGCTATCTAATTACCTAGAGCGGTTTAGAGCGCACTTTAAGAGCCGGATGAATGCTCGACGTTCTGGTGTACTAGCATTAACTTCTGATGAAAAATTAGATGAGCTAGCGATAAATTTGTTAGGACAATTACTATTTTGTACTGGTACAGCTGGAATGCAGCGATTCTGGATTAGTCTTTTTGACGGTGAAGTGGAATGAATATTCAACGTAAGTACAGTCTACCTAATTGTACGCTTCTTTTAGAAGGTTTAAGTGATGTTACTAGGGCTGCACACTTCCAAGAAATGCGCCCGGAATTATCAATATTGGTAAATGCAGAATGCTATTTATCTGGTTATAATCAACCTGTAACTGGAGGGCGGGAATTTTTTGAAAGTTTGGTGAGGGCTGTTAGTGGCTATGCCCAAGAATTTTTAAGTAGTGTACCCAATCCGCAAGCACACAATCAGGAATCAGAGCTAGTAGAGTTTCAGAAAATTGATAGCAACCGACATAGGTTAATCATACATTCAGAAGCTTCTCCAGAAGGGTTCGAGTCCCAGTCTAAAAATTCCAAACGTCCGCCGATTGAAATAGATTTGAATACGGTGCAGTTGTTTGATTTAGTAGAAGCAGTAGATCAGTTTTTTGCTGATACGCAGACTTTACCAGAATTATCTCTAGAACTACAACCCGTTACCAGACGCTACGGCGGTGCTAGTCAGGCTTTGATCAGGCAGGCTGTTCCTGCTGCTGTAGGAGTATCAAGTTTAGCAGTAGCTGCGATCGCTTTTAACTTGATTCCACCTCCCCAGATGCGTCCACCACAGCCTAAACCAGATGAGCAAACTAGCTCTACAACAAAGAGCCTTAATCCTCCAGCATCGGCTGCTGCAACACCTACAGCAACAGCAACACCTACAGCAACAGCAACACCTACAGCAACAGCAACACCCACAGCTAATGAAAAGCCAGTAGTCAAAGATTTAGAAGCACTTTTAAATACAGTTCCAGAAATTACCGATCCATCGCAGCTGCGTGCATTGAATCGTCAAGTGTATAACCAAGTTCATCCAGCTTGGACTAAGCGTTTAGGATTGCAACAGGATTTGATCTATCGTCTGGGTGTAGCTGCGGATGGAGCGATCGTTGGTTACAAGGCGGTGAATAAAGAGGCAAATCAAGGAGTCGGGCAAACTCCTCTGCCTAACTTACTTTATAATCCTGCTAACCGCGCTCCCATCTCCAAAGAACCCATCGCCCAATTCCGAATAGTGTTTACTACAAATGGTGTGTTGCAAGTTAGCCCTTGGCGGGGATATGCGAGAACGCCAGAGGTAGTAGGTACAAAAATTACTGACTCTAATATAACTAAAGGTTTAAATCAAAAGCTTTATAATACAGTTCGCCAAAGTTGGAGTGGTACTCCCACCTTTACGCGAGATTTGAAATATCGAGTAGCAGTCAACAAAGATGGTGTAATTGCTGACTATGAACCACTAAACCAAGTCGCTTTTGACTATTTCCGAGAAACACCTCTTCCCAAGATGTTTAACGCTATTTATGGTTCCAATGTAGCACCTCCCAATGACAAAGAACCTTTAGCCCACTTCCAAGTGATATTCAAGCCTAGCGGTATGCTGGAAGTCATTCCTTGGCAGGGATATCGGTAATTGGGGATTGGGGATTGAGCATTGGGCATTGGGCATTGGGCATTGAGAATTGGGAACTATTGATCAATAAATGATCAATGGACTTTTGTGAGAAGACCTGATTTTGAGGACTTAAAAGTTTATCAACTTGCTGAAAAGCTAGCTAATGAAATTTGGCATATTGTTAAAGGATGGGACAATTTCACTAAAAATACACTGGGCAAGCAAATTGTTCGGTCTGCTGATAGTATTTGTGCGAACATTGCAGAAGGTAGAGGTAGGTACAGCGACCAAGACAATCGACGTTTTGTCAAGATTGCGAGAGGGTCTTTGTATGAAACTATCAGCTGGTTGAGGTTAGCCTACGCCAGACAATTATTGACAAATGAACAGGTAAGCAGATTTAAGCCAATTCTTGATGAACTATTACCCAAGCTCAATGCTTATCTAAAATCCATAGGGAATAGAGAATAGCAGCTTAATTCTCTTCCCCATACCCCATACCCCATGCCCCATGCCCCATGCCCCATACCCCATGCCCAATCTCCATTTACCGCGTAATTCTCCGCATATAATTTCCCCACAACTGAGCGGCTTGAGCGCTGCTACCGGATGTGGGGGAATTATTGTCGTTTCCCAGCCAAACACCAGTTACAAGTCGCCGACTTGGAATAAAACCTATAAACCATAAGTCAACGTTTTTATCAGTCGTGCCTGTTTTACCGGCTTCTCCGAGTCCAATGGCAGCACTACGACCAGTACCTCTGCTGATGACACCACGCATCAAACTAGTCATCTCATTGGCGACACCAGTTGGTAGAACTCGTTTGTTGGCATCTGGATCTTGGTCGAAGGAGTAGATTACACGGCAGGTTTTGATATCATTGCGATCGCGGCAATCACCACTGTCTAAAATCCGGTTAATGGCATGGGGAGGATTGGAAACACCGCGATTGCCAATAGCACCAAAAGCACCAGTCATTTCCAAAACATTAACTACACTTTGACCTAGTACCAAGCCAGGAACCGGATCGAGGTTTGATTTTACCCCCAAACGCTGCGCCATTGCCACGACTTTATCCAGCCCGACTTCTCTGGCAACTCGTAGGGCGATGGGATTTTCTGAAAGAGCAAGCCCCGTGGCAATATCTAAAGTAGCGCCAGCACCAGCACGACAGGGTTTATAAGTAAAGCCTTGCCAAGGTAAAGGGGCACAAGAATAACTTTTTGATTCTGAAATTCCTTGTTGAATAGCAGCAGTGTAAGCAAAAATTTTGAAGGTGGAACCTGGTTGTCTTTTGGCTTGAACAGCACGATTAAACTGACTTTTTTTGTAATCAGTCCCGCCCACCATTGCCAGAATACTGCCTGTACTGGAGTCAAGAGTAACTACCGCCCCTTGAGAAAAATTAAAATTTCTACCAGCGTTGTTCACTGAATTACTCAAGGCTGCTTCTGCTTGCCTCTGTATCGCTGGATCAAGCTTGGTTTCAATGATATAGTTTCCCTCTCTTGCAGCTCCCTCGCCCAAGATTGATTCCAGTTCAGAGAAGACGTAACTGTAAAAATAAGGAGCGATCGTTTTAGCTTGCTGTTCGCATACTTTAGGACTAATTTGAACAGTGGAGCGTCTAGCTCGGTTTGCATCCTCTGGTTTAATTTTTCCCATCTCCAGCAACCGCTTAATCACGCGATTCCGGTATTCAGCCGCTTCTAGCTTATTTGGCCCATCCCCACAAAAATCGAAGGCGTTGGGAGCAGGTAAAATTCCTACCAATGTTGCTGCTTCTGCCAAAGTTAATTCTTTAGCCGACTTCTCAAAGTAATATCGGGCTGCATCTTCAAAGCCAGAGGTATCCCCTCCCAAAAAAACCCGATTTAAATACATCAGCAAAATATCATCTTTGCTGTAAAATGTTTCGAGCTTCAGGGCAACAACTGCCTCTCGCAATTTGCGTCCAAGGGTATCTTGTCTACCTACATACTCACGGAATAAACTGCGGGCAACTTGCTGGGTAACAGTGCTGGCTCCCTGTTGGACATCTCCGCTGCGGCTATTAATCAATATGGCTCGTAAAATCCCCAGAGGGTCAACCCCAAAGTGCCAGTAATAACGACTATCCTCTGAAGCCACTACCGCAGCAGGCAAATAAGAGCCAAATTCCTCTAATCGCTTCATGTCTACATGAGAAATAGTCCGAGGCTCTCTCAGGGGAGTGGCTCCATCACGGGCGTAAACAACTACTGGGGCGCGTGTAGCTGTAGGTAAAGGTCTAACTGAGAATTTTAGCCATTCGACTCCAATTACTAAGGCTAACAGGGCACTGACACCACCGACACCATAACCTGTCCAACTTGCAGCTTTAACATACCAGGCTGGTGGGTCGACGTATTGCAACCGCACAGAAGCGGCGAGTTCTGGGGGACCCAAAGTCAGAATATCACCGTGGCGCAGTTCTAGGGAGCTAACACGACGCTTGCCACGATAAATGCCATTGGTGGAGTTTTCGTCTTTGATAACAAAGACTGGTGTGCGTTGAGTAGAATTCCGTGATAGAGACAGGTGAATTTGACTGACAACAGGGTTACGGATGACGATATCGCTTGATTTGGAGCTACGACCTAGAATATAGCGATCGCCCAACAGTGGATATACCTCTGCTTTATCCGCCCCCGCATCCTGCACCCAAAGTTCTGGTACTTTGGCATTAGGCTTGAGCGCCAATTTAGAAAAATCGACCCTAGCTTGAATTGTATGTACTGCTTGAGTCAGTTGACCTAGTAACGTTTGTGGCTTGTGAGGGGGTTGGGGAGAACTCATCGGCTATTCACATCACAGTTTTTAGTGAAGAATCGGGCGAATTACAATCAATTTAGATGTTAGTCTTTCATCATTTTACTCATAAGCCAAAGCATAAATTGAGTATACGGAACTTTTTGCGCTAATTTATACTTATAATCTAGCTTACGATCAGAATCAAGTAGTTATTTTTGTCACCTCTTTATAGAGTGATAACATTTTCATACATTCTCAAAGTCTGATTAAATATACTATTAATCATTCAACTACTACAATTATAACTTTTAATTTTGTACCTTTAAATACTAGCTACTAACAACAAACAGATTTAATTTTTACCAATTTTACATATCCACATATTCTGAAACAAACCTAAATATATTCATTTAGGAAGATTTTTTAAATTTCAATTATCTGCTTTAATAGGGCGAGTGTTCCGTTGAGGTTAATTACATAATGGGAAAATCTCTGACTTTGATTGGTGCGGCTTTATCTTTGGCATTTACCACTAATATTGCTGTAGCCGAATCCAGTAAATCCCTCATAGCTCAATCCAGTAGCGACTCCATGAGTGCACCAGCGGAAATTAAAATGTCGCCACAAGGGATGGAAATTCTGTGTAAGAATTTTCCGCTCAATTCCCGTTGTCCCGGTGGCACAGCACTCACCCCTAGTGTTCCTAGTACGACTACGGCACCAGTAGAAACCACTCCTGGTAGCACTACCACACCTGATGTAACTACTCCTGGTAGCACAACTACTCCCGAAATCACTCCAGCACCAGAAACCATTACTCCATCTGAATCTGGCACTCCCGAAATCACTCCAGCACCAGAAACCATTACTCCATCTGAATCTGGCACTCCTAGCAATTTAGCTCCAGCACCAGAAAATGTTACCCCATCTGAATCTCCCACTCCTGGCAGCACTACCGAACCAGGTATGAGTACTCCCGACTCTAGTTCACCAAAAACTCCTGCCACAGGTAATTAAATTAAAAGCTGAGGCATAATCAGAATAACTGGTTTGCCATCAGCGCTGATCGGTGCATCTTTTTTGAATTCTTACACTAGTCATACACACTGGTGTAAAAAATAAACCAAAGTTCCTAGAACCTTTATAGATCGAGTCTTCGCATATAGGACAGAGCAAGGGTTTCAGTAACAGTTAGCCTGGGATTAATTATCCCAGGCTTAATAGTTTAATACGGTCTGTCAGTTGAAGTCGGTGTTTTTTGAAACGAAGCAATTAATAGGCAAACAATACCGATACTAATGAACGAATCTGCCACATTAAATACAGCAAAGTTAATCAGGCGAAAATCAAGAAAATCAACGACGTAGCCTAAAACAAAACGATCAATACCATTACCCATAGCTCCACCTAAAATTAAGCCGTAGCCCAACTGATCCCACAAATTTAATGTTGGGCCAAACAAAGCCAACGCTATCAATACTAAACTCACTCCTAAAGATAGCCAGCGTAACCACTCTACTTTCCCACTTAACAGACTAAAAGCCGCGCCAGTGTTAGTTACATAGGTAAAGTGAAATATCCCAGGTAATAGTGGTAGTGTCTGCCCCAAGCTAAAGGTTTGCACTATCCAGTACTTTGTTATTTGGTCTAAGAAAAAAGCGATGAAGGCAGCAATCCAGAAAAGACGATTTTTTAAACGCATGGTGAATTAGTCATTGGTCGTTGGTCATTGGTCATTGGTCATTGGTCATTGGTCATGAGCTTTTGACAAATGACAAAGGACGAAAGACAATCAACTAATAAAACATTAAGTGACGCAATATATATGCTATTACAGTAACCGCACAGACAACAGTTAGCTGACCTGGTAGTGCAAACCATGAGTATCTGAGGATTGCTTGCATCAAGGGTAAATTTTCTGTGCCTTTCCACTGAAAAAGATAGCTAATAATCAAATAAGTAATACCGCAGATGTGGATAGTTAACAAGCCACAGATGCAACTAAAAGCAAGAGTTTCTAGTCGAGGTCTAGCTTTAAAGGCAAATAAGCCACAAATCCAAGCTCCAGGAATAAAGCCTAGTAAATAGCCAAATTGAGATAACTTGATATAACCGATACCGCCGCCATCAGCAAATACAGGTAATAACGTTAAGCCCATGACTAAATAAGCAATTTGCGAGAGCGCACCGGCATTTTTACCTCCTAAGCAACCTACCAACAGTACTGCGCCAATTTGAAAAGTGACACCTAAAGAAAAAGTTTGAATTCCGTGCTTACTCCAACTCCCAGGTAAGGTGATACCATAAACTTCTAGGAAAGTGCCACCCATTGTCAGGAGTAAGCCGATCATTGACCATAGTAATTGATTGGAAGCAGCAAACATTTATCAGGCAACCAAGGAAAGGCACAAGGGAAAACCAACAGCAACCAGTATAAACATTAATATATAAACTCTCCTACCTTAGCTTTGCTTACACTGCTAGTTCGCTTAAGAGTAAGGATACGCAGAACCCAAATAACAGAGAGGGGTTCCAATCTTACTGCGTAATACCCTAACTTAAAATTGCTTATTAATTGCTAATCCTTACCCGTAAATTAATTTAAAAATATGCTGATTCAAAAAAATATTTACACCATACCCAAATCATTAGCATTTTACGTTATTTAGTACTAAATCGTAGTACAATTTATATCAAATGTTAAAGATATTTACTGTTTCAGATGTGCTTTTAGTAACTTAAAAGATTTTAAAATTATAAGTATGTTTTAGTATTTCCTTAACCTTTTCTTAACCTTGCTGTTACTCTAGAGTGCTAAGGTTCATACTGTTAATCGATAGCATCAATTTATAAAGATCCTTATGTTCTCTTCAAAGGTGCGGTTTTTTGCTCCCCTAGTTGCTCTAGCAATTGGTATTAGCTCTTGCGGCGATAACAATCAAGCTTCTAACAACTCTAGCCCAGCAGCTGATGGCGGCGCTACCCCAGCTACCAATACAGCAACAGGATCAAACTTATCTGGAAAAGTCCAGATAGACGGTTCTAGTACCGTCTATCCTATTTCTGAGGCGATGGCAGAAGAGTTTCAAAAGGCTAATCCTGGAGTGCGAGTTACTGTGGCTTCCTCTGGTACAGGTGGAGGGTTCAAGAAATTCTGTGCGGGTGAAACTGATATTTCTAATGCTTCCCGCCCCATTAAGCCGGAAGAAGTGGAACTCTGTAAAAAAGGTAATATCGAGTACATTGAATTACCGATCGCTTATGATGGTCTATCTGTAGTGGTTAACCCCCAAAACAACTTTGCAAGTTGCCTCAAAGTTGATGAACTAAAGAGAATGTGGGAACCAGCGGCTCAAGGCAAAGTCAGCCAATGGAACCAAATTAATCCGAAATTTCCTGCACAGAAAATAGGTTTGTATGGCCCTGGTACAGACTCTGGTACTTATGACTATTTCACTCAAGCAGTTATAGGTAAGGAAGGGGAAAGTCGAGGAGACTACACTGCTAGTGAAGATGACAATACCTTGGTGCAGGGTGTGAGCGCTGACCCAGGTGGTATAGCCTTCTTTGGCTATGCCTATTATGAGAACAACAAAGAGAAGTTAAAGCTGGTTGGCATTGATGGTGGTAAGGGTTGTATTCAGCCGAGTCCACAAACCATCGCTGATGGTACTTACCAACCCCTTGCTCGCCCAGAGTTTATCTATATAAAGAAAACTGCGGCGACGCGTCCTGAAGTTAAGGCTTTTGTTGATTTCAATTATGCTCCAGCGAACCAAAAGCTAGTATCAGAAGTGGGCTATGTGCCTCTACCTAGCGATATACTCACTGAAGTTCAAACACGCTTCAGCAGTGGAAAAGTAGGTTCGGTTTTTGAAGGTGAGGGTTCTCAAGTGGGCGTTACTCTGAAAGACCTTCTCAAGAAAGAAAACTAAGAATCAGCCACTAATTACTCTCGTAAACAGAATTTGCACTACGCCCTGCTAGCTGGAAGTAGTAGCTTGTAAAAAAAAGTCTGTTTATACTGACTTTATTTAAGGCTGATGGTCTTGAAAGTAAGCTTTATTTCCAGCATTAGGGTAGTTCTCATAGAATGGTAGTGTGTCCATACATACAAAGGGAGTTTGAATTTATGAGGTTGTCGGCAAAGAAATGACTTCCAATCCGTTATCTAATCAGCCAAGTAATTCCAAGTTATGGCAACCCAATCGGGCTTTGAGTAAGTCGGTGGAAACTGGTGTCAAAACCTTGTTCGCCTTATTTGCCTTTGTCTCGGTTATAACCACGATTGGCATTGTTTTAACACTGATTTTTGAGACTGTTGAATTTTTTCAAGAAGTCTCGATATGGCGGTTTTTAACAGACACACAATGGACACCACTGTTTACTAATCAGCAGTTTGGAATCATGGTGCTAATTAGCGCCACGTTGCTCACATCTGTAATTGCGATCGCAGTAGCATTGCCACTAGGATTATTAGCTGCTATCTGCTTAAGTGAATATGCTCCAGCGAAACTTCGCAAATGGCTGAAGCCAGCCCTAGAAGTATTGGCAGGCGTACCCACAGTAGTGTTTGGTTACTTTGCACTGTTCACAGTTACACCCTTCCTCCAAACATTCATCCCTGGGATGCAGGGATTCAATGCTTTGAGTGCGGGTTTAGTACTGGGAGTTTCGATTATTCCTTTGGTAGCTTCTTTGAGTGAAGATGCTCTCTATTCCGTTCCGCGTAGTTTGCGGGAAGGTGCTTATGCGTTGGGATCAACCAAGCGGGAAACAATTATTTCAGTGGTATTGCCAGCAGCACTTTCTGGGATAGTAGCTTCTTTTATCTTGGCTATTTCTCGCGCCATTGGCGAAACAATGATTCTCACTATCGCGGCTGGTCAAAATCCTCAGTTGGGTTTCAACCCACTAGTGCCAATTCAGACAATGACAGCATACATTGTCCAAGTAAGTAAAGGAGACACACCAGCAGGCTCACTCGCCTATAAAACTATTTTTGCGGTGGGTATGACTTTATTTCTCATCACCCTAACCCTGAATATTTTTAGTTATTGGTTTGTTCGTCGCTTCCGGGAGAAATACGAATGACAAAGAGCAATACTGAGTTTACAAATCTGTCTGACTCTGGGGTAAATCCGAACTTTGACCTAGCGATCAATAAACGTTACAACCTTGACAAAGTTTTTGCGATCGCCACTTGGGTTGCGACTTCCTTTGCATTGCTGGTGTTAGTTATTTTGCTCATAGATGTCTTAACTGATGGTCTTGGCCGCTTGAATTGGTCTTTTGTTACCAGTTTTTCCTCTCGCCGTGCCTCATCTGCTGGGGTATTGGCTCCCTTAGTTGGCACTATTTGGCTGTTGGTCATCACTGCCTTAATTTCCTTTCCTTTAGGAGTAGGCGCAGGGATTTTCTTGGAAGAGTATGCCACGGACAACTGGTTTACTCGATTAATTGAAATCAATATTGCAAATTTAGCCGCAGTGCCATCAATTATTTATGGCTTGCTAGGCTTGCAAGTTTTTGTGCGGGTGATGGAACCAATTACCAGGGGACGCAGTATTCTAGCTGGTGCTTTAACATTAAGTTTGTTGATTCTACCAATTATCATCATTACCACTCGTGAATCACTGCGTGCTGTTCCCGATAGTCTGCGACAAGCAGGTTTTGCCCTTGGTGCTAATAGGTGGCAAATCATCCGAGAACAAATTTTCCCTATTGCTTTGCCAGGTATCCTGACCGGTACAATTCTGTCACTTTCACGAGCGATTGGTGAGACGGCTCCGTTGATTGTAGTTGGGGCTGTTGGGTTTATTACTTTCTTACCTCAGCTTTCTTTCAAAGGTTTGCAAAGTTCTTTTACAGCACTACCAATTCAAATTTTTGATTGGGTTTCTCGCCCTCAAGTCGAGTTTCACCAGAATGCTGCTGCTGGCATTGTTGTTTTGATGATCGTGCTGATGTTAATGAATTCAACAGCAATATTTTTACGCAATAAATTCCAACAGTCACGCTAAATAAATCAACTTCATTTAAATTTAGTTTTTCAGCATTAACCTGAAATTTTTGTATGGTATCAAGCTCAAAAACCGCTACTTCCGAGAGTATTTTACAAGCCGAGCAATTATCTGTTTTCTATGGTAGTTTCAAAGCAGTCCGTGATGTTAACTTAAACATCGGCAAAAACAAAATTACCGCTCTTATTGGCCCTTCTGGATGCGGTAAAAGCACTGTTCTAAGGTGTTTTAACCGTTTAAATGACTTGATTCCTGGGGCACATATTGAGGGAAGAATTACCTTTGGTGATACCGATATTTATGACAAAAGAATTGACACAGTAGAATTACGCCGTCGGGTTGGTATGGTTTTTCAGAAGCCTAACCCCTTTCCCAAGTCAATTTATGAAAATATCGCCTTTGGAGCCAGGATTAATGGTTATAAAGGTGATATGGATGAATTGGTAGAACGGAGTTTGCGACAAGCTGCGTTATGGGATGAAGTTAAGCATAAACTAAAGCAAAGTGGTCTATCTATATCTGGTGGTCAACAACAGCGCTTATGCATTGCTCGCGCCCTCGCAATTCAGCCAGAAGTTTTGTTAATGGATGAACCTTGCTCCGCTCTTGACCCAATTTCAACTTTGCGAGTTGAAGAATTACTTCAAGAACTGAAGTCGCAATATACCATTATTATCGTCACCCACAATATGCAACAAGCAGCACGGGTATCGGATATGACAGCTTTTTTCAATGCACAGGCGACAGAAACGGGCAGCAAAATGGGATATCTGGTTGAATACAACTTGACAGAGAATATTTTCAACAATCCTCAGCAGGAAGATACCCGAGATTACGTCAGCGGCAAATTCGGATAAATAAATATTTTACGAGTCGTGATGCGTAAAGCCCTCGTCATTCATGCGGGGGATATAAGCGAATGGCTGAATTTATTCAGCGGTCAAGATTGTATAAAGTTTTTCAGCCTTCCCAGCATTTTATACCGGACATGGTAGTATAAGGTGGGAGGTAAAAAGATGCTAGTTTTTGAATTCAAAGCTTACGGGAAGTCACCGCAATTGACCGCAATAGATAATGCAATTCGGACTGCAAAGTTCATTCGTAATAGCTGTATTCGGCTATGGATGGATGTTAAAGGTACGGGCAAAAACGATTTGCAAAAATATTGTGCTGTACTTGCGGCTAATTTTCCCTTTGCTAATGAACTTAATTCAATGGATAGACAGGCTAGTGCTGAAAGAGCATGGTCTTCTATCTCTCGGTTTTATGAAAACTGCAAGAAGGGTATTCCAGGCTTAAAAGGATATCCCCAGTTCCAAAAAGATTGTCGCTCTGTTGAGTACAAAACATCAGGATGGAAGCTTGCAGATAATCGTAAATCCATAACTTTCACCGATAAAAAAGGTATTGGGCGATTAAAGCTCAAAGGTACTCGTGATTTGCACTTCTACCAAATCAACCAAATTAAACGGGTGAGATTGGTAAAACGTGCAGATGGTGTGTATGTGCAATTTTGTATTGATGTAGACCGTTCTGAAAACATAGAACCAACTGGTAACACAGTTGGTTTAGACGTTGGACTTAAGGAATACTACGCCGACTCTAACGGAACAATGGTTGAAAACCCTAAGTTTCTTCGTGTTGGTGAAAAAATCCTTAAGCGTTCACAACGTCGAGTTTCCAGAAGGGTAAAAGGTTCAAAAAATAGAGGCAAGGCACAACATATTTTAGGTAAACGCCACCTCAAAATAAGTAGGCAACGTAAAGACCATGCTGTGAAATTAGCACGGTGCGTAGTTCAGTCTAACGACTTGATAGCCTATGAAGATTTGAGGATTAAAAATATGGTGAAAAATCAAAGTCTCGCCAAGTCTATTAATGACGCTTCTTGGTATCAGTTTCGTGTGTGGGTTGAGTACTTTGGTAAAGTATTTAAACGTGTCACTGTTGCGGTTAATCCGCAATATACAAGCCTTGAATGCTCTAGCTGTGGTGTCATCGTTAAGAAAACACTATCCACTCGAACCCATGTTTGTAAATGTGGTTGTGTGATGGATAGAGATGAAAACGCAGCTAGAATTATCCTTAGTCGAGGATTGGGTACGGTAGGGCATATCGGAACCTCTGCGCTAGACGTAGGCAACGCTTGCGGAGATGAAACCTCTACTCTTGTTGGTGAAAACCTGCATGAGCAAGTTATGTCTTAGATTCAAGAATCCCCGTCGCTTCAGCGCGGGGAGTGTCAAGTTGTTGATGTTAAAGCAATGAGGAATACTCGAAAATTAAAGCTGTGCGATATTCCTCTAGTTTTTTATTTGAAGGACTTTTTTCTTCCCAACAAACTTCATCTCCTCTCCATGCTGTCCGATGTCTATTACTTAGTGCGCTCAAAAACTGACGGGAATTATCTTATAGCTCGTCCTGATGCTGAAACATCGGGTTACTTATTGCTGTTTCAAGAAAACTTTGATGCCCTTAGCTATCTCAACACCCACGCAGCAGAAGTGGCAAATCGCTTTGCAGTGGAATCTATTGCCCGTACACAGTTGGCAAACTTGCTCAAACGCTGGGGTTTTAGCGGTGTGGGTATTGTGACTGACCCGTTGTTACCCAAGGTTGAATTTTTACAGCACAGTTAACTAATTCGTAATTTATTTAAGTAAATAAAAGAGCGATCGCACAAGTAAAATCAGGTAATATGGGTGAACTCAATTCATCACCATTGAATAACGTAGCAACTAATTTTAAACTTGCTTGTTCGCGTCGATATACTTCCACCTGTTGTTTGCGCCAATCTACAATCCAATATTCTCTGACACCTCGTGATGAGTAGAGCTTAAGTTTTAGTTCTCTGTCCCGCTTTTCATTTTCACTACCAACAGATAACACCTCTACAACCAGTTCTGGCGCACCAGTCAAATGCCCCGCCTCGTCTAAAAGTAAAGGCAATATTTCGTTGCTAGCCCAGACAACATCGGGAATAACATTATCATTATCGCCAAAAATTATTCCTGGAGCAGGTACGACCTGTCCCAAAGAAGTAGCTTGTGACCAAATATGCAATGGAGTAATAATTCTGACACACGTTTTTTGATGATTCCAGTGGGGCGCTTTAGTCACAAACAATTCTCCGTCAATAATTTCGTAGCGATTCCCGTTATCTGGAAACAACTCTAAATCGGCGGTAGTCCAGCGCACTCTCTCAGATATCGGCTGGTTCATAAATTATCTTGGTTAGGGGATTTACCTATTTTAGCCCGAGTGGAAATGGGACATTAATTTAGAAGCCAAGCTGGGAGTCAATCTAAAATCTAAAAATATTGGGTGGAGCGATGCCCCACCCAACCTAAAATAATCTAATAACTAACGACTAATTCGCTACCTCAGCCACCTCAATGACTCGCCCTTCATAGTCCTTGACTAAAAAGTTCAGGGGTTTTTGGTTACGAATCTTGAATTTCAAACCACGCGTTTCGACTCGCATTAGAATCATTTCCAGGCAATCGTGGTCAAAACAAACGTGACGTTGTTGATTTTTGCTACCTAAACTCGCACCAGTAATGACGTGTAGCTGCGTGTTTTTCTTCAATTGATACCACAACCCATCATTAGCATTATTCATCATTTTGCTAGACAAGCTAGGCCCAGTAGACATATATAGCGGATCAACGCCAGTTGCGCCTATAGTTTGTTCGTAATTGTAGTAGTAGTGCAATGGCACCTCAGCTGCTGGCAAATCTAGCAGTCCTTCATACAACTGTCGGGCAATTTCCAAATCTGACACCATTACAGTGTGTACTTTTGGGGCACTGGTGAGAAACATCCACATAGCACCAGCATAAGCTGCTAGTAGCATCACCATAATGCCTTGGGTAGAGAATAGGCTATCCAAGGGCAGGGAAGGCAGAAAGGAGCCTAAGGTAAGGGGACTGAGCAGGAACGATATCACACTAACCGCTATAACCATGAACAAATAAGGATTCTATAAGAGAGTTGATTTTATCATTGTCGATTAAGACTAAAATTAAGTCCTTGTTTGTAGTTTATCAATACTCAAGTAGTCTGAGTCTCATCTACAAACTGAGCAACACCAAGATATTATGCGATTAACTAGGGAAGTGTAATTCCCAAAACTATTTTAACAATTATCAATCGAAAGGCTTATGCAAATTCCCCATTTTACGGAAGCTAATCACCCCCTGGTGAAGTCGCTATTCCATCACAGTGACCATGAACTACTGACTCTGTTTCAGCGCAATCCAGATGCTGGAAAGTATTTTACAGTAATTTTTTGCCGCTATAGCCCTATAGTCTATACCTTAATTCGACATTCGGCGCGATCGCCTGTGCAGGCAGATTATTTGTTTGCCCTCACTTGGCGGCATATTTATTACGAACTCGGTGGACTAAAGTTAACTGACTCTGAATCAGATCAGGAAGCTCTAACCATGCAAAATTGGTTAATTAATATGACAGCTTTCTGTATTAACGAGATTAAGCTACCACCTACAGAAGCAATTCATTATTCTCTCCAAGCGACTTCGCCGCCGCTATGGTGCTATGTAGAACAGGCGTTAGACCAATTACCACCAGTTTTGCGATTGATCGTGTTAATGGCTCAAACTTTCCACTGGAGCGAAACTAGAATCGCTGCCTATCTGCAAGCAGAAGGAGAAGCGATCGCTCCTAACGAAGTAGCCAATTTTCTCCAGGAAGGCTATCGTATGCTAGAGGACAAATTACCCACGGATATCCGCTCTATATACTTTGGAGAAGATTCTGCTCAATCATGAATTAAGTGTAAACGCGTATATTGATTGTCTTCAATTAAAAAATTAAAACTTCTTCTTAAACCTTCTACTTAAACCTGCAACTTTACGGGTAACTTTTATGAAACAACGGCTTGTATTTCCCTGGCAAAAGGTAGGCTTAATTTGTGTAGGTAGGATTTCTCGTCCCCAAATACTTTCATACAGCTTTTTACTGTTTACTTTCTTGCTGAGTCCTGTAAATGCGGGTGTGGTTGATATTACGCAACAACTCCATCGCCCTCTAAATAATTCCGTTGGACGACAATCAAGAGATGAAGCAGATAGTTTGTTGCGTATTGGCGAACAACAATACACTTCAGGATATGCCGATAAAACAATTGCATCTTGCTTGCGGGCACTAAAACTATATCATTCAATTGGCGACCTCAAATCACAAGGTCTGACATACAATTTGCTTGCTAAAGCTTATGTCCAGCTAGGTAGTTTAAAAGAGGCGGAAGATGCTTTTAGACGAGGATTAGCGATCGCTCGTGATACTAAAGACTTCCAATCTGAGATTTTTGTGCTGAATAATATCAGCACATTTATGCTGCAACAAGGGGAATATACTACTGCTGGTAAAACTGTTGAAGATGCACTCGCCATTGCTCACGGTGTCAAAAATATTGAAGGGGAAGGTTTATCTTTAAGTAATTTGGGTTTGGTAACTGCCAGGTTGGGGGATTATAACAAGGCGATAAAATTGTATGAAAATTCTTTAATATTCCGCCGTCAGACTGGCGATGCCATCGGTGAAGCAAATACCCTGAATAATTTAGGAGATGCTTATTTAGCATCGGGAAATTATCAGGATACAATTGCCACTTATGGGGTAGCAATGCGGACAGCTAAAATTAACCGCGATCGCACTAATGAATTACGGGCAATTGACGGATTAGTTACGGCACACAGTGCTGTAGGACGCTATGAACGGGCTTTTGACTTACTAGAGCAACGTTTAGCACTCGCTAAAGAATTGCAAAATTTGCGAGAAGAATTAAAATGTTTTGAATCTTACGCTCAGTTATATAAGCAACAAGGTAATTACCTCACTGCCCGAAATTTTTACGAAAGGGCAATTATACTGGCGCGGACATTGGAAGATAGCAAGCAAGAAGTGCAATTACTGGATCAGCTAACTAAAATGCTTCAGCAAAAGTAGCAGTTAAAAGTTAGGAGTGAAGACTTCTTTAACTTTTCACTCCTAAATCTTCACTCTTTGATTAATTCAAAAATACTGAACCGTTTGGTTCAATTCTCATCGCACTTCTGCCCTGTGCTGTATTGGTGGCTTCCTTAAATGTAACTTCCAAGGTTCCTGCCTCTGAAGAAGCTTGTGGAGTTACTATCAACTGTCCGCCATCTTCTCGTTCAAATGTTACCGTTAGTGGTGTCCTTAGACCTTGCAGTGTCACATTGTATTTACCTTGTAGCGATCGCGGTGCTGTATCGCCAATCACTTGGTAGGTTACATTAGCCGCAGTGTCATTTACCAACCTGATATTAACCGTACCATTATTGAGTGCGATCGTTGCACTGGGGGTTTGCCGTGGTTGTAACACTGATGGTTGGTCAGTGGAAACCGCCCCTGGTGAAGGCTGTTGACTGCGATCACCAGGAACTGGCTGTGGTGGTACGGGGGACATTTGCCCCTCAGTTGGAGGAACTGGGCGAGGTGGTCTAACACCTGGCTGTGGTGGTACGGGGGACATTTGTCCCTCAGTTGGAGGAACTGGGCGAGGTGGTCTAACACCTGGCTGTGGTGGTACGGGGGACATTTGCCCCTCAGTTGGAGGAACTGGGCGAGGTGATCTAGCGCCTGGCTGTGGTGGTACGGGGGACATTTGTCCCTCAGTTGGAGGAACTGGGCGAGGTGGTCTAGCACCTGGTTGTGGTGGTACGGGAGCCTGAGAGCGGTTGTAAGGCGGTTCGGTAAAAATACTAGGACTTGGGTTCAGTGTTGAAGAAATATTTGCTGGATCTGCTTCACCACCAACACCAAACCTTATTTGCTCTTGTGATGGGGTAGCGGGGACAGGAAGAAGCCCTTGAGCAGCTAGTCTTTGCGTTAACGCATTGGGAGGACAGCCCTGTGGCACTACAACCTGACTATTATGGGGTTCTTCGTAGAAAATACTAGGGCACGGATTAACTTTGAGAGTAGATTCTTGTGCTAATGCTTGAGGAATTGCTGGCAGACTAATCAGCAATCCCCCACAAATAGCGCTAAATAAATCAGCAGACTTGCGGAAATTTTGAGGCTTCATATTCATTATTGACTCCTAGAATAACTTCAATTTTTCTTTTCTAGAAAAATTTATCCAGTAGAAAATTAAATTAGGTTTTATCGTTAATTTAGTACATCTAATATTTAACAAACTACTCGATTTTCCGTATCTAACTAAGGAAACGAAAATAATATCAAAAAATAAATATATTTCATCCTCAAGACTGAAAGCCTTAATTCTTAGATTAGATAAGACTAAAGACTTTGAATCTTTGCCATTGAACATATCCTTGCAAATTTAAATTATTTTTAACCAGATAATGATAACGCTCAAAAATAATTTTAAGGCTAATAGTGCAAGTCAGTTTTAGTTGAATAAAATTCTACATCTATCATAGGAAACAAAAATTTATGACTAAATCAAGACTCAAGAGTTATTGGTAAGGTGACAGTAAATGTGGTGCCAATGCCTTGGGTACTTTCAACTTGAATATGACCTTGGTGATGTTCGACAATAGCTTGAGCGATCGCTAATCCCAATCCTGAACCAGTAGCATTAGCTGTAGTTGTATTCCCACTAGTATGAGTACGTGCCGGATCTACCCGATAAAAGCGATCAAACAAGCATGGTAGCGCTTCTGCTGGAATTCCAACTCCGGTATCAGTCACTTTAACTTGCAACTGGGCACTGGTGTTACGTAGCCTAGAAACACGATTTATTCCGTCTATCCGCGCCAATTCCACTTTCACCCGTCCACCTGCTGGAGTGTAATGCAAGGCATTAGAAATCAAATTTGTGAACAGCCGCACCAATTGATCCCAATTGCCCACAAGGGTAAACCAATTTTCCAGCAATTCGGGGTTAGTTTCGGAAGCAGGAGGGTCAACTAAATCTAGAGAAAGGGTGATTTTTTGTTCAGGGGCTAACAATTGCTGTTCTTCAACCACTTCCATCAACAAAGCATCCAGAGGACAAGGTGAAAAAGTATCTTTGCTAATACCACTATCCTGCCGTGCTAGGAAGAGTAAGTCATTAACTAACTTACCTAAACGCTGCGTTAAACGTTCTATCATCTTTAACTGTTGCCGATACTGCATAGAAGTAGTTGCTTCTGACGCTGTTAAATCCAAATCAGCAAGGGCAACCTGCACATTGGTTTGAATCAAAGTAATGGGACTTCTAAGTTCGTGGGAAGCATCAGCAGTAAATTGTTTGAGCCGTTGATAAGACTCACCTACAGGTTCCATCGCTTTACCCGAAAGAAACCAACCACTTGCACCTACAGAAAGCACCATTAAGCCAATACCTAGCGCCAAATCAAAAATCAATTGGCGACTGGGCTTAGTGACTTCAAACCAGGGATGACTAACACGCAGATATCCTAATACTTGTCGTCCCAAGTCTACACGTTGTGTAATCTGCCTTAATAACAGTGGTGAGTCAGAAGTTTTGAATTTTGAATCTTTACTCTCATTCTTGACTACACGCACAGTTTCACCAGTGCGGTTGGCACGAATGGGAATATTTAGAGGTTCCGATAGCGTTGACCAAAGTAATTTACCCGTTGGACTAAACCATTCTAGGTCGATGTGGTCATCTTCTACGGCATCAGTATTTTCACGTAAACTAGCTTCTACATTAATGCGAAATTTATCTGCATCAGCATTAATTGGCTCAAATATGAGCGTAGACGCGCAGCGACTGTTTGTAATACAACGCTCTACTATTTCCACAACATGGTTAAGGGTGTCATCAATCCGCCTCAATCAACGTACTACGAACATATAAATAAACCCCACTGGCAAACAGAAGGAGTAATACAGCAGTGACCGCAGTGTACCAAATTGCCAGACGGCGGCGAGTAGCCTGAAACATATTTTTTCATCTATTTTTTTGACTAAAATCTTCACAATACGTATTTATAGCGCTAAAAAGTTGCTTATTTTTTCGCTTTATAAATTGAAGATCATAACAATATTGTTTATAAAAAATTTAATCCTTTGTATGTGTGAAGTTGCTAAATGCAATACAAGGTACGGGTAGCTTATTGGTGTCAATTATTTAAGTCAAAACTCTTTGAAAATTGGGCTGCTGTCACGAGTAATAAAAGTAGAGCCTCTGTATAGACATTCCCAGCATGAAGCTGGGAACGAGGCAATGTCTCAGAATGTCTTGACTAATTTTTAAGTTAAATTGACACACACTACGAGATGCCCACCCCACAAGAAGTAGTTGAGTATTTTTTGGAAGTCCCTTAAATTAGGAATTACTGTCTTGTGTACCAGAAGCTACGAAAAGGTAGGGTTGGCGATGTAGGAGCGTTATTACTAATTACAAACTGGTATTAAACCTCTACCAAAAGTGCTTCTCGGAGCTTGGCAATCACATCACTCAGATTCCCCGTGTTCAAGCGGTAACTCAGAGGATGGGCAATCAACCGCGCCGTGCTTTCATACAGAGTCGCAATTTCAATCAAACCATTTTCCCGTAAAGTCCTGCCTGTGGAAACTAAATCCACGATCGCTTCTGACATTCCAGTAATTGGGCCTAGTTCCACTGAACCATACAAGGGAACTATTTCTACAGGTAAATCTAGACTGTGGAAATATTCACGAGCGCAATTTACATACTTGGAAGCAACTCTACCATGCGGTGGTAAATCTAAAGGCGATCGGTAAGAACTGTTTGCTTTTACCGCCACCGACATCCGACAATGCCCAAACTGTAAATCGACTAAATGGGCAACTTGCGGCTGTTTCTCACGCAGCACATCATAACCAACAACACCCAGTTGTGCCTGACCATATTCTACATAAACGGGCACATCCTGCGCCCGCACAAGCAAACCTTTCGCTTGTCCGCTAGCGTCGGTAATCTGAAGTTGACGTTTTCCTGAATCTAAAAAAGCACTAAAATCTAATCCTACAGCTTGTAGCAAGCGGATGCTATTTTTAAGTAGTTCCCCTTTGGGCAATGCAACAGTCAGCATTCTTTTTATTGGTATCCTTAGCGTCTCGGCAGTTCACTAATATTGAGAATATCTCTATTGCTGACAAAATTTTCAGCACAAAGACTATTGGCTTCTCGTGGGAATGTCAAGACAAGCAGCATGAGAATTTTATTAGTTGATGATGAAGTTGAACTAACTCAACCCTTGAGTCGCTTGTTAACTCGTGAAAGTTACACTGTAGATGCCGCCTACGATGGCACATCTGGCAGCGAACTTGCACAAGCAGGTAGTTATGACTTGCTGATTTTAGATTGGATGTTGCCAGGAAAAACTGGGTTACAGATTTGTCAAGAATTGCGAAACCAAGGTAAAACCACTCCAGTACTCTTTCTCACAGCTAAAGATACTCTCGATGACCGTGTACAAGGTTTAGACGCTGGTGCAGACGACTATTTAGTTAAACCTTTTGAACTGCGGGAATTACTCGCAAGAGTCCGTGCTTTATTACGTCGTTCCGGTTCCCAAACCAATGAAACTACTACTGGACGTTTAAGCGTTGCTGATTTAGAACTCGATTGTGAAAATCAAGTAGCCTATCGTCAAGGACGGATAATTGAGCTATCGCAAAAAGAAAGCCAGTTGTTGCAATACTTTATGGAACACACTGGACAACTACTAACTCATGCCCAGATTATGCAAAATTTATGGCAAGAGGAAGAACAACCTAGCAGCAATGTGATAGCGGCATTAATTCGCTTGCTGCGCCGTAAGATTGAAGTACGTAAAGAAACTACACTGATTCACACGGTATATGGTAAAGGCTATCGTTTTGGTGTTTCCTCAGTAGAGTCAGTTTAGCGAAGAAACTTTTATCTGGTAGGCACTGCTTACTGTTTGCTTAAAACCTAATTTTTACGATACTTTGACTGCTTTTAAGCCCCTTTGTAAAAAACTAAAATGCTCACGTTGAGGATTGTAGGTGCTATCTAGTTTCAGAACAACCTAGCAATTAGCTGCTTTCTTTCCAAACTAATTACTTGTGGCACATTTTTATGTGGCACACATAACTGAAATTTCACTGGATTTTTTTCATTAGAATATGTATATATCATTACTAATTTAAAAGCCTGTTGGAGGGCTACTATGAAATACTGTTGCCCCCGACTTCAGTTTCGCGGCAGTTGTCTGTTGGTTATACTTGTCGCCATTACAGCTACCCCTGTAATAGCAGAGACAGCAAATTTTGGCACTTTCAATTTATCAACAAACTTTGATCAAGCACAAGGAACAATGCAGGGTTCCACAGGTGGTTCTTACTCATTGTCTGCCATAAGTAACCGCGATCGCGATCAAAAAGCCTGTATTGGTTTTGCCGATCCTACTCCAGATCACATCATGGTTTTGGAAAATGACTTTTCCCAGTTAACAATCCAAGTTGATAGCAACAATAACGATACAACTTTGCTAATTCAAGGCCCAGATCAAAATACAATTCGTTGCGGCGATGACACTGGCAAAAGTAAAGATGCTAGCGTTAGCGATCGCAACTGGAAACCTGGCACTTATAAAATTTGGGTAGGTACATTTAATAATGGAGTGAAGCACGACTATACTCTAAAAGTTGAGCAGCAGTGATGATGACTGAGGGCTGGGGAAGAAGCAAAAGAGAAGAATTTTCCCCTCTGCCTCTTTATTAATGCCCAATGCCCCATTCCCAATTTTTAGGTGTAACACCTGAGAGGATAATATGGGAGAGTAGCTTGTTGTGCTTTCCGAGGGTGCTATCTCGTGCTATCTATACTGCGTGCTGACTTTCGTATCATATTTGAACGTGACCCAGCTGCCCGTAACTGGTTGGAAGTTTTATTTTGTTACCCTGGTTTGCAAGCCCTGCTATTCCATAGGCTGGCTCACTGGCTGTATGCTCTTGGTCTTCCCTTCATTCCCCGGCTGATTTCTCACTTGGCTCGGTTTTTGACTGGAATTGAAATCCACCCTGGTGCAGTCATTGGGAAAAGTGTGTTTATTGACCACGGCATGGGTGTAGTAATTGGTGAAACTGCGATCGTGGGAGACTATGCCCTAATTTATCAAGGTGTCACCCTTGGGGGGACTGGTAAAGAATGTGGCAAGCGCCATCCAACTGTGGGTGAAAACGTCGTAGTCGGGGCTGGAGCGAAGGTATTGGGCAATATCCAAATTGGCAATAATGTCCGTATTGGTGCAGGTTCTGTTGTTCTCAGGGATGTACCTTCAGACTGTACTGTGGTAGGTGTGCCTGGGCGCATTATGTATCGTTCTGGAGTTCGGGTTTCACCTCTTGAACACAATAACTTACCAGATTCAGAAGCTCAAGTAATTCGTGCTTTAGTAGACCGAATTGAGGCGTTGGAAGAACAAATACAAACTCTTCAGCGCAATTCTTCAGAAAAAACTCCTGTTTTAGTGGGTTGTTTAGCCACCAAAGAGGATGAGCCAACCCACGATCCTCGCTGGTGCAACCTCAAAGATAAGACTATCCAGCAATTTCTAGATGGTGCTGGCATTTAGTTAAAAGTCAAAGGTTAAGGGTCAATCTTTTGACTCTTGACTAAATCACGGATTAATCGCTTCGCTAGACCACTCTTGCTGCTGATTACGGTGGTAAAGCCATCGATTTTGTGGTTCGCCGCGTAATTCTAAATGGTCTACTTGCACTGGATCGAGTAGCAGGAGACAAAAATTAGGGAGTGGCTCAACAGGATTGGGCGGTGATGGCTCAAAGGCTCCTGCTTCTTGGATTCTGGGTTTACCAGGATAAGGCCAACCAAACTGTAAACGCGCTGCATCACTTAATTCTTGCCACATTGCGATCCGGGCTGGCTGTAAATTCTGGTGAGAATCATCGCTGCTGATTAGGGTCAAATATCCAGCGATGCGGAATTGTTCTCGTGTATTGGGAAAGTACCAGCAAACTTCTGCCCAAGGTTGTTGCTGTATCTGGTCAGCTTTAGCACTACGGTTATCAGTGATAAATTTTAGCTGGTTTGTATCTTCCAGAAAGCCGCGAAAGACTAGGGTACGATTAGCGGGACGACCATTCGCTTGTAGCGTTGCTAGTTGCAGATAACGGGCATAAACAAGGCTGCGGTTGCGATGGAGCGCATGAGCGATCGCACTTCGCCAAGGAGCAAGAGACATTATACAATTCTGTTGGTAATCTAGCGCCAGGTATTCCTGAACATACTACCACTTCAATACTCCTGGTTGAGCGCCAGTGATTCCTAAAAGTTTTCTAACGCCAAGAATCTATAAATCAGCCTCCGCAAAAACTGTACTTTTTGTCAACTACTTCTACTGGACTGCCTCTCTAGCAGAATTAATCAACCCCTTGAGAATGGATGCTGATGTCAAGGCAGAAATTTTCTGTCACCATAAACAGTATTAGGACTGTTTACGAAAACCTCATGACAGGGAACTCATGAATCAAATTAGTGTAGAAGAACTGGCGCAACGTCTTTCTTCTAGTGATCCAAGTATTCAGCTAGTAGATGTGCGTGAACCACAAGAATTGGAGATCGCTAGCATTGAGGGCTTTGTCAACCTACCTTTAAGTCAATTTGTCGAATGGGGAGATCAAGTACCTACCCTCTTCAATCCCCAAGCTGAAACACTTGTGCTATGCCACCACGGCATCCGTTCTGCCCAGATGTGCCAGTGGTTGATGGCTCAAGGATTTACAAATGTGCAAAATATTTCGGGTGGTATTGCTGCTTATTCCCTACTGGTAGACCCTTCAATTCCCCAATATTAGCTTTTTCAGATACATCACTCAGATGGAACTTACCCTTCCATCTGGCATTTGCTATGCTAAAAGCAGAAGTTCATCACTTTAGAGGCTTGCCGGAAAGCTGTAGATTTGGGCATAAGGTACATCTGCACAAAAATTTTTGACTAGGCCAAACTATAGTTCAGCATTAGCCATTGCCAAAAAATACGTATCTAATAATACTGTTGTAATTGCAAATTTATGCAAAAGTACGGTTATAAAAGAGCATGGTAAGGATACATTATAACTAGCAGTTTTTGCAAAAAGCTTTAGCTACTATTTCAACCTTACTCTTAAAAAATGCTGTATGTATATGAGCTTTAAGAATACTTATCATTATATAGTTATATAATTTGCTATCTTAATAAATTATTAATATTTTCTGTTTTCGATTAAACACACAAATTTTTTCAGAGTTTGATTAAAATTTGCCTTCAGCAAAACATACCATAATGGAAGTTCAGTTAACAAATCGACAACAGCATATACTTTGGGCAACGGTACGCCACTACATTGCGACAGCAGAGCCTGTTGGTTCAAAGGCTTTAGTCGAAGAGTACGACCTGGGTGTAAGCTCGGCGACAATTCGCAATGTGATGGGTGTTTTAGAAAAGTCTGGATTACTTTATCAACCACACGCTTCTGCTGGACGCGTACCTTCAGATTCAGGCTATCGCATTTATGTTGACCAACTAATTACACCTTCTCTGCGAGACGCTACGCGAACAGAAACTTTAGGGCGAGAAGTAGAGGTAGCGCTGCAAAAGCATCTCCAGTGGGAAGACCGCAGTTTAGAAACCCTACTGCAAGGAGCCGCACAAATTTTAGCAACCTTAAGTGGTTGCATTAGCTTGATCACCATGCCGCAAACGACTACAGCGCTATTGCGACATCTGCAATTAGTGCAAATTGAAGCCGGGCGGATCATGCTGATTGTCGTAACTGATGGTTACGAGACACATTCTAAATTGATGGATTTATCGCCAACACCAGAAGAAACACAACGCGATTCAGAGGTAATCGATCGCGAGGTACAGATTGTTTCTAACTTTTTGAATAGCCACTTGCGGGGGCGAAGTCTGTCGGAATTAGCCTACCTCAACTGGAGCGAACTAGATCAGGAGTTCCAACGTTACGGGGAATTCTTGAAAAACTCAGTTGCGGAATTGACTCGTCGAACTCTTGCGCCGACTGCAACCCAAATTATGGTTCGGGGTGTGTCAGAAGTTTTGCGCCAACCAGAATTTTCCCAGTTACAGCAAGTACAAACGATTATCCACCTGCTGGAAGAAGAACAAGACCAACTGTGGCGATTAATATTTGAGGAGCCAGAACCAGAAGATGGTGCTAAACCAAAGGTAACGGTTCGCATTGGCGCAGAAAACCCATTAGAACCGATACGCACCTGCACCTTAATTTCTTCCAACTATCGCCGAGGTTCGATACCCGTAGGAAGTGTGGGAGTTTTGGGGCCAACGCGCCTAGATTATGAAAGTGCGATCGCAGTAGTAGCATCTGCTGCTGATTATCTCTCGGAAGCTTTCAGCTACTTCAATCCTTAAATCGTATGAGATGATATTTAGGGAAAAGCCGCTACGGAGTCTAAGCGAATCAACAATATAATAGCAAGCAAATAGCCCAATTTGTAGCGGCAAAATTAATAATTAAAACTACGTAAATCTTTCATGGTTAGAAAAATTGCCTTTGGCTTGCTGTGGCTGGGATTGGTTGTCTATGCTTTTTTCCTTGCGCCTCCTGAGCAACCCGGTACATTGGAGTTAATTAAAAACCTTTCTCTTGGGCAGTGGGAGGGCATTAAACCATTAGTCATAGCACTATTCAACATCATGGGCATCTGGCCTCTAATTTACAGCGGAGTATTGTTTATTGATGGTAGAGGGCAAAAAATACCTGCTTGGCTGTTTGCGATCCCTTCTTTCGCAGTTGGTGCTTTTGCCTTGTTACCCTACTTAGCCCTTAGAGAACCAAATAATGAGTTTGTTGGTAAAAAGAATATCTTGCTTAAGCTGCTAGATTCTCGTGTTACTGGTTTTGTATTGATAGTAGGCACAGTTATTCTAGTTGCTTACGGTTTAAAAGGAGGAGATTGGGGCAGTTTTGTCCAAGAGTGGCAAACTAACCGCTTTATCCATGTAATGAGTTTAGATTTTTGTCTACTTTCCCTACTCTTTCCCGCATTGCTGGGAGATGATATGGCGCGTCGCGGTTGGAAAAATTCGCAGTTTTTCTGGTTAATAGCCTTGATACCGCTATTTGGTCCATTGATTTATTTATCTGTGCGTCCACCTTTACAAGAAGTGGGTGTAGAGTCCATATCCAACCAGCCAGTGGCGAATTAAACTGGAGACTAGGGCTTAGGGGCTTCGCACCCCTACGTTAAGGATTTTGGAAATGTCTAATCCAAAATCTAAAATTTAAAATCAAAAATCGTATCATCCAAAGTCCCCTTTTTCAATAAATTGGGGATTTTCTGTGGGTGCGTAAATCCCAAGAGAAAACTTTTTTCTGAAAGTACTTTACAAAACGCAATAAATTATTTAAGATGTGTAACAGGTAGTCAAACCTACCTAATTCATCCACAAATAATTGCACTTATAAAACAATGACAGCAACCATTCAACGTCGCGAAAGCGCCAACGTATGGGAGCGGTTCTGCAATTGGATCACCAGCACCAACAACCGCATTTACATCGGTTGGTTCGGCGTAGTCATGATTCCAACCCTGCTAGCCGCTACCGCCTGCTTCGTAATCGCCTTCATCGCTGCTCCTCCAGTAGACATCGATGGTATCCGTGAACCAGTTGCAGGTTCATTAATCTATGGAAACAACATCATCTCCGGTGCAGTTGTTCCTTCCTCCAACGCAATCGGCTTGCACTTCTACCCAATTTGGGAAGCAGCATCCTTAGACGAGTGGTTGTACAACGGTGGCCCTTACCAATTGGTAATTTTCCACTTCCTGATTGGCGTATTCTGCTACTTAGGTCGTGAATGGGAACTATCTTACCGCTTAGGTATGCGTCCTTGGATTGCTATAGCTTATTCTGCTCCAGTAGCAGCAGCAAGTGCAGTCTTCTTGGTATACCCCATCGGACAAGGATCATTCTCAGATGGTATGCCTTTGGGTATTTCTGGAACCTTCAACTTCATGATCGTGTTCCAAGCAGAACACAACATCTTGATGCACCCCTTCCACCAACTTGGCGTAGCTGGTGTATTCGGTGGTTCCTTGTTCTCTGCAATGCACGGTTCTTTGGTAACTTCCTCCTTGGTTCGTGAAACAACCGAAACCGAATCTCAAAACTACGGTTACAAATTCGGTCAAGAAGAAGAAACATACAACATCGTTGCCGCCCACGGTTACTTCGGTCGTCTCATCTTCCAATACGCTTCATTCAACAACAGCCGTTCACTGCACTTCTTCTTAGCAGCATGGCCTGTAATCGGCATCTGGTTCACCGCCTTGGGTGTAAGCACAATGGCGTTCAACTTGAACGGTTTCAACTTCAACCAATCAATCATTGACTCTGAAGGTCGTGTGATTGCAACTTGGGCAGACGTAATCAACCGCGCTAACCTGGGTATGGAAGTAATGCACGAGCGCAACGCTCACAACTTCCCTCTTGATTTGGCTGCTGGTGACTTTGCTCCTGTGGCTCTAACCGCTCCTGCTATCAACGGTTAATTCTCAAGTCTTAGCTAAATGAGAAAGCGCCCTCTCGCAACGGAGGGCGCTTTCTCTATTTGTACTAGGTAAAAGATTGGTTAACGTCATACAGTCCAAGTGCCAGAACAAGCACAAAAATAAACTTTTGCACAAACTCTAGGTAAAATACATAAGCCTAATCCTTTTTCTTTAAGATCATGGGCAACACTTTTGGTCATCTATTTCGCATCACTACTTTTGGTGAATCTCACGGCGGCGGTGTGGGGGTTGTGATTGATGGTTGTCCTCCACAACTAGAAATTTCGGCCGAAGAAATTCAAGTAGAATTAGATAGAAGGCGTCCGGGACAAAGCAAAATTACTACCCCTCGCAAAGAAGCAGATACCTGCGAGATTTTATCAGGGGTATTTGAAGGCAAAACATTAGGAACGCCTATAGCGATTTTGGTACGCAACAAAGATGCTCGTTCGCAAGATTACGACGAGATGGCCGAGAAGTATCGCCCTTCTCATGCGGATGCAACTTATGATGCAAAATATGGCATTCGTAATTGGCAAGGCGGGGGTAGGTCGTCAGCACGTGAGACAATTGGCAGAGTAGCAGCAGGTGCGATCGCTAAAAAAATTCTCCGTCAAGTTGCCAATGTTGAAGTTATTGGTTACGTCAAGCGCATTAAGGACTTGGAAGGTGTAGTCGATCCAAATACTGTCACCTTAGAACAAGTGGAAAGCAACATCGTTCGCTGTCCCGATGCTGAATGTAGCGATCGCATGATTGAATTAATTGAGCAAGTTGGGAGACTTGGTGATTCTATCGGCGGTGTCGTAGAATGTGTAGCGCGTAACGTACCGAAAGGTTTGGGCGAGCCAGTATTTGATAAATTGGAAGCTGATATCGCTAAGGGTGTGATGTCTCTTCCTGCTAGCAAAGGCTTTGAAATCGGTTCCGGTTTTGGCGGGACGTTGTTAACGGGAATTGAGCATAACGACGAATATTATATTGATGAAAATGGTGAAATTCGCACTGTAACTAACCGTTCTGGTGGTATTCAAGGGGGAATTTCTAACGGGGAAAATATCATTTTACGAGTTGCATTTAAGCCGACGGCGACAATTAGAAAAGAGCAAAAGACAGTAACTCGTGAAGGTGAAGAAACTCTATTGGCTGCGAAAGGACGACACGATCCTTGTGTGTTACCGCGTGCAGTTCCAATGGTTGAGGCGATGGTGGCGCTGGTATTGTGTGACCATTTGTTACGGCATCATGCACAGTGTAAGGTGTTGTAGGAATTCTACTTTGACTTTCAGAAAATATTTATGCTTCGGGGGTGGGTGTCTGACTCGCCCTTTTTTATCTGTATTGCTATGGTAGCGGATAACACATTTAACTACGTGCGATCGCATCTACTATCAATATGGATAAAGAGTCTCAAAATTGCTTAGAACACTTTGCTGCTTTAAAGTCCAAATACCAAGCAACTCAATATAAAGATTTATTACCCCCTAGTTTGCTGTATCTCATACTACGAAAACTCTTAGGTAATGTTTAATAAAATGTAATAAGCAAGACTTAGGTAATATTAACAAATTTTTATAAAGCTGCTCAATAAAACTTCAAATTCAAAATTTGAAAATAGAGTTGATATTATAAACATCTCTATTCTGTACTTCTCACCCTTTCAAACAAAGCCCGATAAATAGGTTCACCTTTTTTTTGCGTGCCTATTTCCCTTTCTGTGGAAACTGGTAGGGGATTTTCAGCCAACCATTCTTCTGTACCAACTTTCTGAAAAGCTGAATTAGCAGCAAAGCGATCGCGCATTTCCACAGCGACAAATTCCATATCTGATTGCAGAAACACAACTCCCCCAACCGCAAGATAATTAGCTAAGTCTGCCACTAATTCTGCTTGCACTACACGACGTTTAGCATGGCGGGTTTTAAACCAAGGATCGGGGAATTGAATTGTAACGCGTTGTAAACTTCCTGGAGGGAGGGAAGATAAAAGTGAGTGCAGTGAGTTATTTACATTGCAAAATAAATAATGCAGATTTGTCAAAGCTAACTCAGAACCTAACTTATTTGCCTCCGCCACTAGCGGTTCTCGAATTTCCAAGCCTAAATAATTCCAGTTGGGTTCTATCTTAGCCATATTCAGCAAAAATAGTCCTTTAGCGCAGCCAATATCTAAATGTAGTGGTTGATTTGGCTTTGCATAAATTTTTTCCCAGTCAAGCGGACTTGCTGGTGTTTGATACTTTTTACCAAGTGGATTAACATGTTGGCGGACTCGGACTGCTGCCAAAGTTTGCTCTCCTTTACGTGAAAATATCTTGCGATCAAACTCCAGGTTATAAGGAAGTCTAGCAAAAGTATGCCAAAAATTATCGGTCTATCATTAAACCTCTGACAAAAGTCCCTAAATTCCACCCCCAAAGCCTTCAACCGGACAGGGGAGACAAAGCACGGGGTAGGCTTATTCGAGCTTAAAAGTAATCAAGCGGACATGATCTTAGCCAAATACGTCACGCTTGCCCTGCTTTTTTAGGTTTGCGAGAAATTTATATTTTGGAAGTCCCTCATTTTGCATTAATCTCTAGAATTAAAATGCCTTAGCACATTTGCTTTAGTCATGGAGGGAGGAAGCTTAAACAGTGGATATTTTAGATTTGTTTTATAAAGGCGGGCCAGCAATGTGGCCTCTGCTTGTTCTGTCGATTCTGTCTTTGAGTGTGATTTTCGAGCGTTTGTGGTTCTGGTTGCGAATTTTTGCTCAGGAAAAGCAAATAGTCGATCGCGTTGTGGATGCTGCCCAGGATAATTGGGAAGTAGCTGCGGACATTGCAAGACAAGCAAGCAATCAGCCTGTCGGACGTTTTCTCTACGCCCCTCTACGTTTAGCGAAAAGTGATGCGGAAACCTTTCGGCTAGCATTAGAGGCTACGGCGGAAGACGAATTAGCGGGGATGCGGCGGGGCGAAAAACTTTTAGAAGCCGTGATTGCTCTAGCGCCTCTGCTGGGATTGTTAGGTACGGTTTTAGGTTTAATCCAGTCTCTACGCTCAATTAGAATTGGCGATTTGGGAACTGAATCTACTGCTGGGGTGACTACTGGTATTGGTGAATCCTTAATTAGTACTGCAACTGGGCTAATAGTTGCCATCATTAGTTTGGTATTTTACCGCTTATTTCAAAGTTTTGTTGTCAACCAAGTTAAAGTTTTTCGGAAGGCAGGAAATGAGATGGAATTGCTCTATCGTCAATCTCCTCCTAACTTTAGCAATAGTGCATCAACAATTGTTCGGGAAAATATCACTCCACCCCGCAAGCCAGGAAAGACTAGAGTTTCTGAATCTCCTGAACCCCCGAATACACCTAATTAATACTCAATAATTCAACCCCTGAACCAAGCTTGAGATAAGACATGAAAGTTAATCTACATACTCCAATTGAAGAAGTCCAAATTCAAATCATTCCTTTAATTGATGTCGTTTTTTGTATCCTGACGTTTTTTTTATTAGCAGCATTACAATTTACACGGCAACAGGCAATAAATGTTGATTTACCTAAAGCCAGCCCCAGTACAGTATCTGGAATAACGTCACAGAGTGGTAGCCTAATTGTGACTATCGATGCCGTTGGCAATACTTACATAGAAAAACAGCCTGTGAAACAAGAAGATTTGGGACAAAGGTTAAAACAGTATCTCCAAGGAAACCCCAGTGCTGTTGTTGTGCTGAATGCTTCGCGGACAGCAACTTACAATGATGTAATTGAGACATTGGACTTACTGCGGCAAGTAGGGGGCGATCGCGTGTCTTTAGGAATTATTCCTGGCCCATCTCAACTACCCACAAATTTACCAAATCAACCAATTGTCCCTTCTTTCCCAATAAATCCTGAGACTGCACCAGTTCCCGGTATAAATCCCGAAGGGAATCTTACCCTAAATTTCCCTTAGCACCTAATTCCGTACCCTTGCCCACGATAAATAGTAAACCTCCAACTGGACAAGGTATCAGTCCTATTAATCCTGGTATTTCCAATCCTCCAGCATCGCAAGAAGCGCCCGTAGCACCCAAACAAACCCAACCTACTCTTAAAAGATGAGATAGGGGTATGGGGCATTGGCAAGAGGCAGTGAGGCAGGGGAGGTAGTTTTTCTCCCTACCTCCCCTGCTTCTTCATCTCCCTCTGCCTCCCTGCTTCCCTTCAATATTCTTCCCAATCCTAAAGATATCTAAAATAAAATTAGGTTAGAGAAAATTTTCCTGCTAATTTATAGATAATTGGTTGAGCTTTAAAGATTTTTTCACCGATAAACTAAAGTAATTTATCACCAATTGCCATTCACGTTTCAGGGGTTGTGGCATGAATATAGTGACGCTTTTAATTGTTTGGCTAGTAACAGCTATCAGCCTGTTAATAATTAGTAAATTGCCTTTGGGAGTTGAAATCGACACTCCTGGCAAAGCCTTCCTTTCTGCCGCAGTGCTTGGTATCGTGACGGCAATAGTCAGACCGATTTTAAGGCTCGTTTTTGCCGTACCAAATTTACTCACATTAGACTTGTTATCCGGCATTTTCACATTTATGATTGCCGTGGTTTGTTTTAGTATTGCTGCTTGGTTAGTAGAGGGCTTTCGCTTGCGTTACGGGATTTGGAGTGCTGTTATTGGAGCATTTTCGCTGACTATAATTAACAGCTTAATCTACAAATTATTGAACGTATAAATCCAATTCGCAATGGGCTAACGCCCCGCTCCGCTAACGCAATTAAACTCAGCCACTCACAATGGGCGAGGTTTTGAACCTTTACCGAACAGAATTCAGGAGTCAGGAGTCAGAATTCAGAATGAATTCTGTACGACTGGTGGATAGCGTAGCGTTAGCGAGTATTCGAGCGTCGCGTCTGAATAATCGGGTTTAAGACCCCCACCAAATTGAAAATTTGGTGGTCTTCAATCAGTCGCGGGTCTGAATCTCCGACTGATAGCGTTCGCGTAGCGTCTCTAAGAGTTGCGTTAGCGAGTCCGCGATAGCGGAGCGTTAGCGAGTATTTTCGAGTCGCGTCTTGATTCTGACTCCTGAATTCTGACTTCTGAATTCTTCTTCAATTTTTTCATAAACTTAAAAATTAGGAGTTAAGAGTGAAGAGTTATTAACAATTCCTTACTCATAACTCCTAACTCATCACTCCAACATTCTAACTATTCGTTAGAACTTGGAGGAGCAACTGAGGTAGTTGATTGTTGTTTACGTTGTTCGCGTTTTTTGCGATCGGCTGAGAGCATATCTGCCATCACTACCAACGCTTGCGCCATCTTCTCTAGGTTAGAACGGTATAATTCCAAATCCTTGTTGAGTTTGTCATCGGACAGGTGCAAGCCAGCAGCGATCGCTTTTAGCGCCTCAGTGAGTTGCTTTTCATCTTTGACTAATTCCGGATCTGACTGTTCTAATAACGAAAATACACCAATTGCGAACAAACGGTTGTATTTAAAGTTAGGATTGTTGGCGATCGCTTGCAGTTGTGCTTGCAAGTCAGTATCTCTATCTAAGTAAGTAGTTTGGGCCAGCCACCCAATTAAATCTTTAACAGGCAAACCTTTAGCTACAGCTTGCAATCTTTGGGCATCGTGTCGATAGTGTTGCGGATCTGTTTCTATAGCCTGACATAAGGCGTTAAAAATTGATTCTTGATCCCGTTCTGGTTGATAGCCTTCCATAAAACGGTCAAAAGTAGTGACGACACCCAAGGCATAAATTGGATTGTAGCTAAAATCGATATTTACTGACAGCAGATGCATTTCCACCATCAATTCTTCCACTACCCGACGATAAATAGTGTTGATCGGACGGGTGTGGAGATTGTAGAAAGTTCGCTTTGTATCAGAGACAGTACGGACGTTATTCACAAAGAAAAAGGAAATGTTAAGGGCGACGTATCTTTATTTTCTCGCTTAAAGGCTAGTTTGCCAAGTTGAGCTTTTGGCTGGTGACGATTTCATTTACAATATAAATAAATCAAAAGTATTTTATAACCTCTTGGGCACTGGATCTAAGACCATTTCTCCCAAAAGCTAGCCCAAAATTATCATCCTTAATGATTCGTTTATTGCATTTATGAACTTCTCGCCACAGTTAATGGCTTTAGGTGAGTACCTAGCTGGTGAATTTGATAATCGGGAACAAGCCATAGCCGAACCAATTTGGTATGTCCACCTGCGCCTGTGGCAAAGACCAGTTAATCTGTTTACAGAAGATAGCATCACCTTTTTTGCCGAACAGGCTAACGTTATTAACCTAGATCAAGCTTACCGTCAGCGAATTATCCGGTTGCGTCAGGGGAGCGACTCTGACGCAATCGTAGAAGTACAATATTATATGCCTCAAGAGCCAGGTATATTAAAAGGCGCAGGTCAAAACCCTGTTCTACTGAACAGATTGACACCCGAACAATTAGATTTACTACCAGGTTGTATACTAACAGTTACTTCAGAAAAACTAGCTGGCGATCGCTATAAATTTACCGCTAGCCCACTACCAGAAACCCGTTGCAGTTTTACTTATCTTGGTAATAGCGTGAATGTTTCATTGGGTTTTACAGCTACGGCGACAGAATTTCACAGCTACGACAAAGGAATTGATCCAGCAACAGGAAAAGCAACCTGGGGAGCGATTATGGGGCCTTATCGCTACACCAAGCGGAATCAGTATTAAATAAGATAAATTTATGAGTTATGAATTTTGAATTAACTCTTAACTCCTAACTCTTTTTTAACTGGCAATGCTACGAGGCACACCTTCTAAAGCTTCCTCTTCTGTTTCAAAAATTTCAAAGACAGTATCCATCATTGTCACTTCAAACACGAGTTTTGCTTCTGGATGTACATTGCAGATGCGGAAACTGCCCTTGACTTTATCAGCATCACGCATTCCAGCTACCAAAGAGGTGAGACCAGAACTATCAATAAAATTTACCTGAGCCAGATTTACAACTACATGGCGACTGAGTTTGGAAATACACTCTTGTAATTTCAGGCGAAATTGCCAAGCAGTGGTGATATCCAAACGACCTGCTGGTGTCAGGACAATAACGGTGTTTCCGTCTTGAGTTGTATAAGTTTTTTGGTCTATATGAATCACTAAAACTCTCCCCGTGGCATTCCTTTTAAGATTAGCTAGTTGCAGCATTTTTGAATGCTGTCACTTGAGATTAACAAGCTATAGCTAAAAATGTCACCTTTTTCTGCTAAGTGCTTAACTTTAGTAGTTTAACTCACCAAAATAATGCTGAGTAGCAATTTAAAAAGGAAGCGGGGATTATGGACTGAAAAGCAGGGACTGCAATATCTTTGCTAATACCCAATTTCCAGTCCCTAGCCTCTATTGAGGCGGTGTCCAATTGAGCCAATCTTGAGGCTTAAGGAAGGTTTCATACAACTCAGCTTCGGGAGAATTGGGTTCCGGTTTATAGCCGTATTCCCAGCGCACTAAGGGTGGTAAAGACATGAGAATTGATTCGGTGCGTCCGTTGGTTTGCAGACCAAAAATAGTGCCTCGGTCATAAACCAAGTTAAATTCTACATATCGTCCCCGGCGGTAAAGTTGAAAATTTCGTTGGCGATCGCCATACTCTATCCCATTGCGCCGTTCTACAATTGGTACGTAGGCTGGTAAAAATGCTCGACCACAGTCTTGCACAAAGGCAAATAAATCTTCCCAATTGCGGGTTGCTGGTGTTCCCACTTGGTTGCTATAAATAGCCGCTTCCCCATTGGGATTTGGCCCGCGATATAAAGCACCCTGACCATCTTGGTAATCAAAGAATAGACCACCTACACCCCGTGTCTCATCACGATGCTTCAGGTAAAAATATTCATCACACCACGGCTTAAACACTGAGTAATATTCTGGGTGGTGTTTGTCACAAGCCTGCTTCAATGTTTTGTGTAAATGTGCTGCATCTTCAGCAAAAGGGTAATAAGGTGTCAAATCCAGACCACCACCAAACCACCACACTGGCCCCGCTTCAAAATAGCGATAATTTAAATGAACTGTGGGTACATAAGGATTATGAGGATGTAATACCATTGAAGTCCCTGTAGCATAAAAGCCATGCCCTGCTGCTTCCGGGCGTTGGGCTAAAATCGAAGCTGGCAAATGGGAACCCCAAACTTCAGAAAAATTTACACCTGCTTGTTCAAATATTGCACCATCACGTAGCACGCGCGATCGCCCTCCCCCTCCCTCTGGGCGTTCCCAACTATCTTCATGAAACTTACCCACACCATCTACTTCTGCCAACGCGTCCGTAATTTCGTCTTGCAGTTGCTTCATAAACTGACTGACCCTAGCCTGAGCGTCAGTTGCTGGCAAAGATTTGGATGACTCTGCTTCTACAGTTGGTATTTGCGAGTTGGTCAACATAGATTCCCGAACCTAAATTACAATTTCCAGAAAGCCACAAATTTTTCATTTTAAAATTTGGGGGAAACACGCGCCAACAATCAAGCTTTATTTACCCAACCGGCTTTTTTATTACTGGTTAAGCATTTATACGATTGATAGGCATCACTAGAGTTATTTTCCCTCAAATGCGTATAGGCTTGTATATTGACTGAGTTTTTTTTGAAATTCTTAATTGGAACATTCTAGTATAAACACCAGACTTTAGTTTTAACCTTGAATTCTCAAGGGTTTGACTCTCCTACTCAGAACTTTTTTGCCATATTGCTGATGTTTTGCTATTGGAGCGCGTCCAGAATTAAGGCTTGCTATGGTTAGAGCATTTTTGAGAAAGTTTTAAATTAGGGGTTGAGCGTAGTTGCACACCATACCAGAGTTACCAGAAAGTGTCTAGGGAGGAGGATTAGGAAAATGCAAGGTTGGTTATCCAAATTCATCCACCGCAAACGTCGTCGGTTTTGCGCTTCTCTGGTGTGGACGTATCGAGAGATTAGCTCTGCTTCTGTAGATGAACTCTGGCAAAAAGTGGTTGACTTAACAGATGTTTCCTGGCATCCACAACTTAAGAGTACCAATGTCCCCCACGGATTAGTACCCAAACCAGGATTAATTTTTCAAGCCGTAACACGCTTTTCGCCGATTCCCATCCAGATTTTTGTAGAACGCGTCAATCCAAGAGAGATGCTGAGTATCCGAGTCTTGGCGATTCCTGGAATAGAGGAACGGGTGACATATCAAGTAGAGTCAACGGTTTGTGGTACTTGTTTGTCTTATTCTGTAACACTACGCGGATGGTTGTCGCCCTTAATTTGGTCTTTATCGCGTCCTTATGCAGACCGCGTTGCCCGGGCTTTAGTCGAGGCAGTAGAAAAGACGGCATTACCAGCGGTATCTAGTAAGAAAAAATCCCTTAATGATAGCTGTTTTGATTTTTAGAAGCTGGGCATTGGGGAAGTAGGAGAGCAGGGAATAGGTTACAGGGTACAGATTATTGCCACCTGTCTGTCTACCTGTCACTTCCCCCACAACATAATCCCAATGCCCAAAGAAAGTTAAGATTCTATTAGGTGATACTGCAATTTGCTAAGTTTTATTACGGCAGTGACAGTGATAACACTAAGCTGACCTTACTTAAGAAAGGCATCGAGTTAATAACTAAGATGTTCGCCACAGATGTATTTATTCATTTTGAATTTTTATGTACGATGTTCTCGATTCTCGCTCTGTGTTAGAAGTCTTGCGACCAGTGGAAGACCCAGAACTCCGCAAAAGTCTGGTGGAACTGAATATGATTCGCAACGTGAAAATTGACGGTGGCAGAGTTAGTTTCACTTTGGTGTTAACCACTCCTGCCTGTCCTTTACGTGAATTTATCGTTGAAGACTGTAAGAAAGCTGTCAAAAAACTCCCAGGCGTTACAGATGTCAGCATAGAAGTGACGGCAGAAACACCGCAACAAAAAAGTTTACCTGACCGCACTGGCATTTCTGGGGTGAAAAATATCATTGCTGTTTCCAGTGGCAAAGGTGGCGTTGGTAAAAGTACGGTGGCGGTGAATGTCGCAGTTGCTCTAGCTCAAACTGGGGCAAAAGTCGGTTTGCTAGATGCTGATATTTACGGCCCCAATGACCCTACCATGCTGGGTTTAGCCGATGCTCAAATTGTAGTACGTTCCACTGAAACAGGCGACATCTTAGAACCTGCTTTTAATCACGGTGTCAAATTAGTTTCAATGGGCTTTTTGATTGACCGAGATCAACCAGTAATTTGGCGGGGGCCTATGCTCAATGGTGTAATTCGTCAGTTTCTCTATCAAGTTGAATGGGGAGAACTGGATTATTTAATTGTAGATATGCCACCAGGAACCGGAGATGCTCAGTTAACTTTAACCCAAGCAGTGCCAATGGCAGGGGCAGTAATTGTCACCACGCCGCAAAATGTAGCTCTGTTAGATTCCCGTAAAGGATTGCGGATGTTCCAGCAGATGAATGTCCCAGTATTGGGGATCGTGGAAAATATGAGCTATTTTATACCTCCAGATCAACCAGATAAGCAGTATGACATCTTTGGTTCCGGTGGTGGTTCCAAAACATCTACTGAATTGGGAGTGCCACTCTTGGGGTGCGTACCCCTAGAGATTTCCACGCGAGTTGGTGGCGACAGTGGTGTACCGATAGTCGTTGGCGATCCAGATTCAGCTTCGGCAAAAGCATTAACAGCGATCGCTCTTAATATTGCTGGTAAAGTATCAGTTGCTGCTTTGACATAATTAATTTTAATTTCTATCTACTTCCTGGGCTATAGCTTGGGAATACTAGGGACTGGGTATTAGGGACAAGATGGGGAAGCAGAGGGAAAATAACCAATACCCATGCCCCATACCCCATGCCCAACAATTAAATCTAAAAGCTAAAGTCTAAACTAGCACAATGTTATTAAAACGATCGCTCCCCAAAATTCGCTGGAAGTCTTGGGTTAAGCCTTGGCAGAATGTAGATTGGCTACTATTTTGTTTGCCAATTGCTGTCAGTATCTTTGGCGGCATCATGATTCTCAGTACGGAACTGAAGCAGCCAGTAACTGACTGGTGGTGGCACTGGATGGTAGCGGGTATCGGCGTGCTTATAGCCCTGTTTTTATCTCGTATCCGTTATGAAGTTTTAATGCAGTGGCACTGGATAACTTATGCACTAACGAACTTCAGCTTAATCGCCGTGATGATTGCTGGTACTAGCGCCAAAGGGGCACAGAGGTGGATTCCTATTGCTGGTTTCAATGTCCAACCCTCTGAATTTGCCAAAGTCGGCATGATTATCACCTTAGCAGCTTTGCTACACAGGCGTACTGCTTCCACCCTTGAAGGTGTTTTCCGCGTTCTGGCGATCACCGCCATACCTTGGGGATTAATATTTTTGCAGCCAGATTTAGCAACATCAATGGTATTTGGTGCGATCGTCTTAGGAATGCTTTACTGGGCAAATGCTAACCCAGGTTGGTTAATTCTGATGATTTCTCCTGTGGTTGCGGCCATTTTGTTTAGTATATCTTGGCCTTTATCAGAGCCAATAATTTTATTCAAAGAACTATCTTTTGGCCCATTAGGGCTAATTTGGTCAGTTGCGATGGCTATTGTCGGCTGGCAAACTCTTCCGTGGCGTCGATTTGGTTTCGGTGCTATCGGTGCGTGGACTTTCAATATACTGGGTGGCGAATTAGGAGTTTTCGCCTGGAGCCATATTTTGAAAGAGTATCAAAAAGATCGGCTAACTGTATTCATGAACCCCGATCATGATCCCCTCGGTGCTGGGTATCACTTAATCCAATCTCGCATTGCGATTGGTGCTGGTGAAATTTGGGGATGGGGTCTGTTCAAGGGGCCAATGACGCAACTGAATTTCGTACCTGAACAGCATACAGACTTTATTTTCTCCGCAGTCGGGGAAGAATTCGGTTTTATTGGTTGTTTGCTTGTGCTGTTTGTCTTCTGCTTAATTTGCTTGCGTCTACTGCATATTGCCCAAACCGCCAAAGATAACTTTGGTTCCTTGTTGGCTATTGGCGTTTTGTCCATGATCGTGTTTCAGGTGATTGTGAACGTTGGCATGACTGTCGGTTTAGCACCTGTGGCAGGAATTCCCCTACCTTGGATGAGTTATGGGCGTTCTGCGATGCTGACTAACTTCATTGCCTTGGGAATAGTAGAATCGGTAGCAAATTTTCGACAAAGGCAGAAGTATTATTGATTCGTCATTAGTCATTAGTCCTTTGTTCTTTGCTCTTTGCTAATAACCAATGACAAATGACAAATGACTAATAAGAAGTATTAAGCTATTAAAAGGAAACAAGCGAGGCTAAAAACATGATCCTGCCTGGAGCAACTGTCCGCATCAAAAATCCCGCAGATACTTATTATCGTTACGAAGGACTCGTGCAACGGGTGACTGATGGTAAAGTAGCCGTCTTATTTGAAGGTGGTAACTGGGATAAATTAGTTACCTTCCGTTTGAGCGAATTGGAAATTGTAGAGACTACTGCCGGACGTAAAAAAGCCAAATAAAATTAGTCATTAGTCATTTGTCCTTTCTCGTTTGGCAAAAACTAATACTTCTCTTCTTAGGCTGCGCCAGAAGCAAAGCTTAGTACAAGTGACTAATGACCAATGACTAATGACTAATGACTAAATTACTATGCGCCTCCCACTACCACAGTTTGCCACTGGCGATCGCCATCCTAACCACATTGCAGAGGTGATCGAAACTACTAGTACTGAATTTTTGGCTCAGTGTTTAGAACCAGAAGATTTGAGCTTTCCCTCTATGCCACCTTTTGGTAGTTGGGTCTGTTCTATAGATGAAGAATCTGGCAATAAAATTTATGCTGTAGTCTATTATGCCACAACCATGCCCATAGATTCTGTACACCGAGCTAGAGCTTTGGGGTTGTCATTGCAAGATTTACGGGAGGAACAACCCCAAATATTTGCCATGCTCAGAACAGAATTCCGGGCTGCGATCGTCGGATTTGAACTATCTTTGCAAAATCAAAGTTATAACCGAAGAGTATATCAGTATTTACCACCCCGTCCCCCACAAATTCATCAAGCTGTTTATCGATGTGAACCAGAAGCTATCATTAAATTTACTGAAGAACTAGATTTTTTAAGGACACTGCTTTGTATCAATGGTGCGCCCATAGAGTCTTTAACCGCAGCGGCCATTCGAGATGTATATCAGTTACGCAAAGCTGACCGAGAATGGCTAATTAAAGCTGGACGGAGCTTAAGTGTGCTATTAAAAGACGACTACGATCGCTTACGGTTCATTTTGAGTCAAATCCACCCCTAGATAGTTAGTTCTGAGATAATCGCCTAGTTAATGTTAGTTAATATTTTTGATTTTTCTTCAGGTGGCTTCTCCATTTATATCGATCAAGCGATCGCCCCAAAATTAATCGCTATTTTACCATAGCCCCTTCAATTCCTACATCATGGAACTCATATCACAAGTTCTTGTTCTGGAACCAACTTCCCAAGTTCTTGGCAAGGAACCAATTGTTCCCTTTGCTATTTTACTGGTGGTCATCTTAGTTATACCCATCATGTTTGAGCGGCTAAGATTACCAGGATTAGTAGGTTTGGTTTTCTCAGGGCTAGTACTTGGGCCCTCAGGCTGGAATTTATTTCAGTCAGACTCACCAATGATTAACCTATTATCAGAAATTGGGTTAATTTATTTGCTCTTTGTCGCTGGGCTAGAAGTTAATCTAGAAAAGTTTCGCCGTCAAAAAAGTCGCGCCTTTGGGTTTGCTAGCTTGACTTTCAGTGTACCCCTGGTGATAGGAACCTTGCTAGGGCTGATTTTAGGCTATGGGTGGAATACTTCAATATTAGTTGGCTCTCTATTTGCTTCCTATACTCTTTTGGCATATCCCATAATCAGCCGTTTGGGAGTAGTAAACAACGAAGCTGTTACTGTCACCATTGGAGCTACGCTTTTTACAGATATTGGGGCAGTACTGATATTAGCCGTTTGTGTAGCCGTCGCCCATGCTGGAACATTTAGCTTTGCTAAACTACTCACTCTGTTGGGTTGGTTAACTATTTACTCTGTTGTCATTGTGACAGGCTTTGATTGGGCGGGTAAAGAATTTTTTAAGCGGTCTGGAGACGACGAAGGAAACAAGTTTTTGTTTGTGTTGCTTTCTGTGTTTCTGGCAGCTGTGGGCGCTCAATTGATGGGGGTAGAAAAAATTGTTGGTGCATTTTTAGCCGGGTTGGCGGTGAATGAAGCTGTGGGTGAAGGCCCAGTCAAAGAAAAGGTGGTATTTATTGGCAGTGTACTATTTATTCCCATTTTCTTTGTTGACCTTGGCTTACTGATCAATCTACCCGCCTTTGCCAACAACCCAGACACACTCAAGTTAACGCTGTTGATGATAGTTGGTTTGATTGCCACTAAATTGATTGCAGCTTTCTTGACTAAATTGGTTTATCGCTATAAATGGCAAGAAATGCTAACCATCTGGTCGCTGTCACTGCCGCAGGTTGGTACAACCTTAGCAGGAACGTTAGTGGGATATCGGGCTGGGTTACTGCCACTAGAAGTATTACACAGCATCATTGTTTTAATGCTTGTCACATCAACCTTGGGGCCGTTGATGACCAGTCGCATAGCTGTTGGCTTGAATTCCTCACCAGCCGAAGATCCAGCACCACCTGTCCCTGAACAGAATACCCCAGAGGCAGATAGTGCTTTTACTATAGTCGTACCTGTGTATAATCCTCATACCCAGCAGCATTTGATTGAAATGGCGGCATTATTAGCGCGTCAGTCTCAGGCGAAAATCATCCCATTAGCGATCGCCACAGCTGCTGCTCACATGGATGCACCGCAGTTAGAAGCCTCTCTACAACGGAGTGAGTGGTTATTGAGCAAAGCCACGGCACAAAGTCGAGCGCTGGGCGTAGCCGCAGAACCAGTGTTGCGAATTGATGATGCCTTTGCTCAAGGAATTAGCAGAGCGGCGCGTGAACAAAAGGCAAATTTAATTGTTATGGGTTGGGGTAAACGTACTGGGTTGCGAGCGCGTTTATTTGGAAATGTGATTGATGGGGTACTTTGGGCATCCCATTGCCCAGTAGCGGTGACACGCTTAGTAGAATCACCGAAAAAAATTCAACGCATCTTAGTACCAATAGAAAATTTAACAGCACCAACATTACAGCCTATCCAATTTGCCCAGATGCTGGCAGAGGCAAATCAGAGCCATATTACTGTGCTGAATGTGTGCGATCGCCGTACTAGTTCTAGTAAAATTGCTTGGAGGCGATCGCATCTCTCCTTATTAGTATCTAAATTAGCTTTGGCCAATCCCCCAGAAATCCAAATTATCGCTCATGAAAATGTTGCCCAAGCAATTTTGCAGGCAGCACGATTATATGATTTAGTGGTTTTACCTTTTATACGTAATCGTACCAGTCCTGGAGGGTTAGCCATTAGCGATGTCACAACCCAGCTAGCCAGACAACTCACCTGCTCCATTGTTATGCTTGGAGAACCACAACGCACTCAAGTGAATGTAATTACCTCTCATGCTGTTCCTAGCATTACATCTACTGTATAATATCAGCCAAAGTGCAGTTAACTTTAGTGAACTTGGGGTATGATAGCATTTGCGAAGATTCTTGCAAAAATCAATCAGCAGTGGGGATGTATATCTTTAAGCCCCGATAAGTGCATATATTTTTAGTACAAGTTTCATCAAATGGCATGAGTCTCTGTACTCAAGGGCAAAAGTGAATCTTAACAAACGCGGCACAGATCGACTATTACAAAAATATGGTGATAATAAAATCTTGAAATTGGCCGACTTTCAATCTAATTCCTGCTACTTTGTATCCAACTGATAAAATTAGCAACTGTGAAAATAATTTATATTCTTAAAGATTTGATGAAGTTTTGGTGGAAGGCTAACTATTTTCACACTAATTTTGTTAATTTGCTAATTAAAATCTTAAGGATCGTGGATTAAATAACCTGTAACTCTCGGTTGTTGTTTTCGCATAGGACAAGAAACCTCAAACAAAGTTTGATATCTTATTAAATCCACGATCCTAAGCAAAAAGGTAAAAAATAGTCAAGTTCAATACAAGTTTTTGGTTGAGCCTTGTTCCTTTTTTTATTTTGTATTTTTGTAGCCAGGGTGGGTAATCTAAAAGTAAGTGTAATAGCTGTTAAATATTTGTAAATAATTGGGAAACTATGAGAATTTTGGTGACGGGCGGTGCTGGATTTATTGGTTCCCATCTTATCGACCGACTAATGACTGCTGGCCATGAATTAATATGTTTGGATAATTTTTACACTGGCCACAAACGTAACATTCTTAAATGGTTAGGTCATCCGTACTTTGAACTGATCCGCCACGATATTACCGAACCAATTCGCTTAGAAGTGGATCAAATTTATCATTTAGCTTGTCCGGCTTCACCAGTACATTACCAGTACAACCCAGTTAAAACCGTTAAAACTAACGTGATGGGAACACTGAATATGTTGGGGCTAGCTAAACGTGTAAAAGCTAGGTTTTTCTTGGCTTCAACTAGTGAAGTCTATGGAGATCCAGAGGTTCATCCTCAACCCGAAGAGTATCGGGGTAGCGTCAATCCCATTGGCATACGTTCATGCTACGACGAAGGTAAAAGAATTGCTGAGACTCTAGCGTTTGACTACTACAGGCAAAATAAAGTTGATATTCGAGTTGTTCGGATATTCAACACCTACGGGCCAAGAATGTTAGAAAACGATGGTCGGGTGGTGAGCAACTTTATAGTACAAGCGTTGCGGGGTCATCCTTTAACCGTCTACGGTGATGGTTCGCAAACTCGTAGTTTCTGCTACGTTTCCGATTTAGTCGAAGGATTCATTCGCTTAATGAATAGCGACTACATTGGCCCAATGAACCTGGGTAATCCTGGTGAATACACGATTTTACAATTAGCACAAACTGTGCAAAATATGATTAATCCAGACGCGCAGATTAAGTTCGAGGAACTACCTTCGGACGATCCCCGACGTCGCCAGCCTGATATTACAAAGGCAAAAACTTGGTTAAATTGGGAACCTACCATTCCTCTACAAGACGGGTTAAAACTGACAATAGAAGATTTTCGCGATCGCATTCAAAGCGATGTTAATAATTTAACCACCTAAACAGCTTCTAGTGTCGCTTAGAATTTTCATGCAGGCTTGCCCTCAATAACCAATATACTTAGTGGCGAAGTTGCCTGGCAGTGTATAAGTCCGATATTCAGGACTTCTTTTTGAAGACTAACCCCAAAAAAGTGAGGAGTTAAAAAATGCGTGTTTGCGTGATTGGTACTGGTTATGTTGGTTTAGTTACAGGTGCTTGCTTGGCTCATATTGGGCATGATGTCATTTGCGTAGACAACAACGAAGAAAAAGTTAAGTTAATGAAGTCTGGGCAGTCCCCAATTTTTGAGCCGGGACTTTCAGAAATTATCCAATCTGCCATTCAAACCGAGAAAATTCATTTTACTAGCGATCTCGCTGCTGGAGTTTCCCACGGCGAGATTCTGTTTATTGCTGTGGGAACGCCACCTTTACCCACTGGTGAAAGTGACACTCGTTATGTTGAAGCTGTAGCCCGTGGGATTGGTGAAAATCTCAACGGTGGTTATAAAGTCATAGTGAATAAATCTACAGTACCCATTGGCTCAGGTGACTGGGTGCGGATGCTTGTTCTAGATGGTGTTGCTGAACGGCAGAAAACATTAGTGCCCGCAGGTGGGGTTCCGAGTAATGAAAAATTACCTGAGTTTGCAGCCGAGTTTGATGTAATCAGCAATCCAGAGTTTTTGCGCGAAGGTTCGGCAGTTCACGACACCTTCAACCCCGATCGCATTGTACTAGGCGGCAATAGTCAAAGGGCAGTAGGCTTAATGCGACAACTGTATGCCCCAATTGTCGAACGCAAATACGCTGAGGATCAATCTTTACCTCCTGTGCCAATTTTGGCAAACAGACCTAAGTTCGGCGGAAATGATTAAATACGCCGCTAATGCCTTTTTAGCCACTAAGATTAGTTTTATTAACGAAGTCGCTAATATTTGCGATCGCGTCGGTGCTGATGTCACTCAAGTAGCTAAAGGTATCGGTCTAGACTCCCGCATTGGTAACAAATTTTACAAGCTGGTATTGGTTGGGGTGGTTCTTGTTTTCCTAAAGATGTCTCCGCCCTGATTCACACTGCTGATGATTATGGCTATGAAGCCCAATTACTCAAAGCTGCTGTCAGTGTCAACGAACGCCAGCGATTGATTGCTTTAGAAAAACTCCAAAAAGTTCTGAAAATCCTCAAAGGCAAAACAGTTGGACTACTCGGACTGACCTTCAAGCCCGATACTGACGACTTGCGCGATGCCCCAGCCCTCAACCTAATTGAGCAGTTAAACCGACTGGGAGCCAAAGTTAAAGCCTACGACCCCATTGTTTCTCAAACAGGTTTACGTCATGGGCTTTCTGGAGTGCTAGTAGAAACCGATGCCGAAAGACTAGCTGATGGCTGCGATGCGTTAGTACTTGTCACCGAATGGCAGCAGTTCAGCACTCTTGACTATGTGAAGATGGCAAAATTGATGACCAACCCCGTTATCATCGACGGTCGTAACTTCCTTGACCCTGAAGTAATGATCCGGGCTGGATTCCAATATGTAGGGGTGGGGAGATAGAGAGTTAGAAGTTAGGAGTTATCAATAAAAATTAATTACAACCCATAATCAATAACTCCTAACTCCCTTCAAAACCTAAAGATTTAAACTACCGCCTAGAATACTCTAGGCGGTATTTAATTTGTTTAAAGCTTCACTTTATTTTGCATTTTTACGTGATAATTTAATGTCAAGCGCTATGTGGAATACGTTCGATTTCAGCATATCCACTGAAAATAAGTTTTTGACCTTCAGTTTCTAATCGATTGAGCCGCATTTTCACTCCATCAAGGTCAAAACGATCCAAATCGACCATATTATCTAAAATTTCTACCAACGCCACACTCAAGGTTTGCGAGATTTCCCTTTGTGCTTCTGGCACTTGATCAAGTTGGATTTTCGGATCTTTGAAAGAAACTCGCCGCCGCCTTTCAATGGCTATAGTTAAAATCATGCTCAGGGGTACGAGTTCGCCATTATTTAAATCTGCTTTTGCTACAAGCTGTAAGCGATTTTCCGGCAATAGCTTTATCTCAACTCCCGTAAAGGAGACTGGTTCACCGCCAGATAATTCTGTCAGTGATGGCACTGTGAGGTTAAGCAAGCGCTTTTTCACCAGTTCCGCATTAAAAGCTTGGTTTATGCCTACTTCTGATAAAATCACTTGAGCGATCGCTTGAGTGGGTTGCTTAAGACTGAGTTTGCCACTTAAAACCGAGCCGAAGTCAATGGCAACCGCATCGGTTTCAAAAGACATCTCATCTACTGCGAAATCTTTCCGAATCACCAAGCCACGACCGCTCATTTTGAAGCTATCAATGCTGCCTTGCAAGAGCTTGCTGGAGGGGTAGCAGCGCACAAAGACTTCTACTGACTCGCTTTGGGTAAACAGGTGGCGAATCGTTTGGCTGGCAACCGTGTTGAGCATCCGCTCTCCCCAATCTGTGCCTTTAGGATCTTGTAAACCAGTAAGTCCGCCGAACATGTGGTTTTGGGTCTCTAGAAGTTCTTTGTACTTTTGTAACAAACTGTGAAGAATACAGCAAGCGATCCCGTGATTAATTGTGCTGATAGGTAGGTATAGAATGGCTGATGGTTAATAGATAAATGTATAAAATATTATAAATATGATTTAAGTAAGTATGAAGTTGCAGCATTTATGACATCAACAATTATATGTTGAAGTATATGCGCTAAAGGGTTTAGAGTAAACACCCTACCCTTGAGCCTCAAGTCTTACTTTTAACTAAACTGCGTAGGCGCAGCCCGTCGTAGACATCGCTTATCCAATAGAATATATGATTTAAGCATCTTGAATCAGCAGGTGATTCATTAAACATAATACTTTAACTACAAAATTACACAATTTTTTACTTAGTAGATTTGTTAATCACAAAGTATAAGAAGTTACAAAAATTTTAAATATTTACGCGCCATTTTACTGAGCTAGGAGAATAAAATAGCAGGCGAACAAATGGGTAAAACCTGCTAGCTTGAGAGATTTGATTGAATAACAAACTCAAACAACAAAGTATGTTTTGATACTAATAACATCGTTGTTATCGAAATCTATAGAGAATCACATCACTGCGGCATAGTATTTTATGTGTGATTAAAATGCAGCATTTATGTGCTTATAATACATTGTCGGTACTTTAACACTACATAAAGTACTGCTGAATCTTGCGGAGTCAGCTTCAGACTCATATTTTCCATACGCATAGCGAGGTCTTATGATACCCTCAAATACTGAATTAGCAATGTTAACCGTGCTAATTTTGATATTATTCTGGATTTATTTAAAATATAAAATCAGAATAATATCAAGATATTTACGCCCTCTGGCAATTTTCGTGATAGTTTCTCTGGCGATCGCTGGTGGAGGTATCGTATCCGCGCAAGTAACACCGAATCCGGCTCCCCTAAATAACATAACGAGTTTACCACTGGCTACACCTGGAGATCCTACCCCGGCGAACCCACCACTCTTGACAGCAGTGGCTCAACCAAGCAATCTCGCAGACTTTGTTGACGACCAAACAGCTCTACTCAAGCTAGGAAAAGCCCTATTCTGGGATATGCAACTTGGTAGTGATGGCGTTCAGTCTTGTGCTAGTTGTCACTTTCATGCCGGAGCTGATAACAGATCAAAGAATCAAATTAATCCTGGTAGTGGTCTTTTAGAATCGCTGAAAGATATAACTTTCCAGGTAGGTGGTGGTGCAAACTATCAACTCACTGCGGCAGATTTTCCATTTCACAAACTGGCAGACCCTAATGATCGAACCAGTACAATTATTTCTGACACTAACGATATCGCTTCATCCCAAGGTGTGTTTAACAGTGTTCTTAAAAACACTGTTCCGGGTCAAGCAGTGGATTCGACTACATCTGAACCTGATCCAGACGGCTTTCAAGTCAATGGAATTAATGTGCGTCGAGTTGCGCCGCGTAATAGCCCAACGGTAATTAATGCAATCTTCAACAAACTCCAGTTTTGGGATGGTCGCGCCAAGGAAACCTTCAATGGGGTGAATCCAAAAGGAGCAACAGAGCTTAGTGCTAAAGTTTACAAAGCTACAAAACCAAAGGAACTAACTGCTGTTTCCGTTTCGCTCAACAATTCCTCTATAGCTTCTCTAGTAACTGGGCCACTATTGAGTGAATTTGAGACATCTGCTGATGGTCGTACCTTACCTCAAATCGGTGCTAAGTTTCTGCGAAAAAAAGGTCAGAAGATCAAAAGCCTTAGACCCTTAGCTAAACAATTTGTAGATCCGCAAGACAGTGTTTTAGGATCTGACAGTCGATCCCGTCAGCCCGGTCTGAAAATCGCATCTTATGATCAGCTAATTCGGAAAGCCTTTAAGAAGCAATGGTGGAAATCAAAGTCAATCATTCAAGTTGACAGTAAAGGAACACCAACAATCCTCGCTAAAAATGATGATGGTAATGAGAGTGAGGAAGGACAGACTTTACCTACCAATCAGTTTTCGCTCAGAGATTGGAATTTTTCTTTATTCTCTGGGTTAGCAATGCAAAAGTATATATCTACTCTTGTGTCTGACAAGACACCTTTTGATCAATTCCAAGCGGGAAATACCAATGCTCTCACCGCTCAGGAAAAAAGCGGTCTGAGTGTCTTTGTCAATAATGGGGTTAATGGTGGTGGTAGTTGTAACGTCTGCCATACGATTCCAGAATTCACTACCGCTTCCGTGAGAAGAACCGCAGGAGTAGCTTCAACTGATTCAACTGATCCGCTCATTAGCCCAACTAACGGCTTCTTTCCTAACTTCGGTGTCACACCTGCCTCAGATGACCCAGGAGCCGGAAGCACTAGCAGATCACTCTTCAAAGCACCTGCCCTCCGTAACGTCGGCTTGACAGCTCCATATATGCATAACGGTGGGATGGCAACTCTAGAGCAAGTAGTAGACTTTTACAATCGTGGTCGAGGTGACGACGGTGGCCCTGGTGCACCACCGTTGAACTTAACCGATGCTAAAAAAGCTGATTTGGTCGCTTTCTTAAGAAACGGACTTACTGATCAACGAGTCCTTCTTGAAAAAGCACCCTTTGACCATCCGCAATTGTTTATCCCCAATGGACATCCCGGTAATCAAAGTTCAGTGACTCCCAGTGGCAATAGTAATGGAACTCCTACTGCTACAGATCAGCTAGTGGAAATACCTGCTGTTGGTCGTAATGGTGTCACTACTCCTAAGCCAAATTTCTTAGGACTTTAAACTTGAAACCTTCAAGATTACTTGAAGCCATAAGTATCACAGTCAAAAAAGTTATTTTGGACTAAACACAGAGCCAGCGATCGCACTTATTTTACTTACCTTTTAAATAAGTGCGATCGCTCCATAGTTTTTTTTATTCGTCCAAGACTTATACCAATTCTGTATGAAGATGCACAGAATATTAAACGAACGACCAAGTACGCCAAGAATATAGAGTTACTTATTTAGTGTAGCTTCACATTAAATTGGTATTACGTAACATAAATGTTAATTTTTTAACTGTGCATAGTAACTCTAGGTTGAGAGAAAGAAGTCTTCGGGTGCAAAAATGGACTCTTTTGTAACAAACTGTAAAAAACACAGCAAGCGATCGCGTTATTAATTGTACTGATGGGTAGGATAGCTGATGGTTAAAAGTTAACTGTGTCAAATGTTACTTTTAATTTAATGAGTGGGAATAATTGAACTAAGTTATTGCTAAGATTCTCACCAGTACTAAGTATGATACAGCTAAACATTCTAGAACTTGCCAAGCAGGGCGATACAAATGCGATTAACATTCTGGTAAGTCAGTGGTTAAATTTACCCAGAATTACGCCAAAAACTAGTTTTAAACAAAATTGTCTACAGATAATGTTGGAATCATTTGAGGTTCCAGTACAACAGTTAGTAGTCCCGGTTATTTGTGATGGATTAATTAATTTAGGCATCCAATCTTTTAAGAATGTCAAAATATACGGTAGAGTAAAAGGTGAAGATTTTCCCGATTGGCAACAAGAAATTGAGTTAGAAGCACTAGTAAATTTAGCTGTGCTAACACCTCAAACTAATATTGAAGTGGAATCTTCAATTGTCATTACTAAACCAACAGATAATAAATTAACTGTACAAAAACCATCTTTTTTGGGTTCATTGTTTGGAGCAGTAACAGGAACAGCTGGAGTCGTTGGGGGTGCTGCTGTTCAAGCTGGACAAGCTGCTACAGGAGCAGCTATAGGAATCAGTGGGACTATTGGAGGTGCTGCTGTTCAAGCAGGGCAAGCGGTTGCAGGGACGGCTGTAGGTATTGGTGGTACAATTGGTGGTGCAACTTTTCAGGCAGCACAAATCGCAGGTCAAGCATTAGCAATAGTTGGTAATAATCCTTCTCTACGATCAGCAATTGAATCTTTAAATAAAGACTGGTTGAATCCCTTGATTCAACAAGTTGATGTAGTCAAGGCTGAGGCTGCTGTTAGAAAGTTACAGCAAAATTATCCAAATGAACAACCGGCTGGAATTGCCCACCATCTGATGTTAGAGAAAGCTGTTTTCGCAGGAATGACAGGATTTACTACTAGTGCTGTACCAGGACAAGCTGTCGTAACATTTGCTGTTGATTGGGCTGCTACAGCTGCATTATCCGTGGAGTTAGTTTATCAAATTGCTGCTGCCTATGGAATGGATTTAAATGATTCTGAGCGTAAAGGGGAAGCAGTAGCAATTTTTGGTTTAGGGCTGGGTGGAAAAACAGCAATCAAAGCAGGTTTGGGTTTACTACGAATTGTGCCAGTAGCGGGAGCCGTCATTGGTGCTAGTTCAAATGCAGTAATGATCTACGCATTAGGTTATGCGGCTTGTCAGTTTTATGAAGCAAAGCAGAATCCATTAACTTTAGAAGCAACATTAGTAGATGCTCAGGTAAAGAGTGAAAAATTTATTGAAGCTGCTATTTCCCAAGAAAAGATTATGGATCAGATTTTGGTTCATATTGTCTTAGCAGGTAATCCAGATAAATCTTGGGAGGATATTTTACCAGAATTACAAGCTACCAACCTTAGCCCTGCGTCAATCGATGCGATCGCAGCTAATATCAAATCTCCACCATCTTTAGAAACCTTACTTGAGCAAATTAATAGTGATTTTACTGTACCGCTGCTGGCACAATGTCAAAAAATTGCTCATATAGACGGAGTAATCATGCCAGAAGAAGCTAAGGTGTTAGCAATGATTAACAAAAAGTTAAACTGTGATTTGGCTTTAATCAAATAACCTGAACACTGATGTTAAGATTTTTTACAAAAGTGCGATTGCTTCTCTGCTAATCATGAGGCTACCTGGTAAATTGCAGGTCTATATCTCGGTTCAGGAGTTGGTTTACGCTCCACTTTTGCAGCATCTAACCATGCTGCTTTGGCTTGCAAGACTTCATGAAGTGCTTTTTCTTCTGTTAAACCAAATGCTGAACAGTATTTCAAATCAGGAATATCAGCAATATCACCATCATCTTCTTCACTGTAGAAAATATTAATGTGATAATGTTTCATCCGTATCGGCTCAGTATCGCCACCAAAATCCGAAGCAAGTCGTTTATGTCAGCAGGAACACGATATAAATTTAGGTCTTGAGTTATTTGTTTACTTTCTCGATTCAATAGAGCAAATTGCCAAATATCCCCTGTAGAAACAGCCCCTTGTAAATTTGCCTCTTGAGAATCAGTCCACGCATCAATAGCAATCAATTCTACAGCAAGCTGGGTAAAACCTCTTGCCAAATCAGCATTTTTAGCTTCTACAACTAAGAGTTTATGGTCTGCGTGCAAATAATAATCAAGAGAACCTTTTAATTGTTCTGTAACTATAAGAGGATATTCGATTCTAAGTTGGGCTTGAGTGTAATGAACAACATCTAATAAAATTGGTGCAATTAGTAACTCTCTGCGGGCTGCTTCACTAGTCAAACTAATATATGGCAAACTCTCTTCAATCCTAGATTTGAGATTTTCGAGTCTATCTAATTCAATGGTGGACTTTTTTTGATTGAGAGAAGAACGTTTTAAAGAATAGCCAAATTCAGCCAGTATGTCTTCTGGCTCAAATGACATCTCAAAATAGCTTCTGAAAGTGTATGAGTAATTTGGTTTAAGAATAGGAGTTTTGCTCATAGCTGCATAATTGATAATTGAGTTTTTTAACATACCATTAGATTTTCAAACGGATACTGATTTTTCCAACGGTAAGCATTCAAATCTCTGAAATCTATAGACAAAATTCTCCCATGCTCCAGATGTTCTGCCAAAACTACTAACGAAGCATTGGCCAGATCCATTGGTAAGTTGGCATATTTTTCCATCAGTTCACAAATGCGTTTACCATGATGGGGTTGCAAATCAAAAACCGTAAATACCCCTAAAAATAAGTTATTAATGAAACTTACTTGCGCGTGGTTCCCCATCTTTGTTAGCAGTAGATAGGAAGTCTCTGTAACGACAGCCCAAGTCGTAATCAGAGGTTCGTTGACATTGGCAAGTACTGTTATTGCTTGAGTGTGGTACGAGTCATTGCGATTTGCCAATGCTAACCAAAAGCCAGTATCAACGATAATCATACTTAGTTTTTAAGCCATCTCTCAAAATTGATTTGTAATTTACAGATAGATCCGGATGTGTCTCACCGCAACCAATAAAGCCTGTTTGGGTCAGCATTGAGAAAGGATTCTTTTGCTCCTGCTGAAGCTGCTGGTAGTACAATTCAAGGGCAGATTTAATTACATCTGTTACTGCCTGATTAGTCTGCTGTTGAATAAAGGCTAGTTTGTCAGCATACTCGTCATCTAATCGCGCATTAATTCGCATAGTTGGGTTCCTTTGTCATACAAACGTATGACGAAGATAACATACCTTCTACCTCGTCAACAACTTCCGCCGCAGATTATCCAATGCTGCATTTGCGCTGACATGACGAATTAAAGCTCGACCTCGCATTGCACCAAACTGATATTCAAAACTTGCCACTTCATCCTTTGGCCCAGCTAAACCAATGTAAACTAAACCCACCGGCTTAGTATTTGTCCCTCCAGTTGGGCCAGCAATACCAGTAATACTCAATCCCCAAGTTGTTGCAAGGCGGGTTTTGACTCCAACAGCCATTTGCTCTGCAACAGTAGCACTTACCGCCCCAAATTTATCTAAATCTTCCTGGTTAACCCCCAGCAGTCCAACCTTCACAGAATTATCATAAGAAATTACTCCACCCCAAAAGTAATCAGAACTCGCAGAAATCTCAGTCAACATTTGCCCTAAACCGCCACCAGTACAAGATTCTGCTACCGAAAGCGTTTCTTTTGATGCCCGCAATAACTCACCAACCACGGAAGCAAGAGTATCATTATTAATGCCGTAAAAATCTAGTCCGGCAATTTCTTTAAGTTGTTTTTCAATGGGCGCAATTAACGTTTCTGCGGCTGCTTCTGAAGTGGCTTTAGCACAGACTCGCAATCTTACTTCTCCTTTACCTGCATAAGGGGCTACTGTGGGATTTGGCAACTTCAAATAAGAAGAAACTTTTTCCGCCAAAGCAGATTCACCAATACCCCAAAACTTTAAACTCCGGCTGTAAATAATTTCTTTACCCCAACCTTGATTTTTGAGAAATGGCACGGCTGTTTCTTCCCACATTACGTGCATTTCACTAGGAACACCGGGAAAGGTAAAAATCGTAATTTCAGGTCGAGGTTGCCAAATAATACCGGGTGCTGTTCCAGTGGGGTTGGGGAGAATTTCTGCACCTTGGGGAATCAAAGCTTGCTTGCGGTTACTTGGTGACATAACCCGACCACGTTGTGCGAATTTTTGGGTTATGTCTTCGATGATGTCAGAACGTTCTACCAACGGGACTTTAAAAAAATCGGCGATGGTTTCGCAGGTGAGATCATCTGGTGTTGGGCCGAGTCCACCAGTGAAAATGAGAATTTGCGCTCTGGAAATAGCAATTTCCATAACTTGCTTTAACCGTTCTGGATTATCCCCAACCACTGTTTGATAGTAATGGGGAATTCCTAGCTGCGCTAATTGTTGCGCTAAAAATTGAGCATTGCCGTTGAGAATATCTCCTAGCAGCAGTTCAGTACCAACACAAATAATTTCTGCACTCATTGGATTGGGGAAGGGGAGTAGGGAGTCGGGATGAGGGAGCAGGGGAAGCAGGGGGAGCAAAGGGAGAAATAACCAATGCCCCATGCCCTATGCCCCATGCCCAATTATGCTAGTGCTGGTACAGGAATTTCCAGGTGAGGATATAAGGGGAAGCGATCGCACAATGCTGCTACCCTTTGCCGACAATCTTGGGTTACTACGTCGGAATCTGGAGAAAGCAGGCGATCGCTAATAATATTTGCAATCTCAGCAAATTCTGCTACTCCTAAACCTCGCGTGGTCATTGCAGGTGAACCTAACCTTAAACCACTAGTAACAAATGGCGATTGCGGATCAAAAGGAATAGTATTTTTGTTAGCAGTAATATTCACAGTACTAACTAGCTGATCTGCCTGCTTACCAGTTAGACCGACAGAACGTAAATCCACAAGAATTAAATGGTTGTCAGTACCATTGGATACTAGCTTTAAACCCCGGTTTTGTAATTGTTCTGCTAAAGCACGAGCATTTTCAATCACTTGGGCTGAATAGGTTTTAAACTCAGGCTTTAGGGCTTCTCCAAAAGCTACTGCTTTTCCAGCAATGACATGTTCCAATGGCCCACCCTGGCTACCAGGAAAAACAGATTTATCTAGCTTTTTGCCTAGTTCTGCGTCGCTGGTCAAAATTAAACCACCTCTAGGGCCGCGTAGAGTCTTGTGTGTAGTTGTTGTTACTACATGACAATGAGGAATGGGATCGGGATGAAGACCACTAGCAACTAAACCAGCAATATGGGCAATATCGGCAAGTAAGTAAGCGCCGATTTCATCAGCAATACTACGGAATTTTGCAAAATCAATTATACGGGGATAAGCCGAATAACCACAAATCAAGAGCTTAGGACGCTCCCTCAGCGCCAGCTCTCGAATTTGATCGTAGTCGAGTTGTTCTGTTTGTTGACTAACACCGTAGTGGCTAACTTGGAACCACTTACCTGAGACATTTACAGGTGAACCGTGGGTGAGATGTCCCCCATGAGACAAATCCATGCCCATAATTTTGTCTCCTGGTTCCAACAGCGACAAGAAGACTGCAAAATTGGCTTGTGCGCCAGAATGAGGTTGCACATTCGCATGAGCAGCACCAAATATTTGTTTAGCACGATTGATCGCCAGTTGTTCGATTTTGTCGATATACTCACAACCGCCATAGTAGCGTTTACCAGGTAATCCCTCGGCATATTTATTTGTCAATACCGAACCTTGAGCCGCCAGTACAGCAGCTGAGGTAAAGTTTTCACTAGCAATCAATTCCAAGTGATCTCGCTGACGCTGTAGTTCGTCGTTGATTAACCCTGCGATCGCTGGATCGGTGGAAGAAAGAAAGTCTGAATTAGTCCTAGTCACTTCAATTATCCTTATGGAAATTTGTACAACGGCTGATTTTGGTTGGCGCAGCGCCTAAATAACAGTCAAAAACCATTGTTTTTGACTGCTGCACAGAGGCGATTAATCGTCTCCGTATTCTGGAGGTTTATTTGTGCCAACTTATTTATTATTAGACCCAAGCTCGATTAATGCATTAATTATCATAACGTTGCTTTTTGAAATCCTCACCTTGCTGCGTGTTGTGAAGTCGTTAGACAGTATTTTTTATGAACCTGTGTTAAATAATGCTTGCTGCGTAGGTGTAGCCCGTCGGAGACATCGCTACTCTATAAGAATCAAGGAGCGAGAGAAAGGCGATCGCTTCAGCGTTACTGTAGAAAAATTCCAAGTCAAGAGTCAGGAATATATACTGAAGTAGTAAAACACCATTACCCTACTTAATCATTCGTGAACAAAAGATCCCCAACTTCTTTAAGAAGCCGGGGATCTGCGGGTTACAATTCTCACACAATTAAATAGGGCTAATATAGCGATTTTGATAGTAAGCCAAAATTTGGTTCACTCGTTGACGACTTTCTAAACCAGAGTTTGCTGCCCACGAGAGGCTTAAGCCACCAATTTGACTTTGATTATAATCAAACTCTTGGGATGACTGGGGAATTAAATCTACTTCCACCCCTTCGACTTGACGTAAATGCGCTGCTATTTCTCTATAGACAGCTAAAGGCAAACCAGCGAATTCAATTTTTTCCTTAGTCTCCATCTTTATGAAGCTCCCATATTAAAAGAATTTTGGGAGGGCATTGTCACTGAAATAGGATTGCCAGTAGCAGATGCATCTGACGGTGTTGATTTGACAGGCCCTTCCCCTACCATTTTGGCAACTTCAATACCATATTGTTCCAAAATCACGATGGGGTTGTAGCCTCCATTCATTTCAATACGTTTAATCAGTACCCCATTTGCTAATCGCTGTCCCGCTTGTACATAGCGACTCGTTGGCTCATCCGGTACTTTGATAATTGCCTGTGGTTCCTTACTAATTAGAACTACACCAGTCACAACCACTGCTCTTGCTAACTCAGGTTGTGTTGTCGGTGGCAGTACAGAGACTAAAGTGGGATTGGGGACAACTTGAGGCAAAACCCTAGGCAAGACTGAAGTCAAGGTAGGATTGATTTTTTTTGGTACAGATTTCTGTGGATTTAAAGCTATGCTGCGTGTTGGAAGTTTTGGTTTTACTGCTGATGGAGTAGGTAACTTAGGCAACACAGGAACTGGTCTCCCAGATGTTTTAGACATTCCGGGAACCGTCTGCCCAAAAAGTTGTGCAAAAGGATCACTCCGATCTTTTGATACCACAAGTTCCCGTGCCCGCTCTGTAGCATTAGTGGATTGAATCAAGTTAACAGATGCAAGATTAACTTGTGAAACCTGTTTGGCAGGTGTCAATGGATTCTTAAAGGATTGAGCCGTTGCTGGCGACTTTGTTGCTATTTTGGGAATTGGCGCAGGATTGATAGCTTGTTGTGTATCTTCAGAAGCACATCCAGCGATCGCCAAAGTTAGAATAGCTGCAATTGTAATTTTTGAAGTTCTGCCCATGAGCCTTTCTCAAAAGCCATTGGAAAATTTAAAAGTGGAAATCAACATGCCTTAAATTTATATCAAAGGCAAAGTATGTTCCCTTTATAACCTAATTTTTTACATTTCAAGGGTTATTTTTAGCACTGCTTACCCAGCATAACTGCGGGTTAACTTTGTTTGCAGTCAATCGTCTGCCACACCCATAAGCTCTTTCATCAAATCTAGTCCTTTCTTGACTCTACGGGAAACCGTTACTACACTGATGCCCAGATGCTCTGCAACTTGCTTTTGTGTCAAATCTTGCAAAAACACACATTCCAACACATCGCGGGTGCGTTTTTCTAGCTGAACCAATGCTTGTTGCAAGCGAAGTTGATCTTCTTGTGCCAGTTGAAAACTGCGATAGTTAGGATCTGGAACCAATTCTCCTAAACAGGTAGAGCCTTCTTCTCCATCTTGAATTGGTACATCGAGACTCAAGGGAGCGCGATTAACCCATGCCAATTTAATTTCTTGCCATTCATTTGGAGAAATTTCTAGTGCTGCTGCTAATTCAGAGTCTGTTGGTTGACGATTATGTTTTTCACGCCAAGAACGTGATACTCCTATTGCTTGCTGTTGAAGCGCTAACCATCTCCGGGGAATTCGCACGGTAACACCTTTATCTCGGAGATAGTGTTGAATTTCACCCCGAATATAAGGAAGAGCGTAGGAACTGAAGGCATGTCCCTTAGAAAGTTCAAATCTTTCAATAGCTCTGATTAAACCCAAACATCCAACCTGAAGCAAATCATCGTAAGTTTCATGACATTGATTTGTCCAGTAGTGAGCTTCTTTTCTCACAAGTCCAAAATTGAGTTTTACCAGTTGATTGCGGATATTTTCTGACGGAGATTGCTGATATTCTCGCAACAACTGCCAAATTTCGTGCTTTAGTTCATTGGTGGCTGTGGTAGGCATAGCACCGGATTTATTGAGCGAATAAGGAATCAATTATTAACTTTTAAATTCAGCTGCGATCGCACGACATCAAAGACAATATCGCGCTATATTGCCTAGCAAATCCTATGGTATGTAATCAAGATTTGCTCTTATAATTCCATAGCTTGCTTAACAATCGAGCTAAATTTAAATAGGCAAAATCGCTATTTAGTTGGTTATTTATCTTTGGGATGAATTGTAGCTGTTTTAGAACTACATAGGAATAAAATATAAAATTAATCACTAAATATCAAACCGAGATTGTACGTAACTTGAATTAATTAATAGTGAATTTAATTTATAGAAACAAAACAACAGTAGCTGGGCTTTTGTTTGAGAAGCAAACGTTGTATTTACAGTAAAATTACGTGTCTATTCAACTAAAATTTATCTAATAATTAAAAATTACTAATAATTTAAAAAAATACTGTGTATATTTACGCAACTAAATAAAAAAAAGGGTATATTACCCTTTTTTTACTTAAGTCTATAGTCTTTTAATCAAAGAGAAAAGTTCAAAGAAATGAATCAAGTTACTTAAAAGAGCGAGGTATCAAAATTTTTCCAATTGCAAAGGTTATTTCGCCCACAATCTTTGCTGGGCTTTAACTTTTCCCCATCTTTGTAAAAAACCTATCTACCCTCCTAAAAAAAAGAGGGTAAATAAGTCAACTTTTGCGATCAAGTCTGAATACTTACAGAATTGTCGTTCTGAGTGCCAGCTAGTTGAGTTACTTCAGAGGATTTAGCCGCGAGTTGGTTCAACCCGTGCATAAAATAGACCGCGAATCTTGACTTCTTTAGGTTCGCCAGCACCTAAATCTGTATCAGATGGTTGTTCGCTCTCGAAAGTACCAGCAATTTCACCGCTAGAATTGTCTATTTTAGCGATTTGCAGAGAAATCTTGCCATTGAGATTTTCAGCACGCTTGACGTTAGTGCGGGTAAGTTCTTCATCATCCGCTTGGGCGGGGAGAGCCACGGCATTATCGTAGCCGCTGACGACACCACGACCTTTGGGATCTAGGAAAGCAGCACCACGATAGGAAGGAACTTTGAAGGTGCCTTCAAAGTCCGTAGAGGTGTTAATACTGGTCAAATTGGGTTGAGTTTGAGCAACCAAGTTTTTGATAGTGAAGAGGAAAGGTACTCGCTCACCACCAGGAAGTTGCACAGTTATGGCTTGGAAGTCAAGACCATCAGTTTCTGCAAAGGTTAGGCTATTATCTGCGTTGATTTTTAGATTACCCTGCACTTGGTCAATGGTGGAAGTGTATCTGGTCAACAATTTGCCAGCAACAAATTCTGCTTGTTGGCGTTTATTAGCAGGTTCTTCTTTGATAAAGAAGCTAGTTGGTTCCAAGCAAAGTTCTTTGACGGCATAAGACTGGCTTGAATCAATGGGAATGGAACCACGGCTTGTTTCTGCTAGTTGGGGGCATTTGTTAGCCAAGCCAGTGCCGCGAATTTGATCATAAGTGAGTACGTCTCTACTACTACTAGCAGGAGCATCACTACAAGCAGTTATTAGCCCCAGGCACAAAGCCAAGAATGCAACAATTAAAGCGCGATACCTCATGGTCAACCTCAATCTCAAAAATTAATATCTAAGTTGTAAAACTGCATCGAAGCTTTGATCTCTGACGAGAAGCCGCTACTCTGCGAAAAGCTACCTTTGTTCGGACATTGCTTTGCTCTGATTAAGAGAGTTGAAGCAAGTGTCCGGGTATTTAAGTTGTCGCTGCTCAAACTTTTCTCTGCTAAACGTAGTTAAACGTGTCGCTCTCTTGAGCTTAGGGTGTAAACCCCAGACGACGTAGCACACCGTATCCATTTTGGATGTGTGTCACTATGGGAGCAAAAAACCAGCAGTTTTACTGTTGGTAGCATTTGTGAAAGTTGGGCGAGTGGATGAGAAAGCCCCACACAAAGCAGCATAAATGCTTACCTCGGAGAGTGCGAAGAGGAGTGTCTGCTTCGCACTTTGCTTTTGCAATCGGCAAAAGCGGCATCGCCCAAGTCTTTTTGTATCATGTATGTGACGCTACTACATACAGCCCATTGTTTGATGGGGAAATCAGCCAGATCATACGATTTTTTTTAACTCAAAATCAAAGTACTCAAAATCCAAGAAAGTCTCGTTTTGATCGCATCTAGGTTCTGTAAAGCCTATGCTAAAGGTTACTACGCTCTTTTAGGCGCGATCGCAACTACTTTTGATAAAGATACAAATCTAGTTATATTCATCGCTGACTAGGGCAAGTGAGGGGATGCAGTAACAGGTAGGCACAGGGATTAAAAGAATCAATACTGACAAACTAGGGAAAATTAAAAATCTCCGGTAAATTTGAGTTGACCTCATTTATACGGAAAAGGTGGCATGAACGATCATAAGTCTATTGAATCAGAGAAGTTTTCTTCTCAACTCCAAGCGATCGCATCTGTGGTGTATGATGCAGCTACAGCTTGTGAGGGCGATAGTGTAGCTCTTTTGGCAATGCTTAGGCAATTGGAGCAGTTACACCGAGAGATCCGGGATGGGGTTTTTCAAGAGAGTTTGCCTGTTAACCGTCGCCAACTTTACTCACTGCTGAAAGATATTGAGTCTGAGGGAGGCTGGCCTTACATTGAGCGCATGAGGCTACAAGCATTTTTAGCCAATTTGCCACAAGAGGCTACTGAAGAAAATAACCACGAAGTCTTGGAAAGCGATCGCTCTTTTGGCTGATTAGCTCGAAATTTATTTCTAGCTCTGAATTAACAACTCTGATCGCCTCATCAACCGCTAAACCAAGAGCGGTTGCTCATTGAGGCTTCAAGCTAATTCGTAATTCGTAATGACGCTCGATGACTCGCTAACGTAATTCGTAATTAAAAAGGGTTTGTACGGGTTATGCCATCACAAAGAAGGCGATCGCGCTTTTCAAGATTGCGGTTGTGTTTGAGGTAATCGCCCACCCAGTCGCAACCACGAACAAGCAGATCATCAAGATGTAAATTCCATAAAATTATAGTGTTGTCATCACTAGCTGATGCTAGTGTTTGACCATCTGGGCTAAAGCTAACACTCAACACCGGAGCGCGATGCCCATTAAGACTTTTAATTAATTTGCCCTCACGGCTCCAAAGTTTCACTGTACTGTCCCAACTGGCGGCGGCAAGTAATTCACCACTGGGGCTGAAAGTGACGGCATTAACGCTATCGCTATACCCCTTTAATAAGGTTTTTAACAACGTCCCATCCCGTCGCCACAGTTTCACAGTATTATCCCAGCTAGCAGAAGCTAGCAACTCGTCAGTGGGACTAAAGCTGACACCCAACACCCAACTGTTATGAGGTGAAAAAGTTTTGAGCAAGGTACCATCCCGTTGCCAAAGTTTCACAGTTTGGTCATCACTGGCAGAGGCTATAACTTGACCATCTGGGCTGAAATTTACGCTATTTACCCAACCCTGATGCCCCGCTAAGGTTTTGAGCAACTTGCCCTCACGGTTCCAAAGTTTTACTGTTTTATCTTTGCTAGCTGATGCCAGAAACTGACCATCAGGGCTGAAAGTCACGCCTCATCACACTTATCAGTATGTCCGTGGAGAGTCATGATTAAAGTACCATCAAGCCGCAAAAGTTTCACCGTTTTGTCATAAACTTCCTGAAGCCAGCATTTCACCTTTTGGGTCAAAACTGACACTAGGGACTTGATTTGTATGCCCCACTAAAGTTTTGTAAAGTCGGGTTTTGACTTCGCCATTACTGGTGTATCTTTGCCAAAGTTTATAGTGCGATCGCTACTACCAGAAGCTAGTACCTGACCGTCGGGACTCCAAGCAACGCTCAAAACTCGACTCTGATGCCCTCTGAAGAATAGACGGTTTTGGGGGTTCTAAACTCCATAACTTTATGCTTTTGTCGTAACTTCCTGAGGCCAGCAATTTGTTATTTGGACTGAAAGCTAAACTGACAACATAATCGCTGTGTCCTTTCAAGGTTTTGAGCAAAGTACCATTGTTACTCCAGAGGTTTATGATTTTGTCTTCACCTGCGGAAGCTAACTTTTTACTATCGGAACTAAAACTTAAACTCCACACAGTCTTGCTATGCTGCCGTAAAGTTTTGTAAAAGACGAAAGTCAAAACCGTCTTTAGTACTGTTACTTTCCCGCCGCCAAAGTTTCACTGTTTTATCTCGACCTGTTGAAGCCAACAATTTACCATCTGGGCTGAAAACAGCTATAGTCACAGCTTTCTGATGTCCCTGCAAAGTTGTAACAAGGCTACCGTCGCGTCGCCAGATTTTCACTGTCTTGTCGTTGCTAGATGAGGCGATGAATTGACCATCAGGGCTGAAGTTTACCCAGTTAACTGACCCTTGATGTCCTCTCAGTATTTTTACTAAGCTACCGTCTTTACGCCAAAGTTTTACGGTTCTATCCTGACCGCCAGTAGCTAACAACTCACCATCAGGACTGAAATTAACGCTGTCAACCGAACCACCCTGTCCTCTTAGGGTTTTATATGGCTTGGGGTCAAATTCACCTGTAACCGGGTTTTTGTGCCAGATTTGCACTGTTTTGTCGAGGCTTGCGGACGCTAGGGTTTTACCATCAGGGCTAAAACTTACACAATTAACAGCATCAGTGTGACCCTTAAGGGTTTGGAGTAAGGTACCGTCAAGATGCCAAAGTTTCACCGTCGTATCTAAGCTACCTGATGCTAACAACTGACCATCAGGGCTGAAAGTTACTCCCCAGACAACATCTGTGTGCCCTTCCAGGCGGTTGATCTCCGTTACCCCATAAACTGCCTGTTGCAGCGCTGTGACAACGCGCATTCGGGTATCTGGTTGCACGACCTCTGCTTGTTTAAGTCCTCTCCAAGCCCGCAAACCTTCTAATAGAGCATCAAATTCCTTATTAGAGGCAAACAGAGCTTCACTAGCAGCAGTAATTCCACTAATCCTCAAGTTATTTTCACTGTGTTCAGCTCGTAGAGTTTGGCGGACTGCTGCTCTTTTTTGCAAGTCAGCTTGCCACCATAAGGCTGCTATTGTTCCGCCCATGATTGCCAAAGATTGCGCATGCTATCCGTGCTTCCCGCAGTCGCCGTTTGCAATACTAAATTAAGTTGTTTTTGGCTAAGTTGTTGGGCTACTTCCGCTCTAGTTTTTTCAAGTTTGATTTTTTCTAATTCGGCGAGCATCCCATAATTGTTCTTTTGACGAATTGGTTCAACTAAATAATCGTGAACCAACTGGTAGCGATCGCCTAACTCTTCTCTGACTCGCAACACCAACCCTGAACCCACCAATATTTCTAAAATCAGTTCCCCAACTGTGTTAAAGCTTGATATTGTATCTATATCAAGATTATTAACTAATGCAGCAGCTAAATCAGCTTTAGTTTTTAACGGTCGTGTCCCCTTTTCATCAGTTAACTCAAATAATAATTTCCAACTTAGCTCTTCGTTTTCCTGACCACAGTCTTTAATAACTTCGCCAAGCCAGCGTTCCACCAATTTTGTCGAGCCACCGCAAAGCTTGGATTCTCCAAGTGTGCTAATGTTTTCTATTTGTAATTGAGCGCCGACTATTTGTAATTCAATTGGATGTAGCTTCGTCTAGCTCTCACTGTTAAATCCTGCACTAATCGGTTAATTAATTCATCACTCAGTTCATAATGTGAACGTTGAGTAAGACTGTGAATTATGGCTTTAGCATCCTGGCTAGAGAATTTTCCTAAATAGTAGCGAATGTCTTTATCGAGAATATTTTTATTAATTACGCCTAAATCATATAATCCGGTACTATTTTTCTGGCTCAAACGTTCAAACTCTAATAAATGATGCAAGTAATCTTCTCGTAATGAAATAATAGTTTTCACATAAGAAATATTTAAACATTCACTAAAAAATTTATAAAATTCTATTCGTTGTGTGAGGAGTATTACTAACAAAGAAAAATTCTTCAAATTGGTCTAGTATAATAACTATTGTATAATTTCGCATCCGATGCTAACCGAATTTTTTCTAGAAGTATAGTGGGTGTAGAGTCAAGATTAACTGATATTCCTGTGTATGCCAGAACTTGATTGATACCACTGATTAAGATTGTTATCCAATCTGTATAAACAGATATAACAATCGGTATAGGAATGCGTTCACCAATAACTTTTCCCTTGAGTGCTGGAACTAAACCAGCTTTTGAGAATTGAACTTTTACCTACACCTGACGGCCCATAAATTACTGTTAGTTTGTAGTCAGCACGGGCGATTCTTTCAATTAAGCGATTGACATCTTGTTGCCGTCCAGAAGCAGATATTTCTTGAGCAATCTCTTCAGTAATAAACGGTATTTTGTGAGGTTCCAATACTGGGTTAATTCTGGGGCGTTGTGGCTGCAATTGACTTGCCCCGATGAAGGCACGAAAGCCATACTGATGTTCTATTTTAATTTTTTCTTGCTTCAGCTTAAAGGCTTCTGTATAGTCATGACGCTCGAAAAAGTAAAGCGATCGCAGTTCCTCTAAAATTTCTAAATACAGTGATGGCTGATGTTGTAACTCACAAACTACTCTTGCCCATTCCAAGTTATTAATAGCTTCTTCACACTCACCCAAATGCCTCTGTGTACGTGCTAGCAAGAGAAGATACCAACTTTCTTGTCGTCGTCTTTGCAAAGCATCTCGCAGAGAAACTTGTGTTACTTCTTCGGAGATAGAAAGTGCTGTATTCGCTAATTCATGAGCCAGTACCCAATTCGACTCATAAGCAGCCACATTTGCTAAAAAACCATAATTTTGAGCAATTTGTGTGGGAGTTCCATAAGTTTTATGTAAATATAATGACTTTTGAGCTAATTCTTTTAATTCATCCCAGAGTTGTAAGCGTTGCAGCATTTCGCAAGCAGGCAGAATGAATTTAGCAACTAAGTCTTCTCTTTGTGCTTCCTCCAATAGTTCCAAGCATTGTTTAAACCACGACAAAGCACGTTCGCAATAGCTAATATTATTCTGGTATAAGTCTGCCATTCGGTGATAGCAAAGCCCCAAGTGAAATAGTACTATTGCTTGCTTGAGTAACGACGAGGGAGCAGTAGAATGAGGAGATAAGATGGGGAAAGAAGAATGATTCTCCCACTCTGTTACTCTCCTTGCTTCCTGCTGCCATAAAGCTAGGCTTCTTTGATAATTAGCTAAAGCACCATTAATTTGATCGTTGGCGTATTTATCTCGCCCCAACACAAATTCTAAACTAGCTTCTAATCCTGGTGTTAATTGAACGCCATACAGTCGCACCAAATCATTACGGGCTGATTCTATTTCGTGGCGGTGTTGAGACTTGGGATCTAAATCTAAAAAGGCATTAGATAAAAATGTCTCAGCACCTGCTTCTAAAACTTTGGTAAATAGAGATTCTGCCTCTTGATGGATCAAAGCAATTAAATCTGCTTTGGCCATTTCAAATTTAATCGTGGTTGCAGCCCAGCTTTTAAAATCAGGCGCTAATCTTGACAGCAATGATGCCACTTCATCTTGTAGCCACAACACCACTGGAAATGGAAAAGTCGCGGCATAGATATCTCGTGCTTGGTTAATACCTGTAAGTAAGTTTTCCAGGTCGGTAGTTGACTCAATACCAAAAACCATTACAGCCGATGGCAAAGAGTCTGTAAGGACGGCAGGATTATCTAAAGATAGTTCTGAGATTATTGTGCCGTGTAAGGAAATAGTTGATGGATTAAGAACGATTTCTCTGATATAGATGTCTTTGCTGATGGAGCGAATATTCTCTAACATTTGCTCACGTAATCGCCCATAGTTACATCGAACTAAAATCAGAGCAAATTGACCTTCAGAAAGTGCGATCGCTCTAATCAGTCTTTGCAAAGTATGCTGATTTTCTTTGGTGTAGACGCGTAGCTGCTTGTCATTAGTCATTGGATGTGGAGTATTTAGGATTGAGGATTGGGGATGAGGCATTGGATATTACAGCACTTCCGGCAGCTATGAGGTACATCCTCAAAGCTAAAAGCTATGTTAGGAGAGAGGCAATAAGAAAAACTGTATTGCATAATAGCGGGAAGCGCTGTAGTTATTAGTCCAATGACAATTGACACTTGACTGTTACTTTTTTTGTTGCCAAGCCAAAACTTTTTCTGTTTCTGCCAAGGCTGGACTGATGCCAAACCAGCGCCCCACAGGATCGCGATATTCAAACAGATACATACTTCTTAGTAAACTTTGATAGTCAGACTCACCTTTAACTCTTTGTTGCTGCACTACTTCAAACAATAATTCCCACTGGGACTCATCAATAGCTAATAGCAAATCGTCGCGGTAGTCCTTAATCACGGCTTCTAAGCATTCCCTAGAAAAAGGTGGATCTTGCCGTTGCAAGCAGCTATAAAGTAAACCCAATAAGTTACGAATATGACCACCACTAACGCGACATAGGCGATCCAAGGTTTGGGAATGATCGAATAATTCTGTAATTAATAAAAGTCTGCTATTTAAAGGAACTTCTGGAAAAGCTCTAGCTAGAACTAACTGGCGTACTAGTGACATTCCTGGTTCGTAATCACTGCCGTCTCTTTGCCGCACTAATACCATCGGCAATACTTTTGGTGCAATCCCTCCTCCTAGGCGGTTTTTCAGTGTCTCATACTCATTGGAGAAAATTAACGTTAGGGGAATTGTGTAAACTAGGTGGCATTTGAGTCGGCGTAACTGTTCGCCTCGGTCGATAAAGAGATATTCTGGTTGCGATCGCCCTGATGCTAAGGGACGCATATCGACTCGATCCAAATTATCTACAATCACTACCAGTCCTTTTTGACCCCTTAGCTTTAGCTGTTCAACAGCCTTTTCTAAAATCTCTTCGTTAATCGCTTGCAGAATACTATTGGTACGTGGTTCCAGATATTGTCTTAGTTGATTCCGCATCTGGGTGCTATCTTTGGTTTTGGCGGTAATTTTGGCAATACCCAAGGACAATTCTGCTTGTCCAGAAAGCTCTATGGGGCTTTGCAAAAAATCACCTACTTCTTTAAACAAATTGGTAAAGTAACCACCTTTGAGTTTGATGTTAATGCCTTCTAAACTGGCGCTGACTTGACGAGCTACACTCAGCAGAATATCGCTGATATCAATATCCGCCATGTCTAAATCTTGGCTGGACTCAAAATAAACCACATGAAATCCCGCCAATTCTAGTTCTGTCTTGAGCCGCTGCAATTCTGTTGACTTTCCACAACCAATATGACCCGTAAATAACTGGCAGGTTGGCTCATCAGGAGAAATGCGAACGATAGTCCGTTGCAATTCTTCAACAATCTTGCAACCACGTACATCAGCAAAATCTATGTAATACTGCCGATCTAGAACGTTACTTATGTTTAGTGTGTAACTGGGGTTACATGCTTTATAAAAACGTGACAGATTTAATGTTGTTTTCATGTATGTACAGGTGTATGTAGACGCAGTTTATTTCGTATTTTTTATACAATTAATCTCTGCCGACATATAGGCATAGGATTAACTCGCAAGGTGGTAATGTCTTGCAAGGGACAGCAATGCTTGCACAATTACTGTCAGTAGTATGGTGAGATTTAATTGACCCTAGTAGCCTTAAGCATATCTGTTCTTTTTACACCTGCTATTGAGGTTTTGATAATCTCTCGCTTTTATTTGACCTGCCACAAAATTGTATGATTTAGTGATTAAGTAAAAAAAGTTACAAGAATTCATGGTTTTGAGCTTGTCTAGCTGACGAGTATGGCTGGTATGAATTATAGCAAAGCACACAGAGATATAGGAATACCTGTTTATCATTTAATATACAATTTGTCAAGAAAACAAAATTCTCAACATTTCAATTAATATTTCGTAATTTTGAGGAAAAAATCTTCAAAAATAACTTGTCAAAAAGACTACATTCAGTTAAGAATGGACACCGGAAACTTTATGGGAATGATGACTAGGGCCAGAATCCTTGTGTAGTTACTGTAAAGTGTTACTAAAAATAAAAAAAGTCTTGAGGAGAGAGGCTATATAGATGCCAACAGTGTTTACTGAAATGAATAATGATAGAAGCGCGTCGAGGAATTTAGATTGTAACCACAAAGGGGTTTGAATGGCTGGCATAATATCAGTTTCCCGCACAAATCTAGCCCAACGTCGTCAGAAATTACGTCGTCAGCGGCAGATGAGAATTATTCAGGCTATTTGGCGAACTTTTGCTATTACTGGTTTCGCGGGTGGATTGCTGTGGGTTGCAGTCCAACCAGTGTGGATGCTAAAAACTCCCAAACAAATAATGATGAAATCAGGTAATAAATCACTGTCGGAGCAAACAACTCAGTCACTGTTGGCGCTGTCTTACCCCCAGTCTTTGTGGCGGATTGAACCGTCGGCGATCGCTAAGTCTTTGAAGAAACAACCAACTATCGCTCAAGCGATCGTCAGACGCCGCCTGTTTCCTCCTGGATTAATTATCGAAATTCAAGAACGCGTACCTGTAGCAGTCACTCAAACGCTTGGCAACAAAAAAGTTACAATCGGCTTACTAGATGCAACTGGGGCCTGGATGCCTTTAGAAAAATACACATCACTTAATCCCACTAAGAAATTACCCAATCTCAGAGTAATTGGCTCACCAACACAATACTGCCTCTACTGGACTCAACTTCATCAGGCTGTCAGCCAAAGTCCCGTAAAAGTTATGGAAATTAATTGCCAAAATCCAACGAATTTAATTTTGAAAACAGAAATAGGAAATGTGCATCTCGGCGTTCCAGGCCCTCAGTTAGCTGAACAAATTAAGGTACTCGCCCAAATGCGCCATTTAGCAACAAAGTTCAATTCCGGTCAAGTAGAGTATATTGATCTGAAAAACCCCGAATTTCCATTAGTACAAATGAACCAAAAAGATCAAAAATTAACTCCCAAAATCCCTAAAAATATCTAACGTGTTTAATTTATTGATAGCTCCTAGTAAATTAAGAAGCTTTATGCTGACAAATATATTTATTATTTTCAGTTTTCTAGTAAACTGCACGAAAATCGGCATTAACTTCTAATTAAAATGAAAGGATCAATCATAAAATCTCCATTGCGAGTTAAAGACCCTCAATTGTTACCCTAACATCTAATAGTAGGGTGCAAAATATTGGACAATCTGAATGATTGTCTAGGGCGTTCAAAACGCCTTCTGCCCATATATTCTTTGAGTAAACCCAATGCCCAAAAGAGAAGAATCCTTGAGTTTTTCATTAAGATTAGACTTGCGAGCAGAGGGCACTAATGAGAACGGTTTACGCCGCCATCGAAGTGCAGAGCTAAAAATACTCTTGGCTTTGGTCTGTTGAGGAGACTTCCAAAGACAGTTTACTGAAGTTTTAGCCTGTAATATAAAATTCCACCTGGGATTGCGTAAGTATTGCTTCTGGGCAATAAGTTTGGGTACTCTGCTCCGTAATTCTATTGGGTAACAAAACCTCTTAGGAAATCTTGATTGTTTGATCGTACTAGTGAGGGTTTTTGTAGGATAGAGTATTGCTCTAATAAAGTGTCTATTGAGACTCCCCAAGTAACAAATTAATCAAGTATAGTCTAACAAGTAAATTCTTGCTTACTTTAGTCTCAAGCATAAGTAAGTAAAAGGTAAATTTTGTGCCTAAAGTTGCAGTCAACCACAATGGTGAAACCTATTAACAATATTATTATTGAGGCAGAGAAGGTGCGCTGTAGTGTGTCTTTACCAGTTATCCCCTTAGTTGAGAATAATGAAGAGATTAATGTCTGGTTGAAGTTATACAGGTCACTTTTAGATCAATATAGGTATACTTCTGTAAAATTGGCTGTGCGATCGGTTGCTTTAAAAGCTTATCCCATAGCAAATTTTCGGACTGCCAATTCTGTTAGGCTTGGCAGTAGTGAAAACAATAAAGAACAATGCCATAGTATTGTGGCACTGTCAAAATAAAGTTGACTCTGAGGTGAATAACACCTGAAAAAGTCGTTTATCTACCCTCTTACAAATCCAATGACACTTGATAATAACCAAGGACTTAACTATAAAAATTCCCAATCTACGGGACAGCCAGGGTTTTCTCTGGCAGTTAACTCGAGCAATCCCTTTAATAACTCTGGGTTAAACTTCGGACAAAATCACGATAATAAGAAGATTTCTCCGGAAAATAGCCGAATTGGTGAGATTGTTCCTGGCCGGGTCGCCAACATCAAAGTGATTGGTGTCGGTGGTGGTGGTGGCAATGCTGTCAACCGCATGATCGAGTCTGATGTCTCTGGGGTAGAGTTTTGGTCAATTAACACTGATGCTCAAGCTCTTACCTTAGCTGGCGCTCCAAGTCGATTGCAAATTGGACAGAAGCTAACGCGGGGTTTAGGAGCAGGTGGTAATCCTGCCATTGGCCAAAAGGCAGCTGAGGAATCACGGGACGAAATTGCTACGGCTTTAGAGGGAGCAGACTTAGTATTTATCACTGCTGGTATGGGGGGTGGTACTGGGACGGGTGCAGCCCCAATTGTGGCAGAAGTGGCAAAAGAAATGGGCGCTCTTACTGTTGGTGTGGTTACACGTCCGTTTGTTTTTGAGGGCCGTCGCCGCACCAGCCAAGCGGAAGAAGGTATTCAAGGACTAAAAAGTAGAGTAGATACACTGATCATTATCCCCAACAACAAATTGCTGGAAGTGATCCCCGAACAAACACCTGTGCAAGAAGCTTTTCGCTACGCAGATGATGTGCTACGTCAAGGGGTACAAGGTATTTCTGATATCATCACGATCCCCGGTTTGGTAAACGTTGACTTTGCTGATGTCCGAGCTGTGATGGCAGATGCGGGATCGGCATTAATGGGAATTGGCGTTAGCTCCGGAAAATCTAGAGCTAGAGAAGCTGCGATCGCAGCTATTTCTTCACCATTACTAGAATGTTCTATTGAAGGTGCTAGAGGGGTTGTATTTAATATTACTGGTGGCACTGATCTGACTTTGCATGAAGTGAATGCTGCCGCAGAAGCAATCTATGAAGTAGTTGATCCCAACGCCAATATTATTTTCGGGGCGGTAATTGATGACAGACTCCAAGGTGAGGTAAGAATTACTGTAATTGCCACCGGGTTTACAGGTGAAGTGCAAGCTGTGCAACAACAAAGTGTGGCTAACGTTCGGGTAACACCTAATACTCCGAAGCGGTCAACAACACAGCAACCCGCTGTTACTCCCCCAACCTCAGCCCCAAATCCAACTTCAACTCCAACTTCAACTCCAACTCCAACTCCAGAACCAAAAGAAAAACCTGGATTAGATATACCTGATTTTCTCAGAAACCGACGAACACCAAGGAATTAAAAGATTTTGGATAGGAGATTTTAGATTAACTTAGCAGTCTCAGGTCAGGCTGAACGCAGTATAAAATCTGCTAGTTAAACCAGGGTTTTACTAAGGGCAGGGGTAAGCAAGATGTTGCCATCCCCAATTTTGTCAATTGGTAAAAAAATTCGTCAATTCTACTTTATGGAATGAATTTGGGCAGGAAGTCTACTGGCTTGTATGTCCAGATATGCTTTTGCCATTAAAAGAACAGGAAGACCTGCCCAACTACGGATGCGTAGAGTAGTCTGTCGTAGACATCGCTACATCTACTCCTCGCAATCCATTAAACTTATATTCGTTAGAAGTAAATATATTGACTCAAAGCAAATTGCGTAAGAAACTCGCCGACGCAAGTCTTCAAAGGAAGCCTGTTTTCTGGGAAATAAAACACTAAAAATCAAAAATATAAATAGACATCTGGTGAAAAAGAATGTATGGAGACGTTAGTAGTCTAGTCTAATTTCCCTTCTCTACAAGAGTTTGAGGTAATGCAGAATTAATTTCACCAGATGTCTAACGTAAATTAATTTTTGATTTTTAGGGTTTGTTCAATCCATTGAATAACCTGATGACCAAGCTGAGTACCATCAAGTCGGTCAATCTCACGAATTCCGGTAGGGCTAGTGACATTAACTTCAGTTAGATAGCCACCAATAACATCAATACCCACAAAAACTAAGCCATCTTGGCGTAAACGTTCGGCTACTAAAGTACAGATTTCATACTCTTCTGGAGTAATCGCGGTTTGAGCAACTGTGCCACCAGTTGCCATATTATTGCGAAAATCAGTTCCACTAGAGAGGCGATTGAGGGCACCAATCGGTTCGCCATTAAGCAAGATAATTCGCTTATCTCCTTCTTTTGCCTCCGGTAAATAGGTTTGTACCATCACTGGCACTCGACCTTGGAGGGTACTGAGTTCAACAATGGAGTTAAAATTGCGATCGCCTGGTTGCAAAAACAAAATACCTTCGCCAGCTTTGTTACCCAAGGGTTTGAGAATTGCTGCCCCCTTTGCTTCTACAAATTGGCGGATAAACTGCTTATCAGCACTGACAATGGTTTCTGGAATCGCTTTGGTAAACTGGAGGGCGTACATTTTTTCATTTGCCCCTCGGATGCCGCTAGGACTATTAATCACCAAGGTTTTATTTTGGTCAATGTAATCCAGAATATAGGTGGCATAGAGGTAGGAATCATTGACAGGTGGATCTGTCCGCATAAATACGGCGTCCATTGTCTCTAAAGAAGTTAAAGAGGAATCGCTCAACTTATACCAAGGATTCGCTGCTACCCACCGTCTGTCTATCAACTGTACTGGTACAAGTTCGACTTGCTGTAGCACAGCCCAAGCTTTTCCCTCCACCACACTCAGCAAGCTTGCCTGAGTCACCCAAACTTTGTGTCCCAGGATTTGCGCTGCTTCGATTAAGGCAACACTGGTATCATGACACGGGTCAAGCAGATGGATGGAATCAATGATAAAAACCAGTTTCACCCTTTATACCTCAATCACCAAGAAATTAAATGGTTATTCAATTATTATCTCTTGATGCTCTCACCAATTGACGTACTTTTGTACTACTGAGTATGATCTGGAGGGTAAAGTCTTGTAGACAGATATCGTTTTGTAGGGGTAAAAGACATTAAACAAGGCAGAGCGTTGTTTTTTCAGAGTTGTAGCGACTGCCGTGTGATTTGCAGCGGCTTGTCGCTAAAGCAATACCTTCTGAATCTTAAACGCTGTTGTTAGAAGTTAGTAGCTCATCCAGCTTACCTTGACTGTCTAAAGCGTGGATATCGTCACAGCCACCAACATGATCATCATTGATGAAAATTTGCGGTAAAGAACGACGTCCATTTGCTCTTTGAGCCATTTTATTTCTGGCTGCCTCATCTCCATCGATGCTGTATTCGATAAATTCAACGCCCTTGTTCTTCAGCAAACTTTTGGCACGAATACAAAACGGGCAAGTTCTCCAAGTGTAAATTTCTACTTTTGCAGCCATAAAGTCCTCAAATTAATGTCATACATTCTTAATTTTAGAACGTTGATACTAACTGTAGCTTCAATATCATACTTTTGCTCAAACCATATATAAATTTTTTATGTATTAACCGATTTTATAAATGTAGTCAATAATCTAAGGGAGTTATTTATATCGGATAAAGTCTAAAGTTTACTTTCTCTTAAAATAGTTCTGATGTACAAGGCTTACTTAAGCAAATAATTACCACCATACAAGCAAGGGGTGATGAAGTACCTCTGTGCCTCACCACCAAGTTAAATCAGCAGTGTTGCTGACTCTTGTGCAGACTGTTTGTTTTTTTGATAAGTCCTAAAGCACCCAAAGCAAATAAAGCTAGAGCAACTGTTGTCCTTGGTTCAGGCACATATTTAGGTTTAGGTGGGGCCTGATAATAAGAACTCGCCCCTACCCATATTGAATTAGTACCAGAAATTCCTGGGTTATTACCGTAATTCCCAATGTGAACTGCCGCGAATATTTGATTGAGAGTATCTTTAAAATTAAAGTTTGCTGCATTGAGATCAAAATTCTTCAATGAAAGTGTGGCTGTGAAGCCATCATTGGTTGAGCCAGTGGATGATGGGTTAATTTCTAAATCTAATTTACCTTGATAACCACCTGGTTTTTGCTTGTTTTCATCTACTGTAATGGGGTTACTGCCCATAGCGTAAGATGAAGCTGCCGATATTTGAAAAGCATTGTTATTAAATTTGCTGTCGTCGTAATTCAAATCAAATGTTTGAACTTTATGCTTGTTTGTTCCTGCTAGGTCGATGACAACATCTACTTTTTTGGCATCAGTCGCATTGTCCTTAATAGTAAGCGTTCCAAAAGAAGTGTTTACTTTGGCACAGGTACTTCCACCATTATAGTTTTGTGTACCTACAGTTCCAGAAATAATGCAATCCAAATTATATGTAAAAGAAGCGGCATTCGCAGGGGAAAAAACAGAGGATGATATTACAACGGCAGTTGCAGCTAAAAAGGATGGTACTGCTGAAGTTGAAAAGAGATTTTTCATGTTAATTGATAAGTTAAATAGAATGGTAAGACTTCGTTGCTAAGATGGGAATTTACTGCTTGCCACCCATCAAAGTCAAAAGCGCTCAAGAGAAAGCCTTACACCACTCTAAACACTGGACAACAGGTTGTCTCTAATACAGGATGTGTCTTCAAAAACATTTTATTTTCAGCTTTATATACATAAAAAGCTCAGTAAAATTACTGAGCTTAATTAAATTTAAAATATATTAAATTTCAACATTTTTCTACTTGTCAATGGCATATTCAATTAGCTTGGCAAGACGCTGACGTAGGGTTTCTAATCCCAAGCGCTGACTTGCAGAAATAAACACCGCTAAAGGAAATTCTTCTCTAGCTAAAGCTAGTGTCTCACTATTGGCTTGATCAATCTTGTTAAAAACAACCAGCGCCGGGCCAGGAGTTATTGGCATTTGTGCCAAGATTTCTCTGACTGAGCGAATATGACGCAACCAAGCGGGGTGAGACAAATCTACCAAATGTAGTAGGGCATCGGCTTCTGTGACTTCCTCCAAGGTGGCGCGGAAGGCATCCATTAACGATGCAGGCAGTTCGTGTATAAACCCTACTGTATCTGTAATGAGAATTTCCTGATGTTCATTGGTTTCGCCATAAGGAATTGCCAAGCGGCGCGTGGTGGGATCGAGAGTGGCAAATAACTGGTCGGCTGTATATACTTCTGCATTCGTGAGCGCATTCAGCAAAGTGGACTTGCCAGCGTTGGTATATCCAACTAAAGCGACTGAAGGAACTTCTCGATGCTGCCGTCGCTGCCGTAACCGCGAACGATGGGCCTGCAACTGAGTTACTTCTTTTTGCAGTCGGGAAATGCGCTGCCCAATGGCACGGCGTTCAGTTTCCAGTTTAGTTTCACCAGGGCCACGAGTCCCAATACCACCACCTAATCGGGACATGGTGCGACCTCTACCAGCCAGTCGCGGTTGCATATATTCTAGCTGCGCTAATTCTACTTGCAACTTACCAGCACGAGACTGAGCGCGTTGGGCAAAGATATCCAAAATAACTTCGGTGCGGTCAACCACCCGGATACCAATTTGCATTTCTAAGTTGCGGACTTGGGAGGGTGAAAGATCGCGGTCGAAGACAACGAGGTTGACTCCTAGTGTTTGGGCAGTTAGAGCAATTTCTTGCACCTTACCTTCGCCAACTACTGTTTGGGGATGAATGCGCGATCGCTTTTGTTGTATTGTCTGTAATACATCTCCCCCAGCCGTATCAACTAAACGTGCCAATTCTAATAGGGTGTCTTGGAATTGTAGGGGAGTCATCTCACTGGTCATCAGCCCCACAATCAGCACGCGATCGTGGTCAGAATCTACTTCCTGGGCGATAAATTCGCGCTGAAATTCCGCTTCCAGATTTTCTACCAAGTCTACTAAATCCTGGTCTGCCAGATCGTCCAAATCCAAAGGTGGCGATATATTCCAACTTGGGGATTGGATTTGTTTAGAGTGAGCGAAGCCGAATTGGCTTTCCTCCACTTTGACAGCAGCAGGACTAGGAATCAGGGTGCGAGAGTCTTGGGGTGTCAGATGAGCTAGATAAGCTTCTTTCACATACCCAGTCGCACCGCCTCCCCGCCGTGTAAATCCCGTTCCAGTAATATTTAGGACAACTAGGGCATCTAAGCGTTGTAATGCCATCGCCGTGAGTGCCGCTTCATTGGGCGGTTCTGGCTTGAGATGGGTGGCAATACAACGAATACCACTGAGTCGTTCTGCACCGTAACGGGGCAATTCCATCGGTGGTATTTGCGTTTGACGCGGTGTGCCTACCCCGACGCGAATCACTTGTCCGCGACGGTTGACGTAGGCGCACACAGGCTGATTGACTTCTGCGCTAATTGCTGCCAGACGCTGGGAAAACTCAGGCGTGGTGATGCGATCGCCCGGTATACGCTGGTGGTACAGTCGCTGTAGTTGCTTCAGCTGGCTGGACTTCAGACCTTGGAGATTTCCAAAAATAGTTTCTATAGGCGTTTTATGACCAGTTAAATGGCCCGCCCGAATCCTTATATGTCTATTTTATAACAGGGTTTCGGCTCCTACCTCTAAATTGTATTTTTATCAAAGATCCTCTTTTTCAGTCGTTGCTTTCAGGAGCATAATCAATACAGATAATTAAACCGTCTAGCAATTCTTGCATAACGGCTGTTGAAACTTTTCCTAAGCACCTGATAAATCGCTCGGTTGTTACACTACGAAGCTGCAAAACATTACCTGCTGAGTTGGAGTCTAAACCATTTTCATTAGTTTGCTGAATAGGAATCATGAAAATGCGATTTTGGAATTTAGGTTGCCATGTTGCCACAGGGATAATAATCCGCATTGGTATAGAAATAAAGATATCAGAACTAATCACAACAGCAGGGCGAGTCTTCTGAATTTCTTGTCCTCTAGTTGGATCAAGTTGCACTAGCCAAATCTCACCTTTTTTAGGATTAGTCATTCTCGGTTTCCCAGTCTTCACCATCCAGAACGGCAAACTCTGTTAATTCTGGATCATTCAAAAAATCTTCGGCTATGGCGGCGATAAAAGGTTCTAGTATTTTGTGACGTTCGGCTACAGGTAGTCGGGCAATTTCTCGGAGAGATAGTCGTTTTTGCTGTTGGAGATTTGATGAGATATTAGAATCTGAATCTTCAGTGTCTAACTGCTGGTGATTGACTGTTTTTTTTACAAGAAACTCAACAAAATCTAGGACTTCTTGTTGCTTGTCATTCGAGAGAATTCGCAGATTATCTAATACTGCTTGTTCAATATTGAGTATTTGTGACATTTGATTTGCGTTTTTCAAGATAGGTTAAGTTTTTAATTTGTCATTCATAACTATCGCTGTTAATTTCAGTGAATATTTTCAGTGGAAGTATGAAGGCGATCGCTACATTAATCCTACATTAATCGCTACATTAATTTAGTCTTTATAGCAGCTATTGAATTAAAGCTTGAAACCGCTCATTTTCCCGAATACCATCAAAATCTGAGTCTGTTTTTACCATCTCACGATATTTGTCAGATTCAGATTAATTGCTTGTTGTAGATTCTCTAGTGCCTGCTCAATATTACCTTTAAGGGCATAATAGCAAGCTTTATTGTACCAAGCTTGGTGGTAATCTGGTTTAAATTTCAGTGCTTGGTCGTAGGATGCGATCGCTTCTTCATTGCGTCCTAAATCATCTAGCGCAATGCCCCGATTGTTCCAAGCTTGGTGGTAATCTGGTTTAAATTTCAGTGCTTGGTCGTAGGATGCGATCGCTTCTTCATTGCGTCCTAAATTGCCTAGCGTAATGCCCCGATTGTACCAAGCATCGTGTTTATCTGGTTTAAATTTCAGTGCTTGGTCGTAGGATGCGATCGCTTCTTCATTGCGTCCTAAATTTCTTAATGCAATACCCCGATTACTCCAAGCTACATAATCATCTGCTTGAATTTTAAGTACTTCGTCAAAAGAAATGATTGCTTCTTCATAGCGTTGTAGATTATCACATAGAACAACACCTCTGTTGTTCCAGGCTTCGTAATAATTAGAGTTAATTTTTAGTGCTTGGTCGTCGGATGCAATTGCTTCTTCATACTGTCCTAAATTACTTAATGCAATACCCCGGTTACTCCAAGCGTGGTAATCATCTGGTTGAAATTCAAGTGCTTGATCAAAGGATGCGATCGCTTCTTCATTGCGTCCTAAATTGCGTAGCGTAATGCCCCGATTGTACCAAGCTTCGTGGTCATCTGGTTTCAATTTCAGTGCTTGGTCGTAGGATGCGATTGCTTCTTTATTGCGTCCTAAATCATCTAGCGCAATGCCCCGATTGTTCCAAGCTTTGTGATAATCTGGTTTCAATTTCAGTGCTTGGTCGTAGGATGCGATCGCTTCTTCAGTGCGTCCTAAATCATCTAGCGCAATGCCCCGATTGTTCCAAGCATCGTGGTAATCTGGTTTCAATTTCAGTGCTTGGTCGTAGGATGCGATCGCTTCTTCATTGCGTCCTAAATTGCCTAGCGCATAGCCCCGATTGTACCAAGCTTGGTGGTAATCTGGTTTAAATTTCAGTGCTTGGTCGTAGGATGCGATCGCTTTATTGTAATCTTGTTCAGCAACCTGCAAATCTCCCAGTTTAATTAATAATTCTGCTTGGCTACTACTTATTTGATGGTTTTGTGTAATTAATTCTTGAATTGCTAGTATTTCTTGAGTTCTTTCTTCTGGCGTTATTGTGAGATATTTTTGATAGTTTCCATCTTGGATAATACGTAATGATTCTTGCTCTACAGTTTCTAAATCTCTAGGGAATTCAAAGAACCCCGAACGCCAGTCAAAAAAGTCTGGAGCGCGTTGGATAAAATATTTAATAGCAAATAGAGGTAGCAAGAAAACAAAACAGATATTAAAGTTATCTCTAAACCTTTCTCTCTGCTGATTGAGGTTCATTAAAACAGGTGGTACACCTTTCCAACTATATGAATAGATATCCCTACTATTCCAGCCTATTAATTGTTTACATTCTTCATATTCATAAAATGAATGCTCTAAACCTGTAATAAATAAAATATCTATCTGCTCTTTATTATCTAATTTGTCTATAATTTCATATAAATTAGTAACAGCTTGCTTTAATTGCAAAACCTCAATATTTTTATTTGTAATTTCTTCTTTCACTTTGCCAATTAACTGCTCACCCTCAGCCGGAGAACAACGAGCAAATAATAAGCCAAAGCCTTCTGTAAAGTTCAGGGTACGGACTAAGGCTTGATATTCTTCATCTGGTTCCGATGGTAAATCTTTATCCCAATCAGTCAATTCTAGTTTCATCAGGCTGTGTCTCACTAAGGTTCAAATTAGCAAAAGTATCCTGAAACTCTTTAATTCCTTTAATTAAAGGATGAATATCATACCAACATTGAATTTGTTCTTCTTTATTACGGTAGCGATATTCCAAAATACAGCGATTGAATAATAAGTTACGGTGTTGTTCATCATTTACTATTTGTTTAGAATGATAAACTTTGGCTAGTGCTTGCCATTAATCTGCATAAACTGTATTGCGGTAGGTAATTCTAGTTTCGCTAATTGACCGTTGTAAAGCTCTAGTCGTAATGGGTAGCTTATTAGTATATTTAATTGCTTCCTTCATTAATAATAGCAAATTCCGCACATGACCTCCACTCATTAAGCATAGTTGCTGTAAAGCTTCTGGCTGCTCAAACATATTTCTGATAGAAAGGTTAGGGTCAATCTGACTCACCCGCTTTTGCAACAATTCCTGGACTTTATTAATTCCTCGTTGATAACTTTTATTTTCAGGAGTTTGCACCATAATCATTGGTAAAACTTGAGCATCAGTACCATAGATATCTCGTAAATCTGTTAGCGCGGTTAGAGTACACCAATGAAATCGGTACTGTATAAATTAGATGGCAATTTAAAGCTTTGAGTTGTTCGCTACGGTCTAAAAAAATATGTTCGTGATTGCTGCGTCCATCTTCCTGGGGTATGGGTACAATCCGATCTAGATTATCAGCGATGACTACCAATTGAGAATATTCCGAAGGTAAGCGTTTTTTTGCATCTTCAATAAATTGATTCAAAGCCAAAATCAAAGTTTGGGTGTGGGGGTTAAGTCGTTCGCGGATTTTGTGGCGGAGACTAGGTTCGGTTCTCAATTTGGCTGTGATTTTGGCAAAAAGAGAAATTTCCTTCTCTACCTCCAGACCTTCTAAAGATACATCAGGTAGCAAATCTTTTAAATCATGCCAGCGGCTTTTCAACCATGACACCAAAGGTTCAGGATTAGCGTTATCTTTTAATGCTTCTAATAAACGTCGTGTACAAGCAAGAAGAATATCTGTATATTGGGCATCTTCCGGCTCGATATCTTGTTCATCGGCGGCAAAATAGACAACAAAGCAACCTTGCTCGTTTAAATATTTCTGAAGACGCAGCAATTCTGTTGATTTGCCTGCACCACGATGACCAGCATAAAGTTGACAAGTCTTTCTGTCAGACAACAAAATATCTCTACCCACCTCTACCAAAATGTCGCCATCTCCTCGCACCTCCTGACAATCGACATAAGCCGGATCTCCTGCGGGCAAGGGACGAAATGGGTCAAAAACGTTGTATATCTTTTTTAAAGTTGCAAAATCCTGAACCATAGGTGAACTTACCAGTTTAGTGCGATGATAACGTAGGATTGGGGACTGGGTAATCAACACCCCTAAAATTCATTAGTGAAGTTCTGATACTCGTTGACTAGTATCAAAGACTCATTCACGAGTATCAAAGACTCGGCGACGAGTATCAAAGACTCATAAACAAAGACACTAACAGGAAAGGAAAAAATCTTTACTTCTTTGTTATTACACAAGAAAAGCCGGAGTTAAAGTTTTTTGCCAGCGTTTCACTGCTGTTTGTAACTCCCCCGACAACCAACTATCAAATTGCGGATAAACTGGCGATCGCGCCACCAATTCCCACCCCGCAGGTTGTAAAATTTCTCTTAATGCTTGTTCCTGAACATGAGGATAATCGGGATTTACTTCATCTTTTGGGCCAATTCCGCCCAAATCTCGCGCACCAGCTTCGATACAAGCGAGTAACCAGCAGTCATCTTTAACTAAATTCGGCGGAATTTGAATAGTAATATCTGGCGGTAAAATCTGACGTGCTTTAGCAATTACTTCTGGTAATTCATGAGGATCAAAAGGTGGTGCATCAAAAGTTTGCTGATGTCCAGGACTATGAGGTTGCAGGATGACTTCTTGAATGTGATGATAACGTTGATGCAGTTCAGATATAGCTGTCAATGTTTCCCACCAATCATCTACAGTTTCCCCAATTCCCAACAGTAACCCAGTTGTAAAGGGAATCTGCAATTCTCCCGCCCATTGCAATTGTTGTAAACGAACTTCGGGTAATTTACTCGGTGCGTGCCGATGTACACTATTTAACAATGTTGGCGTTAGCTGTTCCAACATCAGCCCCATCGAAACATTCACACGCTTGAGCTTTTGCATTTCTTCAAAACTCAGTGGCCCCGCATTTGTATGCGGTAAAAATCCCATTGAAAGCGCTAATTCACACAAATCATAAATCCGCTCAAACCACGCCTGACGCTTTGGCGAATGGGGATGCACTTCACCGCTAAGGATGAGGATTTCACAGACTTTTTCGTTTTGAAGTAACTTTAAAATACTTTCTGCATCTGAAATACTCATCCAGGGACTTTTACCCGGTTCGCTGCGAAAGTTGCAATAGCTACAGCGATTAAAGCACTCGTAAGTAGGAACGATTGTATAAGCAGGGCTGTAAGTGACAAGACGAGAATTATTAATTGACATAAGCAGGATAATCTAAAAGAATGTCTTGCTCAAACTATATAGATTACCTGGTAACTTTTGTTGCTATGACCTTTAAATAAACAACAACTATTTTGCTTTGTAAATTTCTGGTAACTGCCACCAACAAACATTGGGATATTCGTGATGTTCCTCGTGGTAGCCGAAATGATAGCACGTGATAAATGACCACCAAATAGGACGGCTAATTGTTCGGGCACGATGAGGTTGAACATAACCCCCTATTGGTTCACTATGGGGTAAAAAAGTCCCGAAATAGAACAGTTGTAATGAACTCAAAAGCGAGGGTAGCACCCAAAAGTAAGTTAGATTATCACTTGGTATATGGAGTATGTACTTAGCAAAGTTATAAATAATAATCAACGCAATTATTTGTCCCCAACTCCAGTAACCTTTCATAAAATGAAAATACCAAGCAAAGAAATTTTGGTGTTTACCATTATGAAAATCTGGGTCTATTTTGCTTGCTGGATTATGGTGATGCAACCAATGTTTTTTCAGTAGTTTTTGATATGGTAAAAGACCATAAAGAGATAAGGTCAATCTTCCAATAAAATGATTAATCTTGGGATTCTGGGGAAATACTACCCCATGCATGGCATCATGAGATGTAATAAATAATCCCGTATATAAAAATGTCTGCCAAAGTATAACAGGCAATAACATCCAAAATTTTAGCTCGGAAATGTCAAGGGAAAGTAATATACTCAGGCTAATAACCCACACGCTAACAACGATAATAGCAATGAAAAGCCCCTTAAACTCAGATTTACTTTTTACTACTGGAGGCAGTTTTATATGATGACTTGGTGGTTGTTCTAACTGGATCACGCTTTTACTCCGCCTAGTATTGAAGTGAAAATTTCAAAAATCATAGTCATCACAAAAACAACTAACCGATAAAATTTGTTAGTGGTAAATGCAAATGCTCAAAAATATGTATAAATATTAAGATACTTTAACTAGTATTACACAAGCAACTGCTATTCTAAAAACTGTTTTCGGTTAGAAGGTTGGGTAATACAAGTAATGCAGGGCTATTTCATTCTAAACATAAAGGCTGTATGGTACAATGCAGCACTAAAAATGAAATACATCTAGTACCGTGAGCCAACCAGCAATAATTGAAGCTTTTCTTGAGCTTCAAGACCCCCGCCGCCGAGATGGGCAACGTCATACGTTGCCATTGTGCCTAGCATTATTTACCCTTGCGTAGGCGCAGCCCGCCGTAGGCATCGCAGCGGGGAATAAAGGATTTTTAGCAATCGGAGATTGGATTGCAAGCTACCAAGAAGAATTGATAGAACTATTAAAAACCTGCGAAAAATAGATTACCCTCGTATAGCACCTTACGTCGTGCCTTGTTACAGGTTAATTACGAGGAATATGGAGCGTGTCTTGCTAAGTTCTTTAATATACAACCAGTCTGCGGAGAAACCATAGGGTTAGATGGCAAAGTCATCAAAGGTTCGTATCAAATCGAAGAAGATAATCCAAATTCCGATTCTCATCCGGCAATAATGTTAGTTAGCACCTATATTGTCGAGCGTGGTTTGATTTTAGAGCCGTGGGAAGTAGATGCTAAAACCAATGAAATTAAAGCTCTACCAATTTTGATTCAAAAATTAGCTCTTCAAGGGGTAGTTTTCGCTTTTGATGCGATTAATACCCAAAAAAAACTTGTGAATTGATAATCGAAACTGGTAATGATTACATTGCTGCTCTTAAAGGCAACCAACCAACTCTGTTTAAAGATGTTAAAACAAATTTTATACCAGACTCTACTGTTTCACTAATTAATAAAAGGTCATGGTCGAATCGAAAAACGTAGAGTTAGTATTTGTCAGTCGCCAAATGATATTACATTCTGGCCTGGTCTGAAAACTATCATCCGAGTCCAATCAGAACGTCAGACTATCAGGCACAATCATATTGAAGTCCAAAATGAAACACGTTATTACATATCTTCCTTAAGTACGACAGCCCAAGAGTTTAGCGAGCGCATCCGGGGATATTGGGGTGTTGAAAATAAAGTTCATTATGTTCGAGATGTAACTCAAGGAGAAGACGCTTCTAGAATTCGTACTAAACCTTTACCCCAGATTTTTGCTATCGCTCGTAATTTCACTCTGAATTTATATCGAAGTCAAATGTTTGAAAATATGGCACAAGCTCAACGATTATGTTCATTTGGGTTAGACACACTTAAGCAATTTTTTAGAATGAAATAGCCCTGCAAGTAATGACACTGGAAAACTAAGTATTTAGTATAACCAGTGCCTTCTATTTATACTTTGGATATAATCTAAGCCTGCAACAAAGATGGTCAATAATTAGCGGGGAGTTTAGGAAACGAGGTGAAGTACGTCCCGCAATACGCTATAACCCTTGAGATCCCAAAGTAGGTAAGCTAGAAAACCGATCATAGCCAAGCGACCGTTCCAAAGTTCAGACTGAGGAGTTACCCCAATATCACCAGCATTGCGGTCTTTGCCATTGTATGCAGTTTCAGTTTTATCACTAGGATAAAGTGCCATTGTTAAATTTCCTTAAGTAAGCTAATTACTTTGTTCATATTACTTAACTTACCCATTTGGCGCTATCTGTCTCTAGTTTCAAAGTAGAAGCAACTCTAAAGAATGAAGTTTAAGGAGTTTAGCAAAATATTTATCTAACAAAAGTTGAATCATAGCCTCTATTGGTCTATAAAGCAGAGGTATTATTACTAAACAACTGCTAATAAGAACTTGTGATTTAACCAAAAAACTATTTTTAACAGGAGAAAAAATCTAACAAAAGTTAGAAGGTTTCTGGAGTGCTATTAACTAGATGCATAAATAGTAAATAGGTTTTTCAAACTTAAAGTATGACTTCTAAGGTACTGATTACAGGTGCGATGGTTAGTTCGGCGAATTTATCGCAAGCTTCGTATCGATTGTTTCGCGGCAAGGGTTGAAAAATTAGGATAATTAATTTTTGCTACTAACCGAAGTTGCTATTGTGATTCACATTCTCGTTTCGTTACATAGTGGCGATAGCGAAACATAGCTTCTAGTTGCACTTGCACTAACCAACCACTGACAAATTCAACTGTTCCTCCGCCAGGCATAGAGAAAGAGATGGCATCAGTCAGCCTAGTTTTGCCAGCTTCCGGTTCAAATTCATGTCGATGTATCCAAGATTCAAAGGGGCCAGATATCTGTTCATCGGTAAACAGACGATATTTTTCACATTCAGTATGACGCGCTAACCAAGTTAAGGGTAATGGGCCGAGAAACAGGCGAAATTCTGTGATAGCGCCCACGTTCAGCCCCCCCTCACGACGAACCACTTGAACTGGCTGCCAAGGTGGATTCAGCAGTTGCAAAATATCTGCCCTTTCGTGAAATTTCCAAACTACTTCTGGCGACGCATTAATTACTGAGGAATGTTTAAAGTGCAGCATGGAAAGAAAAACCTAAAATTCAACTTTCGGATTCTGTATCAATCTCGATATCTAGGGTATCTTCATCAACCCGCACATACAAAATATTTGGGTTACAGCAAACTTGACAATCTTCAACGTAGGATTGCTGTCCTCCAGCACTCAAGTCAATAAAAGTTAAGTTCGGTTCGCCGCAATAGGCGCAGTAATACTCGGCTGTGTTTTGCATTAAGTTTTCAGCTATGAATTCAATGGTATTGGGTATGGGGCATAGGGCATTGGGCATTGGGCATTGATTATTTATTTCTTCCTTGTCCTTGCCTACTCCTCTGTCCCCACTCCTCTATTACTGAGTCCCTCCCAGTACTGGCTGTAATTCCTTTGGAGTTGGGTTGATATAACTCTGAGCTTCAGCCAAATGCTTTAGTAGTGTAGACTGTGGCAGAGGCCCTTGCAAGTGGTTCCAAGGTAATACTTGTTCTGTTGACCATTCGGCGTGGACGTAGAAATCTAAATCGGGGATTTGTCCTTTGAGTTCTTTGAAAGCACGTTTGTAGCTACCCAAGGAGTCGCCAAAGTCACGAGTAAGTTGCAGGAGTTGGGACAGTCTGCGATCGCCTCTCGACAACAAAGCTTGTATAATCGACCAATTATAACTTTCTGGGCGAAACTCTATCCCTTGTGGTTTTAGCTGTTTTTGCAAAAACTGCAACCGCTTTTCTGCTTGGCGATTCACTCCAAACCATTGAAATGGTGTGTGTGCTTTGGGTACAAAGGTGCTGCATCCGTATGTTAAGCGCAATCCCGGCGCAGCTTTTTTGATATTACGCATCATCGCCACAGTTTGCTCTAAATCCTCTGTTTCTTCACCAGGAATTCCCGCCATTCCGTAGAGTTTCAAGCTTTTTAATCCGCCAGCTTTGGCATTTATCGCCGCTTGGATAATTTCGTCGTTATACAGCTTTTTGTTGACGATTTGGCGGATTTTCTCAGAACCACTTTCTACTGCAATAGTAAGCGATCGCGTGTCTCGTTTTGTCAAAGTTTCTGCTAACTGCACTGTTACGGTATTAGTTCGTACTGAGGCAATACTGAGGCGGACATCATCATACTTTGGCTGACTAATATAATTTAGCAAAGCCTCAAATTTCTGGATGTTGAGTAACTGAAGCCCCTAATAATCCTAGCCGATTTGTGACTTCTAAACCTCTTTCAATGGCTGGAATTAATGAACTTTCAAGACTGGCTGTTCTAAAAGGCAGTGTGAGATAACTCGCCAAACAAAAGCGGCACATTTCTGGGCAACTTCTCACCACTTCCACCATGTAAATATTTTCCCATGCGGCTTTTTCGGTAACTACAGTCGATGCGGATAGCATATTTCCTCGATAAGTCTGCTTTTGCACCACTGCCGGAATTTCGGGAGAAATTGGATTAATTGACTTTACTGCACCATCTATTGCGTGATATTCGACTGCATACAAACTGGGTACATAAATTCCTGGGATTTGTGCAAGTCTTTTTAGTTGAGTTTGTCTTGAGGCATTTCTAACTTCTTTGTACGCCTCAATAAAATTTCCCAGGAGATTTTCACCATCTCCCAGTAAAATTACATCAAAAAAATCTGCAAAAGGTTCGGGGTTAGCAGTGAGAACGGGGCCACCACCAAAAACTATCGGCTGAGAATCATTACGAGAGGTTGCCAAAATGGGAATTTCTAAAGATTCCAGCAAATTTAGAATATTCACATAATCCAGTTCCCACGAAATAGAAAATCCCACAATTTCCGGTGTTCTGGGGAGTTGTTCGTGAGTATCTGTAAACAGGCGACTCACCTGCACATCATTACGCATTGCTAAGGTTGCCCAAACTACCTGATAGCCGAGGCTAGTGATACCTACGCTGTACTCATTGGGAAAAGCAAAGATTATGGGGATAGCGTTGGTGTCTGGGGTGGCGGGGGTGAACAAAAGGCGTTCAGAGTCAAATACAGATGATGTCACAGGTGTTTGTTAGAGGCAAGTTTATTTATCTATATTTAATTTTAAGCCATAGAATAATTAAGTTAAAAACCAATGTCACGGCGTTAGCAAAAATAATCGGTAACGATTGTAAATAAATTCCATAAATTAACCACAAAAAAACACCAGTTATGAATGTAACTAGCGTCACGAAAGAAACATCTTTTGCTGATTTTGTTTGCCAAGTTTTAAACATCTGTGGCAGAAAAGAAATTGTGGTTATTGTGGCGGCTGCTAATCCTAAAACTGTTATAAAATCCATGCAATGCAACCAGATGAATTCATTTGTAGTGTAATGTTAGAGTAACACTTGCGTTATATTAAATTTTACTTAGTGAGCTTTTGCTTTTATGATGTAATTTTATTTTTTGATTCAGATTTTATTATTTGAATTTTTGATATAAGACTTTACCCAAGCATATCGCTGTGGTTCTTTGTTTAGTGGGTAGGTTATCACTTGCGGACGCTTGCTTTCATCCACTAGAGATATGAGAATGTAGAGACGTAGCACTGCTACGTCTCTACAAGGGTTATGGATAACACATATTTAATTTCACCAGATACAGCGCTTCCCGCTATTATGCAATACAGTTTTTCTTATTGCCTCTCTCCTAACATAGCTTTTAGCTTTGAGGATGTACCTCATAGCTGCCGGAAGTGCTGTAACTACTGAATCCTTCTATAATCAAATCCAAGAGTTGAACCACATTCGCAGCTTATAATCGTGAGGTGAGAGGGGTAAACCCAAATAGATGGGCATCCAGAAAATAAAAGCAGCCAAAATGATAAAAGTAATGGTGACACCTAGCGCCCGGAGTTGTTGATAATAACTGCGAAGACACTGATCAACAAACCAAGCGATCGCTAAAAATACAAACACCACTGCACACATATAGTGGTATATAAAAACGCACCTTGTCACTTTTACCCAAGGTAATAAGTTAGCAGCATAATTTATAACTAAATACAAGGCAATCCAAGTATCAACGCTAAGAGTTGCAGGTATTGAAAAATGCTTTTCTTTCACCCAAAGAATTACGGGTTGTGACACCAGAATTCCTATTAAAAACAACATGGCAGCAACACCAAACCACCACAAAAATGGATTGCCCATTGCATGGACATCATAAATAACTTGTCCAGCACCGGCAGGTAAAGGCGGGCCCATCACAGGTAAAGGATCGGTGATACTTTTAGCCGTTTGATAATAATATGCCATTGGTCGAGTCATCAACGGCCATTTGTACCAGGCAGCACAATAAGGATGCACGTTAGGACTATTGCCACCTAGCTGTAAATGGAACTTCAAAATTTGCTGATGTACTGCAATAAATCCATAAGTTTTATCTAGTTGAAGGTGAGGAATCCAGATGATGCTGTAAATGAAAGCTGGGATAATTCCTAGATAAAACAGCATCTGAAAAATATTTAGCTGAGTTAGGTTTTGTAGTGGTGTCTGAGATGAGGGGGATGAGGGGGAATAAGTACTAACCTCTGCCTCCCCTGCCTCCCTGCTTCCCCTGCTTCCCCTGCTCCTCTACTCTCGCTGCCTCCTGCCTCTTTCAATGAAGAAGATGCAAAAAAGAGTTTGGAGTTAAGAAAATAATATATAAAATAGATTACCCAAGCTGTTATCCAAATGAGATAAGCACCTGAGAGGAACCATAAACCGTTCCATTTAGTACCGACTGACGCACCAAAAGCAATGCCAGCAAAAACTAACCAAAAAGAACGCCGTCGATTTTGGTTATCTAATGCCAATAATAAAAACCAGTGACCTAATAAACCAAAGATGACGATATAAATATTACTTAAAGCATAGCGAGACTCAACTAGAAAAATGCCATCACAAGCTGTAAACAAACCTGCAAGCAGAGCAAAGCTACACCGATAACTTAATTGATAAGCGATCGCAGCCACAACTAAAGGAATAAATGAGCCAGTAAGGGCATTGAACCACCGATAAGTCCAAGGCGATCGCAATGATCCTGTTAATCCATTTACCGTATCGTGCCAAAAAGGAATGTGGCTGCCAATCCAAATGCCGATGCCGATCATATATTGACTGAGCGGCGGATGAGCATTAAAAAATGGCGTATGCGTGAGATAATTATTACCAAATTTGGCAAAGTAAACTTCATCAAATACCAGAGTATTGAATCGCTCCAATCCCCAAAACCTCAAGGCAAGTGAGAGAAGAAATACACTCACCATCCCAATTCGGAACCACTTTTTAGTCATTTGTCATTTTTCATTGGGCATTGGGCATTCATTGGGCATTGAGAATAGGGGATGAGTCTTTGATACTCGTGAATGAGTCTTTGATACTCGCCGATGAGTCTTTGATACTCGCCGATGAGTCTTTGATACTCGCCGACGAGTCTTTGATACTCGTGAATGAGTCTTTGATACTCGTGAATGAGTCTTTGATACTCGTGAATGAGTGTTTAATACTCGCCGATGAGTCTTTGATACTCGTGAATGAGTCTTTGATACTCGTGAATGAGTGTTTAATACTCGCCGATGAGTTTTTGAACTCCACTCCCTTGCCCCCCTACCCTCTGCTTAAGAACTGCTCCCCTGTTTTCCCTTCACTCTTCAGGTGCATCTAGTTGAAACAGGAGTAGTTCAATATTGTAATACTTGTTTGTTCGCCCTATTGGTTTCATGCCCAATCGTTCTGTTACACGGATTGAAGCATGATTTTCGGGCTTCACTACGGCATAAATCACTGGCAAGTTCAGGACACTAAATCCTTAATTGAGCATAACTCGCCCTGCTTCTGTTGCATACCCTTTACCCCAAGAAGCTCGCCTCAAGTGCCAGCCTACCTCATAATCTTGAGTGGGTAAACCATCTTTGTCGGGCAATTGTTTGAGAATGATAGTTCCTACAATTGTTGTAGTTTGCTTTTCGACAATTGCCCAATATCCAGTACCATTGTTGCGTCGGTGCGATTGCTCGATGTTGTCAATCAAACGCTGACGCTGTGACTCAACACTTGTAACCAGAGAAGCTTTACCAAGAAAGTGCGTAACTTCGGGGTCATTATAAATTACAAACGCTTGTTCGGCATCGCGTTCGGGTATCCAACTGCGAATGATCAAGCGTTCGGTTTCCCAAAGATTTGTCATCTTGCTTTTGACTAAGCTAAATTGCCATTCTGCAAAATAGTAAGATACTTATGGTTGAGCAGTCAAAAGTTTTGTAGCCAATTAGACAAACAAAAAATGGCGATCGCTATGCTATGGGCAATTATTCAGAAGTTTAACTACCGTTGGCTATACAATCGCAAATTCGGAATTTTCCCGCAGTTCTTCAGACCGAAATCCCAATACAATCCGATCCTTCGGCACACTAGCCCTAACCAGTTCCGTTGCTAACCCCTCTTCAGTGCCATCACGCTGAATCCAAATTTTGCCATCAATAATATCAACGTGAATCAGACAGCCGTGAACGCGCCGCGTTGCAGTTGGAGAGAGTTCTGGGACTGGTTCTCGACCAAGAATCATCACCAAATATCGATCCTGTTCTTTATCAAAAATAGTTTCATGCTGAATATCACCGTAAGAGTAAGGAATTTTTGTGTGTTCAGTAAGAATGCTGCAAATTAGCTGCCTGTATTGCTCCAGAGTATCCATCGGACTATAACCTCTCGCTTTGGATTAAAAACGATCAGAGGAATTTTGTAGTCTTCCAATATAAGTTTACCAAGCGGCTCTTCCTCAAAAATATCAGTAAAAACATCCTCATGAACAGCGATATACAAAACCCTATCTCGATAATTGCGGGACATTACAGCAAAGTAGGTAAAGTACTGACCAATGGCCTGTTCTAGGTCTGTTACTTCTGAGTTGCTAGTGAGATACCCTTAAATGAAGGGGGACAAATGAGTTTATTTTGATAATTATTAATTAATAACGGTTAACTATCACCATCAAGTAATAATTACAGGAGGTAATTAAACATGAAAGTTAGAGGTATAAAACGTGGTCAAAACATTGAAGTTTCAGAACAACTGAATAATATTCCAGATGGGACAGAAATCATTATAGACGTAAAATTTATTGCCGATACAATTGCAGAACCACAATTACTATTAACAGACTCAGAGAAAACTAGCTAGACTCAATCAATTATTTGGCGCTTGGAAAAACCAACCAGAATTAAAAGAAATATTTATAGAAATTGACCAACAGCGTCATACTTATCAAGGCAGAATTATAGACTCACTTGATAATCAGGATAACGGCTAATGTATCTATTAGATACCAACATTTGCATTGCACTGCTAAATGAAAATCGCCAAGCTGTTACTAAATTTAATCCATTTTTCAGCCAATGCTATCTGTCCATTATTGTAGTTTCAGAGCTATACAAAGGTGTTTATTGTTCTCGACAAGTAGCCGAGAATCTAGAGATATTAGCACAGTTTCTACAACTACTACCAGTGGAAGAATTTGAAATAGAAGCAGCTATTGAATTTGGCAAGATTCAAAATGAACTCCGAATAATTGGGAAACCAACTGGAGAATTTGATGCTTTAATTGCTGCTGTGGCTCGTTCTCGTGACGATATTCTTGTTACTAATAATATCGAAGATTTTGAAAATATTCCTAACTTAAAATTAGATAACTGGTTAGAAACTTGAAAATATCGAGCGTCGGAACGAGCGTCATTACTAATTACGAATTACTACCCTCAACTTTTGCCACTTCTAGCATTGTCTTTAAAACCGAATCTGGATTCAGACTAATCGAGTCAATTCCTAATTCAACCAAAAACTGGGCAAATTCTGGATAGTCGCTGGGTGCTTGTCCACAAATGCCGATTTTGCGATCGCATTTTTTCGCCGCTTCTATGGCCATTTTTACCATTCGTTTCACAGCTGGACTGCGTTCATCAAACAATCGCGCTACCAACGCCGAATCCCTGTCTATCCCTAATGTAAGTTGAGTTAAATCATTAGAACCAATCGAGAAGCCATCAAATACCTCAGCAAATTCCTCAGCCAGAATAACGTTACTGGGCAACTCGCACATCACATAAACCTGTAAGCCGTTAACACCTTGCTTTAAACCATTTTTTGCCATCTCTGCTAAAAACCAACCGCCCTTCATCGGGAGTACGACAAAACGGAATCATCGGGATAACATTCGTTAAACCCATATCTTCCCGCACCCGTTTCAGGGAATGACATTCTAGGGCAAAAGCTTCTCTGTAGCCTTCATCATAATAACGTGCTGCTCCTCGCCAACCCAGCATTGGGTTTCTTCATGAGGTTCAAACTGTCGCCCACCTAACAAATTTGCATATTCATTACTTTTGAAATCTGACATTCGCACAATTACTGGTTTAGGATAAAATGCTGCGGCAATTCTACCAATGCCTTGAGCTAATTTATCTACAAAATATTGGGGTTTATCATCATAAAGTGAGGTGATTTCAGCAATTTTAGCTTTTGCAAATTCATCTTTTAATAATTCATAATGAATCAATGCCATTGGATGAATTTGAATTTGGTTAGCAATGATAAATTCTGTCCGTGCTAAACCTACACCATCGTTAGGAATTGCCGATAAACTCAATGCTTCTTGGGGATTACCCACATTCATTAAAATTTGAGTATGAGTACGCGGTAAGTTTTCTAAAGCAACTTCTTCAACTTCAAAAGGTAATAAACCTGCATAAACTTTTCCTTCTTCTCCTTCAGCGCAAGAAATTGTTACCTCTTGACCAGGTTTTAAGATTTCTGTAGCATTGCCACATCCCACGATCGCAGGTACACCCAATTCTCGCGCAATGATTGCTGCATGGCATGTTCTGCCCCCAGAATTAGTAACAATTGCACTGGCGCGTTTCATAATCGGTTCCCAATCGGGATCGGTTCTTTCTGTCACTAAAACTTCCCCAACTTGAAACTGTTCGAGTTTTTGAACATCTAAAATTAAGCGGGCTTTCCCTTGGCTAATAGCTTCTCCAATTGCACTTCCTGTAATTAGGGGAATGGGTGATTGGGAATCGGCGAGTGAAGAGTGGGAATTTTCCCCATTCCCTATTCCCCATTCCCTATTCCCTAATAACAACCGATAACTCCGCAGCACATTTCCTGTCTTCTGCGACTGGACGGTTTCGGGACGCGCTTGCACAATAAAAAGTTGGTTAGTAATGCCATCTTTTGCCCACTCGATATCCATTGGAGTGAAAATGCCGTGGACTTGAGAATAATGATCTTCAATTAAACATGCCCAAGTTCCTAGTTGTAAAATCTCTTCATCACTCAGGGCAAATTTACCTCTTTCGCTGGGGGAAACAGAGACATTTTTCGTAAATTTGGAGCCGTCATCATAAATCATTTTTAGTTCTTTACTGCCCAATTTTTTGTCAATAATTGGGCGGAAACCAGCTTTTAAAGTTGGTTTAAAAACATAATATTCATCAGGATTTACAGACCCTTGGACAACGTTTTCGCCTAAACCATAGGCAGCTGTAATCAGTGCTGCATCCTTAAATCCGGTTTCTGTATCAATGGAGAACATCACCCCAGAGGTTGCTAAGTCAGAGCGCACCATTTTTTGCACACCCACAGCCAGAGCAATGCTAAAGTGATCAAATCCTTTGGTGTGACGATAAGAAATGGCGCGATCGGTAAATATGGAAGCAAAGCACTTGTGACAAGCTGCTAAAACTCCTTCAGCGCCGACAACGTTGAGGTAAGTTTCTTGCTGTCCAGCAAAACTAGCATCTGGAAGGTCTTCGGCGGTGGCGCTAGAACGGACTGCAACATCTGTCTCTGCGTTGTATTGTTCACAAAGACTTTGGTAAGCTTTAGCGATCGCCTCCCGCAATTCTACAGGAAAAGGGGTGTGGATTAATAGCGATCGCGCTTTTTTCCCCCGTTCTCGTAAATTTTTGACATCCTCAACATCCAAGTCAGCAAAGAGTTTGCGTAGCTTTGCTTCTAAACCTGCTGATTGAATAAAATAACGATAAGCGTAAGCAGTAGTGGCGAATCCTGTAGGAACGTTAATACCTTTGGGCGTTAGCTGTTGAATCATTTCGCCCAATGAAGCATTTTTACCACCAACTACGGGGATATCAGCAATACCAACTTCATCAAACCACAAAATGAGCGATCGCTCTTGGGAAGATTGAGACAATGTGCTTTTAGATACTATAGTCATAATTACCTTTTAAGTTTATACTCAGTTTGTTAGTGCGTAACCGCTAACCGCAAGGCGGAAGTCAAAAGCCAAAAGTCAAAAGTCAAAAGTATTATGGAATAAACTCTTTAGTGATTTTTAATGGTTCCTCTATTTTCGCGGTGGCGTACTAGTATATTTTTCCATATTCACTTTTAGATATTACAGCTAGTATCATAATTTTGGATTATGAAATTAAATACCAAACCATAGTCCATAAATAACAATTATTCGGGATAATGACTGTATCGGATTCGGACGTAATGCATAATGGCACAACTAGAACGACTGCTCAAAATGGCAGAAGATGAGCTAACAGAGTACAGCACAGATGCCCGCAAAATTGAAAAACTACGGCGCAAAATAGGTTTGTCAGTATCAGCAGCCGAACAGCGAGAAGTCAAAGAGGCATTACTCGCTAGTAAGCAATCTTCTAATATGATTAGTCAAATTGTGGAAGAACAAAGACAAGCAGCAGCTTTACCATTTTGGGGAATTGCTGGATTGGGTTTGTTATTCGGAATTTCTTTAAATCAACCTGTATGTTTGTTAGCTGCTATAGTTGGAACTGTATTAGCTTTTAGAATTCAAAAATGGGGTTGGCAATTACAGGCAAGTCGTCTATTGTTACAAACATTGGAAGATATTGAAGCGCGTATTGCCCAACCGAATAAGTAACATAACAGATCCATTTTATAGAGAAAATATTTCTATATACTTGTATTTTAATATACGAATTTATTGCATAGTTACTTGATTGACGCCTCGTAATTACTTAACAATTCCTTTGGGATCACCATAGCAAAAAAAATTAGATATTGGATTTGATTCAGATATTTATTCATATAATTTGCGTACAATAAATGCTACATGACCTTTTGACAGTAGGTATTTACCATAACGATGGGTTGTTTCAACTTCAAAGCCCACGCGCTGGAGTTCACTTTCAACAGTTGTCGCTTCGTATAACCCAGGATTTCTAAAATACCAGGAGCAGATTTGAGAGCGAAGTCACGGAAACCGTCATCATGAATAAACGCGAGGTCTTCTTTGTACCACTCATTCATATTGCTTAAGATCGGCAGTCTAACTCAGAGGAAGTCAGTATTAAGAACTTGTTCCACAGTAAAAGGACACTCAAGGGGAAAAGTTTCTATTGGTTTTTGAGTTTCATTTGCTGCATCTCTACGAGCGCGTCGATAATATTTCTGTATCCACTCCCAATCCTCAAGAAAGCGCTGCAAACTGGGAGTATCTTCCAAACAATCTTGAATTTGGTTTCGGCTGTTAGAGATTGTATTAACCCAACTTTTGGTTTTTCGCTCTGGTTGATATTGGCATTTGAGTAAGTGCATTAAAAGTAGCTGCAAATAACTTCCAAGTTCCTTTTGTTCACTCCGACCCAAAGCCTCTAGTTCCTCTACCAAATGTTCAACGTCTAACTCAGCCCAGCGTCCTTTCTTCAGGCACTCAGCTTGTTGCTGCGTCCACACTAGAAAGTCTTGATTATAGAGTGTTGCTTTACTCATCAACAGTTACCCCTTTGTTTTCAGCAACATTTCGCCTATTTTTGTCCAATGCAGTGCTTTACTAGACATCTGCAAAAATGAATTGTTTTGACGTAGCACTGCTACGTCTCTACAAGGTTTATAGGTGATGTATATTCAATTTCTGGAGATATCTAATACAGTTTTTCTCCTTGCCCCTCTTCTAGCATACCTTTCAGCTTTGAGGATAAATGTACCTCGTAGCTGCCGGAAGTGCTGTATCTCTACGATTCTCTTCCCGACGCCCAGCTGTCACGCCATTTTACAGTACCTTCTTTCGCAATCACCCAGCGACGATTTACCAAATTTTCGCGCAGAGGCGATCGCCCTTCCCGCCACATGGCATATTTATAAGCAATCAGCTTACCAGTACTCTCATCAAAGGGAATTTCAGCAGACCAAGTATTCGGGTTGATATACTCTAAAGGATATGCTTTACTGATATCCCAGTTGCCCAACTCTGGGCAATCTCCTGTCACCACAATGATTTCACCGGGTTGGGTATCCACGCCAGTGAGTTGAACACGGACAATTGTCTGTGCTTTGATCCGTTCCCCAACGTGGCTGAAAACAAGCACTCCCCGTTCTTCTAATACCAAGTTATAAATCTTGCCGTCTTTTACCTCATACTTATTGCGAGTCACTATGCAAGTATGTTCGCCATCAGGCAATTCTGTTTCTACTTCTGGTAGAGTAACTTCTCCTCCCCGGTTTAAAGCGACAAAACACACAGAGTCACGATAGCGGCGTACATAACAGTAAACATCTGGTGTTAAGTATTTTTGCCAGTGGCTACCCATTGATACGGCTGGATTCAGTCGCCGTAAGCCAGACAGCAGCCTAATGCAACGATAAACTTCAGTCTCAGTATCCCAATTTTCCATCATCGGGCGGTTATAGGGATCGTTACCGCCATCGGTGTCGTCATGCAGATATTGTTCTGTACCGTAATAGATGCAGGGAATACCGCGACAGGTCATAATTAAGGCGATCGCAACTTTCAACATCGCTGGATCAGGGTTCAGCGATTGGAAGCGGGACATATCATGATTATCGATGAAGGTAACTAACTCTGTAGCCCCGTTGTAGCGATAATCTTGGTCAAAAATGTATTGAATTGTCTCGAATCCCATTTCTGAACCTTGCCCTAATGCGGCTCGAATTGCCACACACAAGCCAAAGTCTAGGAGTGTCATGCCTGAGTGGTTAACAAATTCCACCGAGCGATCGTCAGTAGGATTACTGTAAATCCATTCGCCAAAAATGAATACATCTGGTTTGTGATTGGTCATATCACCAGTGAATTCTTGCCAAAACCAGATAGGCATGTGCTTGACAGTATCCACCCGCAGTGCATCTACACCACGGTCTAGCCATTGTTTAATGGCTGATTTGATATACTCACGATATTCAGTATTATTCTCATTGAAGGTTGCTAGACCAGATAGTTCACAGTTCTGTACTTGCCAATCGTCTTCCCAGTTTTGCACTTCGCCATAGTGGTGATACCAATTATTGACATCATCATTGAAATCAGCAATTTTCACGCCATCATCATACAATTCACCTTTACTACCGCTAGTGTCAGGGCTGCTATGGTTGCAGACAATATCTAGCACCAGCTTCATATTCCGCTTGTGCAGTTCTGTAACTAGCCGATCAAAGGTCGTATTTTTTTCTTCTTGCGTAGCGTTTAAAGAAGGATTTTCTCCATCAGCAATGTAGCGAGGATTTAGCCGCTTAAAGTCTTTTGTCCAATAGCCATGTAGCGCTGCATTTCCAACAAATAACTCTTCAACCTGCTCAAACAGTGGAGTTAACCAAAGGGCTGTCACTCCCATGTTTTTGAGATAATCTAATTTATCGATGACACCTTGCAAGTCGCCACCCCAGTATTTACCCCAATCTTGTCTAGTTGGATCATGCAGTTCTGAGTTTGCACCTTCGCTGTTGTCTGGATCGCCATCATAAAAGCGATCAACCACAAGAAAGTAAATGGTTTCCTGACGAAATTCAATATCTCTAGTGTAAAGAAACTCTAAATCAATCTCAGTATCTGATGGTGGTGTTTCTATAATAGCTTGTACTTTTTCTTGTGCAGAATCAACTTTATATTGATCTGGTGAAAACTGAGATGGAGGGGTTTGTACCATAAAAGAACTCAAAATTTCATGTAATTCATACTTGTAGACCAACAGTACAATGTTTCGAGTATTGTGTGTTGTTACAAACTTTGGTATTGTGACATCTGTCCTACGGTGTAGGTATCTATCGTTAGCTAGTTTATAATTCTATCGATAGACATAATTCATCTGCTAGAAGATAAAAACAAAGGAATATAGCAACGCTTAATTAGTGCTGGAGATTAGCTACACCTGAGCAATACTGACTAAATCACGGATTAGCCAACTTTTTCTCTATAAGATTCGCTGCATTGGTAAACTGACCATTGTCACTTTCAATCTGTTATTACTATCAAGGAATTAAGTCAGGTAGCATTTATGACTAAATATGACAAGGTTTTTAATTCACCAAAGACATCAGAGGAATCGCTAAGTCCAGAGGAAGCAGTAGCGGCGATCGCAACTGTGACTGCGATCGTGGATTCAGTGATTGAAGATGTAGATGCAGAAAGTTTAGCGGGTATCCTCTGGGAATTTGAGGTTTTCGAGGAATACTCAGAAGATGAAATCACCGAAATAGTTGATAGACTCATCTCCATTGCCGAAGAAGAGGGAATTGGACCCCTGTTTAATGCCGCGAAAGTATCTCTTTCAGATGAATTAGTGCTGGATGGTTTTGCTGCTGGGGTGATAGTACTTTTAGACGATGAACTCGCCATCCCGAAATCGAAACAAGCCTACCTCAAAAAGCTACAAGCAGCTTTAGACTTGGAGGATGAAGAAGCAGAGGAAATTATCAAGGAGGTAATCGCAGCCTTTCAAGAAGCAGAAGATGAAGAATATGCAGACGATGAAGATGAGACAGTAGTCATCGAAGATTTTAGCGAACAGACATATCAATCCCCATTAGGCAATTTTACCGTGCCGATTCCTGTTGATCCGCAACAGGGCGGGAGAATTCAGAGTCAGGAAGGAGTAGTTGGCTTTTCTGATGACATCGGTACTCTGCTGAGAATCGATTATTATCCTTTTCCTCTGGAACAGTTAGAAGAACTGGAATCTGTTGGACAAGAAGAATATTTACAAACAATTTTAGTAGACAAGTATATACCCCAAGCGATTTTCGCCAATGTACCAGACGCTTCTGTGGAGTATACCGAGTATCTGGAAAATACTTTGCGAGGCGCTTACTATGTATTAATTGATATGCCCAAAGGTTCCACCATTTCTAAGCAAGAAAATAATGGAACTGCGATCAGATTAGATGCGTACCGGGGACTGCTCTCCTTTATTAGTGGTGAATTTTTGTATATAGTTAGTAGTCAGCACAGCTTTATTAACGGCGAAACTCCCGATTCCGTTGAAGAAGAAGCTGAAGACATCAAGGAAAGTATTTTAGAGTTTGTTGATACTATAGAATTCACTTAGGTAGCTGTAAACCTTAGTTAATTTTTTCAAACTTTAATAATTCTAGGAATATTTTTTAAATCACAGATGCAATCGTATCTGTGATTTTCATTACTTTTTGACCGATTAAAAATACTCTCAAGTCAGCCTCAAAATATCCGTTACTTTTGACAATTTTGTAACATTTTTACTTTCTTGTTGAGCCTCGATAAATTCGCTCCATTTGCTCTGGAGAAAGCACTGTCATTGGAAACCATTCATGTGTGGAAATAGGGGATTCCTGGGACGATTGAAATGCCCGTTGTTGAGTTTTAGTGAAATGTATCTCCACATTGCTAGCTAAAGGTGAGCTAACTAACGTCTCATCTATCTCCGATGGGAGAAGCTGATTTTGAGGCAAGACATAGGCGTGCTTTTCTGGATCGTATGCCAATATTTCTCCTGTCTCGATTTGATAAATCCAAGCATAAATACTAAGTTGCCCTTGATGGAGCTTAGAGTGAATCACCGGATAAGTCCGTAAATTTTCGATTTGGGTGAGTACATTCTCAGCAATAATTACTTCTAAGAGTTCTTCTCCTTCGTAGTGGCTATAATTGTCTTTCACCAGTCGTCGGGTTGCCTCTGCATACTTAAGCCAGTCATGTACAAGCGGCATTTCTACCCGCAAGCTGTCTAACTTCATTAACCCTTTCATAGCACCACAATGCGAGTGACCACAGACAATAATTTGTTGAATATCTAATGCCTGAATCGCATATTCAATTGTTGCCCCTTCACCGCCATTAGTTGCACCAAATGGTGGAATAATGTTACCTGCATTGCGGATAACAAACAATTCACCTAACCCAGCTTGTGTAATTAGGTTTGGATCGATACGCGAATCAGAACAAGTAATAAATAGTACTCTGGGCTTTTGACCATGAGAAAGTTGTTCAAACAGTTCTTCATTGGCGGAAAAATAACTGCTTTTGAATTCGCGCAAACCTTTAATCAATTTTTTCATAGCAGTACCTAAATGAACAAGTAATAATTATACTTGAAGTTTCTGGTTAAATAAAAATTTAATTCTCAAATTAATAAAGCAGGGACGCGCAAGCAAGAATTGGTTTAGATTAATAGTATCTATAAACAGATTTACTCAATTGATCGGTTTGTGCCATTGCACTATCGGCTTAGTCAAAGGGTAAAATTTGTTGTTGTATTGCTTAAGCAGTCTTGCCAAACCACCCTCTTTGGTTGCAGTTTTAATGTGAAATTAATCTGCAATTGGTAATAAATTTGCTATTTTTCTCCTTCGACTCTCTAATTTCCCATTCCTCATTCTTTATTTGCACAAACAATCCCCTACTGCGGAAATTTTGGCAACAGCTTTTTAATGATTATCTGCTTTCGCCGGGTCATCCCCCCAGCACGACAGCAAGTCCTTGAAGCTTAGGCTTTCTCTCGAAATCTCAGCTATCTTAAGTTTTTCCAGTCTTGCAGCCCGCAATGCAGACCTAAAAGCTATGTCTATGATGGTCTACGCCTACGCTAAAAGGATTCACGGCATCACTCTGCCAATAAACTATTAAGAACGGATGGCGTTCTTATCTCAGTCTTCATAACTCATGAACTCATCTGATGTACATTTGGAAAGGGCGATGTCTGACGACAAGCCCAGAGGCGAAATGTCTCCGGTGTCTACGCTTGTGATTTCTCATGACAATAACCCTGCTAAACAATCGCTATCAAGTTATCCAGGTAATCGGCGCTGGTGGGTTTGGCGAAACCTTTCTAGCAGAAGATATCCACATGCCTTCTCGCCGTCGCTGTGTAATCAAGCAACTAAAACCGATAACCAATAATGATCCGCAAAACTACCAGCTTATCCAACAACGGTTTGAACGGGAAGCAGCAACCTTAGAGTTTTTGGGTGAAAGTAGTAACCAAATTCCGAAACTCTACGCCTACTTTTCTGAAAATGGACAATTTTACCTCGTCCAAGAATGGATTCACGGGCAAACCTTAACAAAAATTGTCGAAGCCAAAGGATTTGAGAGTGAAGTTGCTGTTCGGCAAATTCTCTTAAGTCTGCTTTCAGTTTTAGATTATGTCCACAGCAAAGGCATTATTCACCGAGATATCAAACCAGATAACATTATTCTGCGTTCTGTTGATAGCGAACCAGTTTTAATTGATTTTGGGGCAGTCAAAGAAACAATCCGTTCAGTGGTTAATTCTCCAGGATACCCTACGCGATCGCTCGTCATTGGTACACCTGGCTATATGCCTAGTGAACAAGCTGTTGGCCGCCCAGTTTACGCTACAGATATCTACAGCTTAGGCTTAACAGCGATTTATCTGCTAACTGGTAAACACCCGCAAGAACTACTAACTGACCTCAAAACTGGGGAAATACTTTGGCAAGATCACGCCCCTCATGTCTCTTCCCAATTAGCGGCGATACTTAATCAGGCAATTAAACCTCATGCTGGCGATCGCTACAGTACTGCCAGTAAAATGTTATATGCTTTGCAGTCTGCTAGTAATATACCTCCTGAGTTAGCTGCAAATACTCCCACAGTAATTTTTTCTCCCACTACATCGACTCGACAAACTCAGCCATTATATTCTCCGCAAAACAATTCTGCGTTAGCGAAGCTTACCGAAGGTATCGCACCGTCTTCCTCTAGTAGAAACTGGCAAAAACCTGCTGTGATTGTCAGTAGTTTGCTGATAGGTGGTTTGCTTAGTACAGTAGCAATTTCTAACATCACTCGTCAGCAAAAACCAGAAACAACTATTGCCACAAGTCCTACCCCATCGCCAGAATTTTTGCCCACTCCTGCATCTACCGAACCGCCTGTTTTTTCCCAAACTTCTCCAGTCCCAGTTGTACCGACTTCACCAACACGACGGCGAGTAATTCCCGATCCTTTGCCAACCTCTGATCCCCCAGTTGTATCTATACCACAGCCAGAAAAAGAGCTTGTAACTTCAGATACTCCAGTGCCAGTAGCAGTATCCACACCACAGTCAGAACCAGAGAATGAGGCGCTGCCTGCTTTGGGTAATGCCAGCCCAGTTCCCATACCCGAAATGCGTTCCACGCCACAGAAGAAGCCGCGCAGTAAATTAGCTGCAACTACCAGCAGGCAAAGCGTTCCCGCATTCCCTACAGGTACACCAAGAAACATCGTAGAAGCTACCCTTGGCAAACCAAATCGAGATTTAAGAGGCGTATGGGGTAATACCCGTGCTGTCGTTTACAAATTAGTGCCAAATAAAATTGACCTTGGCTACTTATTTGATCGTAATTCTAAAGTACTGCGTCAAACTGAGGTATCTTTTGCCGAATCAGTAGACCCGCAGGTAATGGAGACTACATTAAATGGAATGTTACGTGGGCAAGCCACTGAAGATATAAAGCAGGGACTCAAACAAGTACAACAGCGTCAGTCTGATAATTTTAGTTTTAATAATGGCTCAGTCAAGGGTCAAATTATCCGCCAACAATGTAATTTTATTTACATCAGCATTTGGGATGTAAATTTACATGATTTTGTGAATCCATCTACAGCTAAACAGTGCTAGCTTATTAAGCTACGGATAAAACAAAAAAATTACATCAGTATATCAAGCTATTAGCCTTATGATAATAAATACATTCGGTGACAGTGATGAAACCCCCTTGCCCAATGTAGCAAATATTGCTGAACTTGGAGTCCCCGTAAGTGATGTAGTAGATATTGCCGAACATGAAGCTGATGTAGGAAATATTGCTGAATTTGAAGTTCCCTTAACTGATGCAGTAAATATTTCCGAACCTGAAGCTTCCGTAGTTAATGTAGTAAATACAGCACTTCCGGCAGCTATGAGGTACATCCTCAAAGCTAAAAGCTATGTTAGGAGAGAGGCAATAAGAAAAACTGTATTGCATAATAGCGGGAAGCGCTGTATCATTGAAGCTGAGACTTCCGTCGCTGATGTAGTTAACATCATTGAAGCTGAAACTTCCGTCGCTGATGTAGTAAACGTCATTGAAACTAAGACTTCCGTAGCTGATGTAGTTAACATAATTGGAACAGCGCCGGATGGTACACTTATCCTAGTAGATTTAGATGAAACTCTCTTTCTACGGAATTCCACACAAGAGTATCTCAACACTTTAGAACCCCGCATTCTTGGGTACTTATTGCTCACCCTGTTGAATGTTATCAAACCGTGGAATTGGCTACCAGGGAAAATTAAAGGAGAGGTTTCACGAGATTGGATACGAGTTTTAATCGCAACCATAGTTTTTCCCTGGACTGTAATTTTGTGGCAATGGCGAGCTAAACAGCAAGCTCAAGCTTATGCCAATACTACCCTGATCCAGGCACTTACTAAGAATGCAAATTTACGTGTAATACTAGCCACCCAAGGGTTTGGTTTTATTGTTCGTCCCCTGTGTAAACATTTACCCATAAATTTTAATGATGTCATCGCTTGTCGATTCTGGCAGGGAGGGATAGATAGACAGCGAGGAAAACATTTCTTAGTGACAGCATCACTGGGAGAAAAGGAAGTTGCTCGTGCGATCGCAGTTACAGACTCAGTTGATGATAACCAATTACTTGCATCTGTAGCAACTCCATGTTTAGTTATTTGGCCAGAAGCAAAGTATGTTTCAGCTATGGCTGATATTTATATCCCGTTTTTGTATCTAGAGCGAGCAAAGCGGCCAGGTAAAAAATTTTTTCTGACCAAGGTATTATTGGACGATCTTGTGGTCTTGATAGTATGTTTGAGTTTGGTGAATAGCCAACCAATTATTCATGCCATTAGTATGTTTTTTTTAATACTTTCTTTCTGGTGCATCTATGAACTAGGCTATGTAGAAAATGACACAGTTGCTGAACGGTTTGAGAAAAAACCAACGCTTTCAGAAACGTACCAAAAGTATAAGAACCGAATCAATGTATGGCAGGCTTGGCTTTGGTCTGTAACTTTCGCGGTTCCTGGACTAATTATTCTGGAATTGACTAAAGTTGTCTCAAGTGATAAAAGTTTTGCTACCGAAATTAGTGCCTTAGACTTAGTAGCAATTTGGACTAATATGGCATTGTGGATCGGTCTACTCGTGTTGGTACGAGTGAGTTACTATGCTTACAACTTTGTTGATAAGCAGACACGAATTTGGCTTTACTTTATATTGCAAGCTTACAAGTACTTTGGTTTTCTGGTAGTCACAAAAAGCAATATCATTGGGTCGATATTATTCACAGCACAAGTGATTAGTCGCTGGATACCTTATTTTATTTATCGTATGACTAAAAGTGAGTGGTCAAAAGATTTACCAAATCAACTGGTTCGTGTCTTTCTGTTTGTATTTATACTTTTCGCCGTCGCGCTAGGGACTGAAAATATTTCTATATTAATGAATTGGCAGACTTTGATAATTTTCGTTCTGTGTACCTACTGGGCAAGACATCAGATTTTGAAAATAGTCAATGAAATGCATCCAATTTCCCAAGATAAATTAAGATAGTAACAACCTTTCATCACATACGTAGACGAAGAAGTTGTTTTAAAAGTTTTAAAAGGTTTAACACTCGCTGAAAGTTCGGAAGCAGACCACCAAGCCATTGAGTTAACGACTTTTATTTATAAAAAAAACATACGATAGCATAATTGTAGTATGTAAAAGACATTGCATTACTAGATCATCTTAACGGCTTTTATATATATATAGACTAAGAGTACTCCAAGTAAAAAAATGCTCAATTGTCATTGCGATCTTAGAGAAGCAATCGCAAGGGCTGGGATTGCTTCTCTACGATCGCAATGACGGATTTTGGATCATTTATTTTTTGGAACACTCTAAGAGGATGTTTTAAAAGTCCTTTTGTCGGTAGCAAAACGTTCTAGATCCCCCTAAATCCCCCTAAATCCCCCTTAAAAAGGGGGACTTTGATTCCGGTTCCCCCCTTTTTAAGGCAGGGCTGTTTCATTCGATCTCTTAAAGATTTTATCAAGAGTATAAGTCAGAAATTTGCTTGACTAGGACAAATAAAAGCTACCACCTCAACGAGTAAATTTCAGTGCGATCGCTATTTTCTTACCCAATCAGATTTTTTAGTCACCTGACTTTTTTGCTTGAAACGCTTGTAAATCACCGCCTTTTAGGGAATGAAACAGCCCTGCCTTTTTAAGGGGGGCTAGGGGGGATCATTAAGTGCCTAAAATCACAGCCAAATACTTTTAAAACATCCTCTAAAGCGACAGGTATGAAAGTCTACATTTTTATAAAGTTATAAATACCATTATTAAGTTTTTAATAATACTTATATCAACTTCTACATTCATGTCGTAAAGTTCGATCAAAATTGTGTAATCTGAAAACAGCAAAGCTAAATTATTCAATTGAGGTTTGATGACTCCTACAATCATGCGTCAGCTTTGGTCAGTGGTTGAAACCGCCCAAGCCAAGCTCCTCTTACAACTGGATGATGCTAACTTGGTGCAGTGGTTAGTGAAACAAACCGAAACGCAAGTGTTCTTAGATTCTAACCAAAGTGATTATCTGTGCCACTACATTCAATCTCGGCTAGCTCTTATACGTGATATTGCCCATGAACGTCAGTGTTCATGATGCCTACGGCGGGCTACGCCAACGCAAAATCACGATAAATTGATTGATAGTCAAGTGTTATTACTATTGACTATTAGTTTTTTGAGGAAAATAACCTTCTACTAAGCAGTCAGAACCTACTACACGCCAACGAACACGTTCTAGAGACAACGCCTCAGTCATGGTAGTAAAACCTAAATCGCCCACTGGTGTGGGAGCAATACTACCACCAATGATTTTTGGGGCAATAAATGCTAAAACTTTTTGTATTGCTCCTTGAGCGATCGCACTAGCAGCTAGGGTACCACCACACTCCCACAACACGCTACAAAAACCCCGCTCATATAAGTACGCCATTGCCTTATCTGGTGTAAGTGATGTTAATTCCACCACCTCCACACCCTGTTTGAGCAACAGTTCTTGAAAATCGGGATTAGCACCTTTCTGTGTCAACACCAAAGTTGGAGCATCCGCAGTTTGCCACAGATGGGCACTTTCCGGTAAGTTGAGATGGCGACTCATTACCACCCGCAGGGGTTTATGTGCCTCTACCTGACGAGTGGTTAAATAAGGATTATCTTGTCGAACTGTATTACCGCCGACAATTATGGCATCGCAAGCCGCCCGCAACTGATGTACTTCACTGCGGGCTTCTTGGCTTGTCACCCAAGCGCTATGACCAGAGGTAGTAGCAATTTTGCCATCTAAAGTCATGGCATATTTTAAAATTCCCAAAGGTCGTTTGTAGAGAATGCGATGAACAAAAGCTTCATTTAGCTGACGGCAGGCTGCTTCTTCTACTCCTACCAACACCTCGATCCCCGCCGCACGTAAACGGGCGATACCACCTCCAGCTACTAGTGGATTAGGATCAACCATACCCACCACTACTTTTGCCACCCCTGCTTCGATCAATCCTTCCGAACAAGGGGGAGTACGCCCGTAGTGATTGCAAGGTTCGAGGCTGACATAGATTGTTGCACCACGAGCGCCGCCAACACCTGCTGCTTTTAAGGCAAACACTTCTGCATGAGGCTCACCGGCACGAGGATGAAACCCTTCGCCAACAATCTCACCATCCTTGACAATTACCGCTCCCACTAAAGGATTTGGCGAAGTACGGCCTAAAGCGCGGCGGGCAAGTTCCAAACACCGCAGCATCATGCGAGAGTCAAAGTCACTTCCTATCTTTTCCTTCGGTGGTGAATTCGATCCAACTGCTGACTCCACTATTTGTATATTTTCCTGAGTGTCATTTGGTAAGGATGCATCTGCTTGAGCGACCACTGGGGAATTATCCATAATTTTAGGCAACACTGTAAATATTCTGCACGCGATCGCGCAGCCTTTCCACAAGAGAATCCCGCTTTGCTCCTGATAATTAAACAGTAATATCTAGGCGCTATTAGTCGTTGTGTTAACTTACATGAGTCTGTAATATTCACACTTACAGTTCACTGTAGCTTGAATCCATATTGCCAGAGGTTGCCCAAATTCCCCAAATATTTAGGTAGGTTACAGGTAACAGGAGATAGTTTTCTTTACTCTCACCTGTTACCTGTAACCTATTCCCTTCTTAACAGACACGATTAATCGCGTCTCTTCCTTGACTATTGCTCCAACAATTTCATCCTCTGCCACCAAAGATTTAGGGGATAATAGACGACAGGCGCCCATAAACTACTCAGAATGGCAGAAGCAAGGGCGACACGCTGGTAATATGTCCAAATATCTGTCACCTTGCGCTCATTGCCAAGCAAAGTTAATTGCAACCCAAAGATAGTTTCTGCCAAAACTGCCAAAACAAAGACAATTACAGCAATCGAAATAAAATCTTCTTCGATAAAACGCTGTTTCTGGAGCAGACTAGTTAAAGCCCCCACTATCCCTAAGCTAATGGCATGAGAAGGGTTAGGTGATGTCATTGAATCTTGAAGTAGCCCCAGAACTATACCTGCCAATGCTCCGGCAAACACCGTGCGCTTCACACTCCAAGCTACTACCCAAATTAACAGCCAGTTAGGGCCAATACCCAATAATTCCATACCTGGCAGACGGGTTGGCAATAATAATAAACATAACAGTACAGATCCAACCGTCACTATCCAACTCAACAACTTACGTACAGCAGGATGCCAACGAGGAAGAGGCTGGATTGGGAATTTTGATTTTCGCTCTGACGATTTTGGCTTTTTCTGCCTGCTACCACCGAATGCAGGAATTTTCATTTTTATATGGATTTTTTCAAAGAATTACTTAGACTTTTGCGGCACTTTATTTGCCGACTCTTGGTTTTCTGGCTTTGGATATACAGCTACCCAATCGAGAGAGCGGATTGGCGGAAAAAGCTCAATTTTCGCCACTGATGCGGGGAGTTTCTTTAAATCCAGCGATTTAATTCGTCCTACTGCCAAGCCAGAGGGAAATTTTTGGCTGTAAGTAGATGTGGAAACTAAGTCTCCTACCTTGGCATTTGGGACTTTTTCATAAAATTCCAGTACAGCTTCTGCAGAAGAATCTCCTCGCAAAACGCCTTTAGCTGCCGTGCGGCTTACGGATACACCCACTTGACTCTTGAGGTCACTGATTAACAACACACGGCTAGTATTGGGAGTTACACTCTCCACCAAACCCACTAATCCGCCATCTGCCTTGACTATGAAGCCTTCCTGAATCCCCGCATTTGTACCGCGATTCAGGGTGACTTGTTGCCACCATTGGTCAGCACTACGTCCTATTACCCGTGCTGGAATCGGGCGTGATGCCAGTGGCTCTTTTTCCACATAGCCTAATAAATCTTGTAATTTTGTCTTTTGACTTTCCAAATCTTCTATACGGGTTTGCAATTCCAATATCCGGGCGTCTCTGAGACGTTCTTCGGGAGTTGGCCTTGACTGCAACATCTCTAACGGACGGGTAATTGCTTGGTATGTCTCAAACACCAATTCACCTTGAGTCTGTCGCAATATCCAAGCACTACCAACTACTAAAGCTAACAACCCAATTTGTAACCCTTTACGATCCCACCAACGCCGTATTGTCACCATATATACCTTTGTATACTTATATAAATTGAGTTCTACTTGGATTCTATTTATATAAAACCCAAATAGAACTCAAATAGAACTCAAGTCTGATATTTTTTTTGTTACATATTGCGAGAGCTTTCGGTGACAACTCGTTCCAACTGTTTGAAGTTTTCTAACACACGACCTGTACCTAGCACAACACAGCTTAAAGGATCAGCAGCAATGTGGGTAATAATCCCTGTTTCATGGCTAATCAGGGTATCTATGCCTTTGAGCAAAGCACCACCACCCGCTAACATAATACCTCTGTCAATAATATCTGCGGCCAGCTCTGGCGGTGTGCGTTCCAGTGTCCGCTTCACAGCTTCTATAATTACTGATAGCGGTTCCAACATACTTTCACGGATTTCTGGGGCTTTGATTGTTACAGTTCGCGGTAGACCAGAAAGCAGGTGTAAGCCTCGGACTTCCATCATCGCCTCATTATCATCATTAGTGGGATAGGCAGAACCAAGCCGAATCTTGATATCCTCGGCAGTACGTTCACCAATGACTAAGTTATGAACTTTCTTAATATACTGAATGATTGATTCAGTCAGTTCATCGCCAGCAATGCGTACTGATTCACTAATTACCGTACCCTGGAGACTCAGCACTGCAACTTCTGTTGTGCCACCACCAATATCGATGATCATGTTGCCAGTGGGTTCCGCAACAGGTAATCCTGCACCAATAGCCGCAGCTACAGGTTCATCGATTAAATACACTTTTCTTGCTCCTGCTTGGTGAGCTGCATCCATCACAGCTCGCCTTTCTACTCCGGTCACGCCACTAGGAATACCAATAACAATCCGGGGTAAAATCAAAGACCTACCTTCATTTACACGCTGAATAAAGCTTTTCAGCATTAGCTCGGCTATATCAAAGTCAGCAATTACACCATCCCGCAAAGGGCGGAGAGCAATTACATTTCCAGGTGTGCGACCGAGCATTTTTTTGGCTTCTTCTCCTACTGCTAGTGCTACCTTTTCGTTGACATCGATAGCAACTACAGAAGGTTCTTGTAGTACAATACCTTTACCAGATACATAAACTAGGGTGTTTGCGGTACCGAGGTCGATACCCATGTCCCATGATGTGCGAAAGTTCCTAAAAATACCCACGCGTCTGTAAGCCCCCTATGTGCGCTACTTCTTGACTACAACGGTAAGAATTAATCGTGCTTGATTCGATTATGTTTGTATCCTGAGTTGAGTAAACTAGATTATATTTTTATATGATTCCCAAGAATATTTAGTATGTCTCAAGCTCCGTACTTTTTGATATTCTCTGGTTAACTTAGTATATCCGTATAATTTTATGTGTTTCTCCAAATAGTGTGTATAAATTTTCAAGTCAATTATATTGTTAACTGTTTAACACATTATTTTCAAGTGTTTCACAATTCGCTATGATGAAAGTCGGAATTGCTAAGTACATTTGTACTGAAAGGTAACGTAGATGAGTATTAATATTGTCACCCTTGTTGGCCGTGTAGGCAGCGACCCTGATATAAAGTATTTTGAGTCTGGCAGTGTTAAGTGTAGATTGACACTTGCGGTCAAAAGGCGATCGCGCAACAGCGATGAACCTGACTGGTTCACGTTGGAATTATGGGATAAGACGGCTGAGGTAGCAGGTAATTATGTCCGTAAGGGGAGTTTAATCGGCATAAAAGGTTCCTTAAAGTTTGACACATGGAGCGATCGCCAAACAGGAGCAAATCGTTCTACGCCAATCATTAGAGTAGATCAACTAGATTTACTAGGCTCTAAGCGAGATGGAGAGGGCAGTGCAGGTGATATGTCTTCAGAACATTTTTAATTTGGCATTGGGCATGGGGCATTGGGTATTGGGCATTGATTATTAGTCCTTTGCCCTCACAAATGACAAAGGACAAAGGACTAATGACTAATAACTAATTTGCAATGTCACTGATGCTTCTACTTGCTGTTCCCCACCGATTACAGGGGTGGAATTATCAGCTGACTTTGCAGCTTCAGCCCGTAAAAACATGGGTGGTGGAGGCGCAGTAGCATTATTAACTTGAATGCTCACTACTTCTTTGGATTTAAAACCCAAGGCACTGAAAACGGCATCAGCTTGCTGTTGGGCATCTTGGGTAGCTTCTTTTAATGCTTGTTTTTGCGCTAAGGCGATCGCTTCATCATTCGCAACAAAACTAATGCCATTAATTTGTGTTGCACCCGCTTTTACTGCATCATCCAATAATGTCCCAGCTTGCTCGGTAGGAATACTAAAACTTACAGTGTTATTGGCAGCATAGCCTGTAATCCGTTGCACATTATCGGTGTAGCTGTAAACTGGGTTGAGCCGGATACCAGTAGTTTGTAATTTTTCAACATTTTTGCTCTTGAGAAAGGCAACTACAGCAGATGACCTCCGGGCAGCTTCTTGCTGTACTTCCTGTGCTGTTTTCCCTTGAATTTCTACTCCTAAACTTACTTGTGCCAGGGTTGTAGGAATTGTTTCCACTCCACGACCACTGACACTAAGGGTTCGCCATAATCTATCCTTTTCTTGTGCAAATGCAGGTAGTACGAAAGTTGCACATAAAAGCATCGTTAAAGGCAGTATTTTCCACAAATTTCCAGATGGAAATTGAGAACCGGGTAAAGCGGCTCTAGTCATAATATTTGCACTCCTCAAAGTATCCACAGATGTTTTGAATAAACGTATGTAGCAATCTTGCGATGGCTGTTGAAAGTCAACAGCTACCACAAGTTTTTCACAACTCAAGTGCGATCGCTAGATACGATTTGTATGTTCTTACTTTGACACTGCGATCGTCAAAAGCTGAAATGGTTACATTTTTGGAAACTAAAAAACTACACTAATTGGGTTGACAAATAGCACAAGATAATAATCAAGAAATGCAATAGCGTCTCCATAGGATGTTTTTCAGAAACGCGTCAGAATCAAAGAGAAGGATTTTCAGAGAACCTATGCATTTGTTAGATCCAATCAACTTCTCTTTTCCTCTGTTGGCTACCGCAACAGAAGCCGCAGACAGTTCAATGGTAGTAGCAGCAGTGCTACTGAGCTTAGTAGTAGTTTATCTTGCCAGCAAAGTTGGTGGAGAGTTATCAAACCTAGTGGGTTTGCCGCCTGTCTTAGGCGAACTGCTAGGTGGTGTGGTAGTTGGTATCTCTGTTTTCCACCTTTTGGTTTTTCCAGAAGGCGGTACAGACAGTTCTAACTCTTTAATCATGTCCTTCCTGCAAACCACTGCTGGTTTAGCGCCTGAAGCCACTCCAGCCGTGTTTGCAGCGCAGTCCGAAGTTGTTTCTGTTTTGGCAGAATTGGGTGTGATCATTCTGCTGTTTGAAATCGGCTTAGAATCAAATTTAAAAGATTTAATGGCTGTTGGTATTCAAGCCACCGTCGTCGCAATAGTTGGGGTAGTAGTACCCTTTGCTGCTGGGACTGTGGGACTGATGACTTTGTTTGGGATTGGGGCTGTGCCTGCAATTTTTGCAGGGGCGGCTTTGACTGCCACTAGTATCGGTATTACTTCCAAGGTGCTGTCTGAGTTGGGGCGACTCAATTCTAAAGAAGGGCAGATTATTTTGGGTGCTGCCGTAATTGATGACGTACTGGGAATCATCGTTTTAGCGGTAGTTGCTAGCCTAGCTAAAGACGGTGTGGTGGATGTCAGCAAAGTTATTTATTTGATTATCAGCGCCACTGGTTTTATTTTGGGAGCAATCCTACTAGGCAATGTTTTCAATAAATCCTTTGTGGCGATCGCTGATAAACTCAAAACACGCGGTGGACTGGTAATACCAGCATTCATCTTCGCTTTTGCTATGGCATACCTTGCCGCCGTCATCCACTTAGAGACAATTTTAGGAGCTTTTGCAGCTGGTTTAGTTTTAGAAGAGACAGATAAGCGCAAAGAGCTGCAAAGACAAGTCTGTCCTATTGCTGATATGTTAGTGCCAATTTTCTTTGTGACTGTTGGGGCAAAAACCGATTTGGGAGTTTTAAACCCAGCAATTCCCGACAATCGGGAAGGTCTGATTATGGCAACTTTCCTGATCATAGTAGCCATTCTCGGTAAAGTGATCACAGGTTTCAGCGTGTTTGGTCTACCGGGAATTAACCGTTTAGCGATCGGTGTCGGGATGATTCCTAGAGGCGAGGTTGGGTTAGTGTTCGCTGGTGTTGGCGCTGCCAGTGGCGCTCTCTCGAAACCATTAGGGGCAGCAATTATCATGATGGTTATTTTGACAACCTTTTTAGCTCCTCCTTTGTTACGATTTGTGTTTCCAGATCCAAAAACCGTGGACGGAAGCTCAGAGCAACTAATTTTAGACGGTTCCTCTGGGACACTGGTAATTGAACCACCTCAGTTAAGGGTTCCAGCATCAAATGACAGGGATAATTTGGAAGTAACCCCTGAATCTAGCGATCGTTAATCTTTGGAAATGAGGAATTGGGAATGGGGCATTGGGAAGAGATAAAGAAGAAACTTGTTTAATATAATTCCCCCTCTTACCCATTTCCCAATTATGCAGTGGAAACTTCTCTCGCCAAATCTCCGTCCCGTGTGATTGTAAAATAATCGTTTGTTTCTAATTTCTACCAGCATTCAAAATGTTAGTTATTTCTACTCGCCCTTAGCTTGTGAGCTTTTATCTAAATATTTTCTAGATAATTAAGGGATAACACCGATAAATTTTGCTAGATCATCTGACAGTAATGGGAATTATTCATTTAGTGCATCAATGACAGCAAAAAACAAACACTTATCAGTAAACAGCTATCAATTATCAGTTTTTTAGCTTTATTGGGAGTCAAAATCCCCCACCTTTACAGGTGGAAGGTTTCGCATGGGGATTTACACTGAACATGAAACCTGATAATTGAATTTTAAGTGTGTCTTAATAGCAGCTTAAAAATCAAAAAAGGCATCTGAGTTCAAGTTTAGGTGGTGACAATGTGAAGGATTTACCAATGAGTTGAGATGTTGACGGCTCCCATGAACGTGAATTAGGAGAAAGGACTGTGAAATTACACTGGTTACTACCCAGCACAATTGGAACTATCTTCATGCTATCGTCGCCGGCAATGGCTGCGAAACTTGAATCTTGGCGCTTTGATGCCAATCAAAACAAGCTGGAAATTAATACTGTGGGAGCAGTTCAGCCCCAGGCACAACTAATTTTCAATCCGACTCGGCTAGTAATTGATTTGCCAGGAACTACATTTGGTCGTCCACAGCTAACACAACAAATCGGTGGTGGAATTCGCTCGATCCGTGTTGGGCAGTTTGATGTAGAAACAACACGGATAGTTGTTGAACTGACCCCTGGTTATACTTTAGACCCTAAACGAGTACAATTTGTTGGTACAACTGGCGATCGCTGGACTGTGCAATTACCTAGACCCGAAATTGACAAAGCAGCATCCCCTCCCAGAAGTGTTTACAGTGTAGTTACCCCAAACTCTGAACCTCAACCCAATATTTCAAGGGTTGCCACTACTACACGAGGGGCGACTCAAATTGAGAACTTACAAGTAACAGGCGATGGGTTGTTCATTCGTACCAGTGGTGGTAATCCGCCAATTCAGGTAATTCGCAGCCGCGATCGCGCTACCATTTTTGTAGATATCTCTGGCGCATCTTTATCACCACGTTTAGCACAGCAGAGAAATATACCCATCAACAAATATGGTATTAGTCGCGTCGAATTCACCTCGTTGCAAACCCAACCTCCTGGCGTTCGCTTGACTTTACGGGTTGATAAAAATAGCCCAGACTGGCGAGTAACTAATAGTAACAGTGGTGGCTTAGTAATTTTACCTAGTCGTGTTGTCACCTTGCCTGGGAGTAATAATTTAAACAACCTATCGGACAATCAATCACAACCACCGTCCTTTCCTAGTAGACCGTCTGCCGACAACTCGCCAGCAACAATTGAGTCTGTGCAACTGGCTGATAATGGCACACAACTGCTAATTAGAGGCAACCAACCTTTATCCGCTACGGGAACCTGGGATAGAACCTCTGGTATCTTCCGCGTCACAATTACTAATGCCAAGTTAGCACCTAGAGTTACAGGGCCTACTTTTGCTGCCAATAGCCCCATTCTGCGAGTACGTCTGCAACCCCAACAACCCAATACTGTCGTTGTCTTGATTCAACCAGCAGGTGGAGTGCAACTTGGGCAACCCACGCAAATCAGCGACCAGCTTTTGGCTCTACCAATACAAGGCTCTCGGCGAATTGTTGCCCTCCCTGGAAGACCCCGCTTTGCTTTACCTGGGCTACCACCGCCAAACCGAGGGCCATTCCCAGACCCAAATAATCCCAATCCTCAGCCCTCAATACAACCACAACGCCCGATTACCAATGGACGAGTGGTAGTCCTCATTGACCCTGGACATGGCGGTAAAGACCCTGGAGCAGTAGGTCTTGGAGGATTACGCGAAAAGGATATTATTTTGTCTATTGGCAAAAGAATAGCTCAAGTTTTGCAGCAAAATGGCGTACAGGTAGTTATGACGCGAGATTCTGACTATTTCGTTACCCTTCCAGGACGGGTGCAGTTAGCAGAGCGAGCGAATGCTGATATATTTGTTAGCATTCATGCTAATGCAGTCGGGCCGGGTCGTTCGGATGTCAGTGGCTTAGAAACGTATTATTACGGCAGTGGTTTAGGTCTAGCTCGCACTGTCCATAACAGTATTCTTCAAAATGTAAATGTCAGAGATAGGGGAGTGCGGCGAGCCAGATTTTTTGTCCTCAGAAAAAGTTCTATGCCTTCTATTCTCGTAGAAACAGGTTATTTGACTGGTCGAGATGATAACGCTAAACTCAGAACCTCAGCTTATCAAAATCAAATGGCAGATGCGATCGCTCGTGGCATCCTTCAGTATCTAAAGAGAAGATAAGTAATTTGGTCTAAATTATTGAGTAAATACATCTAATCTTTACCATTTTAGTAGTAAAACAATTTAAGTATTCTTGCGGCGGAATAGGAGTAGCTTCTTTGTTATTGTCATCTGATGCTTTGCAAGTCAACAGATTTTGGATTTAGGGTAACGCGATGTTTAGTCTGGCATAACCGAAAATTGCCACTCTAAAAAACGCTCGGTAACTCGCTAAAGCTTCGCTATCGGCAATCTAAAATCTAAAGTTGGTAGTCAAATTTATCTAGGCTAATAACATGGCAAAATCAGAGGAGCGTGCTATATTTTACGCCATTAGCTGTGTCTTAATAACAGCGCAAAACTCAAGTGTGCGTGGTGACGGTGTGAGGATTTGCCAATATGTTGAGATGTTGACGGCTCCCATAAATGTGAATTAGGAGAAAAGACTGTGAAATTACGCTGGTTACTATCCAGTACTATTGGAACCATCTTCATGCTATCGTCGCCCGCAATGGCCGCGAAACTAGAATCTTGGCGTTTTGATGCTAATCAAAACAGGCTAGAAATTAATACTCTCGGGAATGTTCAACCCCAAGCACAATTAATTTTTAACCCTACTCGTTTGGTAATTGATTTGCCAGGAACCACATTTGGGCGTCCTCAGCTAAACCAACAGGTGGGTGGTGCAATTCGTTCAATCCGTATTGGGCAGTTTGATGTAGAAACAACACGCATCGTAGTTGAAATTACTCCTGGTTATACTTTAGACCCCAAACGAGTACAGTTTCTCAGTACAACAGGCGATCGCTGGACAGTACAATTACCTATGCCAGAACCTGAGAATGTACCCTCAAAAAATACTGAGGGGCAGCCAGGAGAAGCTATAGCCACACAAACTTCTCCGAGAATATCTACGCCAACATTCCCCCCCAGGAATATTTACAATGTAATAACGGCAGGTTCTGTGAAACCACTGAACAACGGAACGGTTATCGCCAGGGCTACTCAAATTGAGAGCTTACAAGTCACAGGTGATGGTTTTTTTGTCCGTACAAATGGTGGTAATCCTCAGATTCAGGTAAATCGTAGCAACAATCAAAAAGCAATTAACATCGACATTGCTGGCGCAACTTTATCACCAAGTCTAGAGCAGCGAGATTTGCCGATTAATCGCTATGGTGTCAGCCGTATCCAGTTCACCCAACTGCAAACCAGCCCATCTCTTGTTCGCCTGACTTTGCAGGTGGATGAAAATAGTCCAAATTGGCGAGCAACTACTAGCAGTGTTGGTGGTTTTGTGATTCTACCTAGTCGTGGCGTTGTGCAGTTGCCTGGAAATAACAGTCCGCGCCCTATACCATCTGCTAACACCTCAACTGCAACCATTCAGTCTGTGGAACTGGCTAATAATGGTACACAACTGCTGATTCGAGCCGACCAAGCTTTATCTGCTATCGGAGGCTGGGATAGAACTTCTGGTCTGTTCCGCATTTCTATTAACAATGCTAAGTTGGCTCCCAAGGTAACAGGCCCTACTTTTAATCCTAATAGCACTATATTGCGAGTCCGCCTGCAACCACAAGAATCTAATACTGTTAACGTCTTAGTTCAGCCAGCAGCCGGAGTGCAAATTGGCGAACTCAACCAAGTTAGCGACCAGCTTTTAGCTTTACAATTACAACGCGTTAGTAGCATCACACCGCCCATTACTTTACCTTCTCTGTCATCGCCAGACCAAGCTCAATTACCAAATCCCACAGATAATCCCCGTCCAATTTCCCAGCCACGGCCACGTCCCTCGGCTCCTAAAGGGAAATTGCTAGTAGTTATTGACCCAGGACATGGTGGAAAAGACTCAGGCGCTCCTGGTCTGGGCGGACTTTTAGAAAAGGATGTAATTCTGCCCATTGGTAAAAGGGTAGGAGCAATTTTAGAGCAAAATGGTGTACAAACAGTGCTAACGCGGGATGCCGACTTTTTCGTCGAGCTTCAAGGACGGGTAGACATTGCCAAACGAGTTAATGCGACTTTGTTTGTCAGCATTCACGCTAATTCTGTTGAGAATCGCCCTGATGTTAATGGTTTAGAAGTATATTATTACGATAGCGGTTATGCTCTGGCTGAAGTAGTTCGTAAAAGCATCCTTCAGGAAATCGGTACTATCAAAGACCGGGGAACCCGCAAAGCCAGATTCTACGTTCTCAGAAAAAACTCCATGCCTTCGATTTTGGTAGAAACAGGCTATATGAGTGGTTATGAGGATAATCCCAGATTGGGAACACCAGAATATCAAAATCGGATGGCAGAAGCGATCGCTCGTGGCATCCTAAAATACTTGCAGCAGAGGTAATATAGTACAAATTACTAATTAAAGAGGTGGTATTTAAACTTCTTTTACGCGTAGAATTTAGTGGTCAATTTGAAGATTGTCTGCTAAATTCTGTATTTTAAATCCCAAAACCTAAATTTATATCTGCCTGTGCATTCATCTTCCATTTTTGAAGGAAATCTTGACGATTTTTCTAATCAAGAACCCCAACGTGCCCCAATTGGCATCTTTGATAGTGGTGTGGGTGGACTGACGGTATTGCGACAACTATATCGCCAACTCCCCAATGAATCAATTGTTTATTTTGGGGATACAGCCCGACTTCCTTACGGAATTCGTTCGCAAGCAGAAATTTTACGATTTACGCGTGAAATTATTACCTGGCTACAACAGCAGCAGGTAAAAATGGTGATTATGGCTTGCAACACCAGTTCTGCTTTAGCCCTAGAAACCGTGCGTCAAGAATTTAGCATACCTATTTTGGGAGTAATCCTACCGGGTGCAAAAGCTGCGGTGCAGCAAGGAAAACGCATTGGTGTAATTGCTACTCCAGCTACAGCTAAGAGTAATGCTTATAAGCACGCTATTCTCGAAATTGCTCCCGATGTCCAAGTGTGGCAAGTTGGATGTCCAGAGTTTGTGCCACTTATTGAGCAAAATCGCATTCACGATCCTTACACTGCTGAAGTAGCAAGATCCTACCTAGAGCCTTTATTAGAGCAAGAAATTGACACCCTAGTTCACGGCTGTACTCATTATCCCCACCTTACACCAGTATTGCGATCGCTCCTTCCTTCTCAAGTTCAGTTGGTTGACCCAGCTGTTCATGTTGTGGCAGCTTGTGCCCAAGAGCTAGACTTACTAGGTTTAAGAAATACTCATCTACCATTACCAACGCGCTTCGCTGTCAGTGGTTGTCCGAAACAGTTTTCCCAGTCAGGAGTGCAGTGGTTAGGTTATACCCCAATGGTTGAAGAGGTTTCCTTCACTGATATCGCTATTTCCCAACTCCAATAAAAATAATAAGTCCTTAGTCCTTGAATCAAAACAAATGACCAAGGACGAAGGACAAATGACTATTGACTATTTACTGATATCTCCTGCTTATGTTTTCCCTCAGCAGATGAAGGGAAACTTGTAGGAACAGTCTTTGTACCCGTTCGCTTTGCCAGTGCTAATAACAGGTAGACCGTGAACAAATATCCAGAGGCTAAAATAAAAATCATCATAGGCATACTTCCGTAAATCATTGTTCTACTAGCACCCTTTTAAAACGAATATAAAATTACATAAAATTAGTAGAACCTTAGCCACACAAGTGCATTCTTGATGGCTGTAGTTTCATAATGCTAAAATTGCCTATAGAGATAAAATCCTCTAAGGACAAAAAATTTATTATCTAATACAACTTTTTGCAGACCATAGCTCGCACAGCAGTTACGTTGCCGTTTAGCAATCGAAAACTACGATTCTCAGCGGTCTACTTGATCTGCTTTATTTTTGCTCAAACTGCTGTGAAAAGAGCAATGTTTGCGCTCAACGTGCGCTTAAGACGTGTAGCGGCTTCCCATAGGGATATCACACAGCTCCAAACCAGGAGTTTTGCCTATCGTAGGAAAAATTAAAGGAACTATTACCTTAATCTAACCGACGAATATTTATTTTAGACTCACAAAACCAACTAGGTAAAATCAACTAGTAGCTGATTTACTTTTGGGGTGTGAATATCTGAAAAATTTAAAATTCCTATATTTTAGCGTAACACAATGACCTTGAATTTGAAGCCCAATCGGCTGCTAAATTTGAAATTTTTTGAAGAACTAGACTTCAGTGCAGGAGAAATTTAGTCTTACCTATGGGCGACAAATTTAAATCACATCTTTATTTGTCAATAAGTAATATTGCTTAAATTATGTTTTTACTGTAGCGTAAACGTCAGAGAGGAAACTACTTAACATAATTCAGGCTGATATTTGTTTTTTCATCCTGATAATTCAGGTTTTGAGTTATTTTAAAACCTGAATTATCAAAACTTAAGTACAATTACTTATTGACAAATTCATTGGCAACCCTAATTATCACCCATAGACTCATAAATGTGGGATTACCTGATGAAAACTTTGCGCTGGCACAGGGTTATCTTAAAATGAGTATAGGATATGTAAACTTTCGTAACCTAAGTCAGAGTCCGCCCATCCATGACCCCAGCCACCTCCCTGTTTACCCCTGTGGAAGCAGACCTGCGACTACTAGCAGATAACCTAAAACAGCTAGTTGGAAATCGCCACCCCATTCTGTTTGCAGCAGCCGAACATTTATTCGGAGCTGGGGGAAAGCGTATCAGACCAGCAATTGTCCTGCTAATATCGCGGGCAACAATGTTAGAACAAGATATTACACCGCGTCATCGCCGCCTAGCTGAGATTACAGAAATGATTCACACAGCAAGTTTGGTACATGACGATGTGGTAGATGAATCAGACGTGCGGCGAGGCGTCCCTACCGTTCATAGTTTGTTCGGGAACCGCATTGCCATCTTAGCAGGAGATTTTCTCTTTGCCCAATCATCCTGGTATTTAGCAAACTTGGATAATTTAGAGGTGGTGAAACTACTCTCAGAAGTCATTATGGATTTGGCTACTGGGGAGATTCAGCAGGGACTGAATCGTTTTGATGCTAGTATCTCTATTGAAACTTACCTCCAGAAGAGTTATTACAAAACAGCTTCTTTAATCGCCAACAGTTCTAAAGCCGCTGGATTGCTAAGTGAAGTATCACGAGAAACTGTTGAGCATCTGTATAGCTACGGTCGTCATTTTGGTATCGCATTTCAAATTGTTGATGACATTCTAGATTTCACTAGTACAACAGATACCTTGGGTAAACCAGTGGGGTCGGATCTCAAAAGTGGTAATCTGACTGCACCCGTTTTATTTGCTTTAGCCCAAAAACCATCTTTGGAAGTGCTGATTGAGCGAGAGTTTGCCCAAGAAGGGGATTTAGAGCAAGCACTAGCACTGATTCAAGATAGTCAAGGTATACAGCAGGCAAGAGATTTGGCTGCTCACCATGCTAAGTTGGCAATTGAACATCTTGCAGTTCTCCCACCCTCAGAATCTCACCAGGCATTGATTAACATAGCTGAGTACACACTGAGTCGCCTCTATTAAATCAGCTATCAAGTAGAAAGTGGGAATTTAGGTATAGGGTGTATTACAGCTTCCGTAATGCACCGGAAACCTGAAATATCGTATTGCGCTAACGCCTAAACACACATTAGAGCAGTTTTACATTTAATTCAACCCACCTTTTTACTAGGTAGAAAGTGGAGTTTTTTATTTGGAACTTCTTAAGTGTAAAATCTGGTTCACTAGGAAACTAAAAATTTAAAACTGAAAAATGTTCACTGAGAACTGTTTTTTTTAAAATTTTAAGTTTCACCAAGAGTTGAGTTAGTAGCATGGTGTAAGTGAAAGAAAAAATTTCTTTTTTTACTAATTTAGAAAACTTTTTTCAAAGAATTTAAGATTTAAAAATTTGGATGTGGGATTGTATCTAAAAAACCCCACATCCAAATTTTTTCTATGCAATATCAGGGGGTATCTGTTTAGGCGATCGCTGCTGTCGTAACTGTTGCTGTATGAGTTTCTCTAGTTCAGTTCGCCGAACTTCGACGGTATGAGTGGTCTTACCCGGCGTTTCCAAAAAAACGATACTATCTACGGGTTCTAATGCCACCATTTGGAACAAAATATGGGTGACAGGAGTAATTTTAGCTAGCATTTGAGGGTCAAGCCCAGCAGGGGAAATTAGAGAGACATCCTGTATGGTAGGGAAAGCGTAAATCACACGCTTTTCCAATCCTGGATTAGCACGATTGCTCAATGTAGTTAAAACCCACCTTGACTCCGAATTTTGGAGAATATAGTACTGGGAGTAGCGTAATTTTTGAGCGATCGCTCTAAGGGCAGGAGCAATTGCTGCAACAAGATGTGGTGTCATACCATCGCGGGGTGCATTGTCAATCAGCAATTGAATTTGTGCTTCTAAATCCATAATTACTTGTATACGACTCTTGGGTAATGGCAATAACATCTATCAAGTGTGAACAATCCCATCAAAATTGGGAATAATAAAATCAGCCATATCCTCAATAGTAGGATTGGTCTGCGTTTAGCTTATACGTAAAACCGAACAAGCCAATACCCACAGTCCTACAGGTTGTATTTAAATACTTAGGGTCTTTTGAAAACTGAGACTATGAATTCAGCCGCAACCGCAACTATTCCATCTGCAACTATTCTGGGAGAAAATTCTACAGGCGTGGAGGTGATCTTTCAACTCTTGTCCAAGGAGTTTCAGCAGTCAACCAAAGCTTCGGAACAAAATTGCCACGATGTAGCAAGACGTATCACCACCGAAGTCTACCGGATTTGTCATGAAAGCAAACGTATCCAAGCTTCTGGAACTGTAGAAAGCTCGGCGATGACCCTAGCTCGGCATCGGCTGCAACAGTGTCTCAGGTACTATCAGTTGGGTTCAAATCGGGGCAGGGTCGAATTACACAGTACTCTGAGTGCAATTGTTTATCGATACATTAATCCACCTCAGAAGCAATTGAGCTATCAAGGGCGGCTGACAATAATTGAAGATTTTCTCCAGAGTTTTTATTTAGAAGCGTTGAACGCTTTCCGGCGAGAAAATCAACTTGGTGCCACTTATCGCCCGCAAACGCTCTTGGAATTGTCCGAGTACATGGCATTTACCGAGCGCTACGGCAAGCGACGCATTCCCTTACCAGGCCGTCAGCAGCAGCTAATTATTCTGCGGGCACAAACTTTTTCCCAACAGCAGCCCCCAGAAACCAGCGTAGATATAGAACAAGCTTCAGAGGGTAGCAATAATGAAGGTGATGGTTCTTGGGAAGAGCCAGCAGTTCACCAATTGCGCTCCACAATGGCAACGCAAGCCGAACCCGAACCCGAAGAAGACACCTTGCGCTCTGTTGTGGTTACGGAATTAATGAATTATCTCGAACAGCGGCAACAATCTGACTGCGCTGATTATTTTTCCCTCCGCCTCCAGGATTTATCAGCACAGGAAATTGAGTCGGTTTTAGGTTTAACCCCTCGTCAGAGAGATTATTTGCAACAGCGCTTTAAGTATCATTTGATTCGGTTTGCCCTGTTGCACCGTTGGGAATTAGTTCACGAATGGCTGGAAGCTTCTCTGCACACCAATTTGGGCTTAACTCCCCAGCAATGGCAAGTATACACAGCACAACTGGACAATAAGCAACGGTCTTTATTAGAGTTGAAGCAACAAGGACAAGCTGATGAAAAAATAGCAAAAACTTTAGGGCTGTCAATGGCACAACTGCAAAAACGATGGTTTAAGATTCTTGAGCAAGCTTGGGAAATTCGTAACTCATTAGTTTCCGGATCAGGTGCATCTACTCATGAATAGTGACTCAGAATCCTTACAATCTCAGTATCTCGGTTGGTTATTGACAGATGATGTCAAAAATACTGACCAATCTGTAGAATGTGAGGAAAATGACGGGGTAAAAAACCTCCACAATGAAGCTACTGCTTCAAAAAGCAGTGAGCCAAAATTGGGAGGAACGCCCCAGACCTTTCAATTAGGAGAAATTCCTACTGTGCTAGATCGTTTCCAAACTGTCCTTAAAAATCGGTTACAAATTCAAGCCCAAGACCACCCACCATTATTTCCTTGGGAAACACAATTAACCGAATATCCTGATTTTGTTGATGAGCCGTCAATGACACTCGTTCCTAGCTGGGGATGGATGGTACAACAGTCAAAGTTGACCTTACCGACTCGGTTGCCGGAAAGAGTTTTCCAGCAATTGCTAGAACAGTGTCAGGCATTGGTGACATCTTCTGTGCCGTTGGGGGCAAAATTAGTTCAAGTGGTGGAGAACTTTTTTCCCAACGAGTCTCAAGCATTAAACGATATCGCTGGATTGGTGCTAAGAAGCACCTATCGATCTGTAAGTACTCTGGAGACAATGCCTGCTATTCAGAGCGATTACTCAGATTTACAACCGCGTCAACAGATGGCTTTGTCGTTGCTAGCAGCTAAACAACTGCTGGAAAACCTGACTCTACCACTTTCAGCAACCAGTCCAGTGGTGGAAAGAGAATGGTTAACCAGTGTTGGTGCTTTGAACATCAGAGTAGAGTACCAGTCTTTAGGTAAACTTACGAAGTTACTTGTTCAGGCTGAGTTACCCGTTAAAGGAAGTTTGACGCTGCGGGGAAGTGGCACCTTAGCAATGACAACTTCTTCGACTTCGGGATATTTAAATGTAGAGTTAGGCTGCGAACAACTTAACCCAACTTATACCCTGGAAGTTGAGTTTCCCGAAATAGACGAACAGCCATTGTTGTTTGTCATTAATCCCACGATTTAGTTTAAATTGCCACCGCTAGCACACTATGTCAATCAACGCCGATATATATTAAGAGGATTTTCCTGGTTTTGAAGTTTATCCTATTTTTCAACAAGCGGTCATTGGGGTGTCTACGAGAAGCAGTTATTACAAAGACACAGAGACGCCGGGATATGGGGACATGGAGATATTGAGAAAGTATTTGATTATTTCTCGATTCACCGCGTCACCCATTTCTCGTTTCTCTCCATAATCTACGCCTGATAATTTTTTTGACACAGTAGTAGGGTAAGTAATTACGTCCCCTGCATTGTGTTTTTTGCATCTACATCATTGCTTCTACTAAACTCAAATGTTTAACTTATCCAGGATGAATCGGTTTTGGCGTCTCCCTGTAGGTAATTTCTGGCGGCGAAATCCGCAGGGGTCGCCTTTAATAGAAGTGGAAGATTCAATTTCTTTGCGGGTGCTGGTGCTAGCGTTGGTTATTTTGGGAATTGGGGCGACGGATATCGCTGCTGAAACTTCGTTTAGTTTTTGGGCGTTACCACTGAGTGTAGTGGGTGCAATTTGGAGTTACTATCGTCGCCGCGATCGCAATGTTGCAGTTCAATTCTGTATCGCCATTGGAATGCTAGTAGCACTGGGTGCTTTCTTTGGGCGATTAGCAGGGGAGTTGAATGATACGCGGCTGGGTTTGGCGGAGTTGTTGATTCAACTACAGGTGTTACATAGTTTTGACACACCGCGCCGTAAAAATTTGGGCTATTCGATTGTCATCGGACTAATTTTATTAGGCGTAGCAGCAACGCTAAGTCAGACTTTAGCATTTGCACCTGTATTGCTGTTATTTTTAGCGATCGCTCTGCCAACTTTAATATTAGATTATCGATCACGCTTAGGTTTACAGCCATTAAAGACTCAAAAGGAAAAATTCAATCAGAAGAATTCCTCCAGTCTTAATTTTAAATTTTTAATTCTAAATTTTTTGCTAATTGTCGGTCTGGGACTGGCAATTTTTGCTATTTTGCCGAGATTCCCCGGTTATCAATTACGGAATTTTCCTGTAAGTTCTGCTATTCAAGTAAAAAGTAATTTCACAGGGCGTAGTATCATTAATCCCGGTTATATCCGCCAAGGTAAAGGTAATAATCAAGGCAGTGGTAGCGGTGGTACGGGACAAAATCAAACTGGTCAACCAGGGAAAATAGATAATAACTTTTATTACGGTTTTAATAGCCAAATTAACCAAAACCTGCGGGGTGAGATGAAACCCAAGGTAGTGATGCGGGTGCGATCGCAAGCTGAGGGTTTTTGGCGAGTATTAGGATTTGACCGTTATACAGGTAAGGGATGGGAAATTTCTCGTAACGAAGATGTGACAACTATCAAGCGATCGCCTTGGTCTTACCAAATTTTTATTCCCCCATCGGCGATCGCTGGTAAAACCCAAGAGGTAGTGCAAACTTATACAGTAGTGTCGGATTTGCCTAACCTAATTCCAGCGATGGCTAATCCCAAGGAAGTTTACTTTCCCACACCAATGATCGCTGTTGATAAGGAAGACGGATTGCGATCGCCTGTAGAACTATCAGAAGGACTTACCTACACAGTAGTTTCCGAAGTACCATACCGCGATCGCACTCTGTTAGGTGAAGCTTCTACTAAATATCCGCAACAGATTAAAAAGCATTATTTACAAATTCCTCCCGAAATTGCCGAAAAAGTCCGGCAACGTACCGAAGAAATTCTCGCCAACTACAATCAAGAAAAAGTCTCAAAGTCTGCGAAAAGACTGGATTCACCTTATGAAAAGGCTCTCTACTTAGCCCAATATTTAAAGCAACGTTACTCTGTTCCCCAAAATCCCTTAGAACTGCCTTATTTAAGTGAAAAAGAAGACTTGGTAGAAACTTTCTTGTTCAAACAAAAAGGAGGCTATCCAGACCACTTTTCCACAGTTCTGACGGTGATGCTGCGTTCTATTGGCATCCCAGCGCGGTTAGTTGCAGGGTTTAGTCCAGGAGAATTTAATCCATTTACGGGGCTGTATGTTGTCCGTAATACTGACGCTTATGTGATGACGGAAGTATATTTTCCTAGATATGGTTGGTTTGCTTTTGACGCCCATTCCCAATCATCCTCTGATTCCCCCATCTATTGAAGATACTCAGACTTTTAGTGTGTTACGCCAGTTGTGGCATTGGGTTGCTGGATGGTTGCCGTCTCCGGTGACAGGTTTGTTGAATAATGTATTTGGGACAATATTAAGTTGGGTGATGAGAGCGATCGCTTGGTTTTTAGCTTTATTCTCTCAAGGTTGGTTTGGTGTATTAACTGGCTTAATTGTAGGGACTACAACGGCTTTCTTAAGTTGGCTAGGTTGGAGACAATGGCGAGAGTGGCGCAACCGCCGATGGTTAAAGAAATTGCCAGCAATGGAGAGCCTTTATCAACAAATGCTGCAATGGACAACCCAAAAAGGTTTAGGAAAACATCCAGCACAAACACCTTTAGAGTATGCTAAAGGTTCATACCAGCATCATGCCCCAGCAACTGCTGAGGTAATAGATGAGATTAGCCAAGCCTATGTTAGTTGGCGTTATGGTGGTCATACTCCTAACTTGAAGCGATTGCGAGAAAGATGGCAAGGTTTGAAAAAAGCTGGTAAGACTGATAAGTAATCCAAGTTGCGGGTTATCAACTAATGTGTGTTTGCTAACCCTCAATTCATGGGGTGTTTTATTTAAGTCCTATAGAAGAAACTCTAAACTTTCTGCGCTTTGTCAAGCACAAGTAACAATCACGGTAGAAGCACCAAAGTAAGCGCATCTTGTCAAGAATAACTTCCATATCGTTGTGTTGTATCCACCTGCAATTATAGGATTAAATTTTGTAAAATTAGCATACCAGTCAAGAAAGCCGAAAAGTGAAAAGAATTGCTGTGAATACAGCTGTCAGGAAGATTGGGCGCAGGTAGAATCTCAAGGTGTTAAGGGTTTGTTGACAAAGGCAAATCAATGTGGTATTGCAGTTACGAGTTGTTCTTAGAACCCCACCCCCAACTCTTCTTGCAAGGGAAGAGGAGGCTATAAGAGTTACTTTTAAAATTTTGGTTTTGAGATATTTGCTATGGCTTATCCATTTCCAGGAATGAACCCCTATTTAGAAGATCCTGAACTATGGCCAGGAGTACATGGGAGACTAATAGTAGCGATCGCAGATTACCTCTCTCCTCAACTACGTCCTAAATATTTTGTCGCTATTGAAGAACGAATTTATCAAACTACTGGCGATGATAAACTCTTAGTTGGTATTCCTGATGTAGTAGTACAAAAGTCGCAGACAGCAATAAATCCTAAAATACCGAATATAGCTATAGCTACACCTGCCATTCAACCTAAAACGGTTACAGTTCCTATACCTGAGATAGTAAAGGAGAGATATTTAGAAGTGCGAAAGGTAGGAACAAAAGAAGTAGTGACAGTGATTGAAATTCTCTCACCAAAAAATAAACGTCTAGGAGAAGGACGCAACGCATACGAAACTAAGCGACAGCGAGTGTTAGGAAGTTCAACACATTTGGTAGAAATTGATTTATTGCGTGTCGGGGAACCAATGTTAGTTTTTGGGGATGGTACGCAAAATGATTATCGTATTTTGGTTAGTCGAGCAGAAAATCGTCCCCAATCTGATTTATATGCCTTTGATTTGCAAGATATAATTCCTTCATTTCTCTTGCCTTTGCAAACGGGTGATAGTGAACCGTTGGTGGATTTGCAGAGTTTATTAGCTGGGATTTATGACCGTGCAAGTTATGATTTGGTAATAGATTACAGTCAAGAGCCAGCGTCACGATTATCAGAAGAGAATGCAGTTTGGGTAGATGCGCTGTTGCAGGAGAAGGGTTTGCGGTAGTGTGTTGCTAATGAGCAAAATATAAACTCAGCATTTACAGCGCTTCCGCCTGTTATAAGGTACACTAGGTTAAAATATAAATACTTTTAAATGAAGTCATACTCTATCGAGCTTCGAGAAAAAATAGTTGCAGCACATATTCAAAAAAATATCTCAATCAGGAAAGTAGCTAACATATTTTCTGTCTCAAAGAGTTTAGTGCAAAAGCTTGTAAAACAACAAAAACTTGAAGGAAATTTACAACCAAAGCCGCGAGGAAAACCACAATTTAGTCATCTGACAAATGCTGACATAGAGTTAAGAGAATTAGTTGAAGCACATCCAGATGCAACATTGATAGAGTTGTGTGAATTATTTGCAGACAAAACTGGTAATTGGGTAGGTCGAAGTGCAATGTGTCGTGCCTTACAAAAATTAGGATTAAATCGTAAAAAAAAACATTGCGGAGTAGTCAAGCAGCAACAGAAAGAGTTCAAAAACTAAGAGTAGAATATTGGGAACAGGTCAGAGATATAGATCCAGATAACTTAGTATTCCTAGATGAGACAGGAGTTTTATTAGGTCTGGCAAGAACTCATGCGCGTTCGCAACAAGGAACAAGAGCTTACGACCAAAAACCATTTTATAGAGGTGCAAAAGTCACAGTAATTGGAGCAATTAGTATTAAAAAAGTAGTGGCGTTAATGACGATGAATAACTCAATGGATAGCCAAGCATTTGATGTATTCATTGAGAAGTTTTTAGCGCCTAATTTATGGACAGGAGCAGTAGTCGTCATGGATAACTTACCTGCCCATAAACTAGCATCAATTGTACCAATGATTGAAGCTGTAGGTGCGAAAGTTATTTGTTTATCCTCATACTCTCCTGATTTTAATCCAATCGAGTTATGGTGGTCACAACTCAAATCTTTTTTACGCAGTTTTGCTCCAACTACAACAGAAATGGTTGATACAGTAATCTCAGTTGCACTCGACTTAATGAATCCTCAACATTTAAAAAACTGGTTTACTAATTGTTGCTATTGTACCTCATAACACCGGGAAGTGCTGTATACCTGTAAAGCCAAAAAAGTAACTTGATTTTAAGGCTGTACAATCGTGCTAGTTTTTATATTGATATATATCATCGATTTACTATTTCACTGTAAACCATTTTTACACAAAAAACTTTTTAATAAACTTTGGCTTATTTCTAAGGCTTTTCTCAAATATTTAACCACTTTTTGTAAATTACTTATTTGCTCTTGATTATTATTTGTCGCCATTTGCATTTCTAAAATTTGTTCTTCTGGTTCATTAATCGCATTTCTCTGTCCTTTAATTATGTTTCTAGCGTTCAAAGCAATTTCCTGCTTTATAACATCTTCTTGAACTAATATAATATCGTTAAAAGTCACTAGAAATTTTGCTGCTTCGCGGACTGCTAAATTCGGTGACTGAGCAAATAATGAACTAATACCAGTACCAGCGCCAGTGCCAAGAATTGCACCGCCACCAACAATCACAGCCATTCCACCTGCCATACCAAAACCACCTGCTGCAATAGCACCTCCGCCCAAGGCTGCTAGCACAGCTGAAATTGCCGCTGCGCCTGAAAGCCCCGGTGCAAGTATAGGAGCCAGCAAAGGAACAAGAATAGGTATTGCAATAGCAGCAGCTACCGCTGCTACAGCGACTCCCGCTATCAAGCCTCCTAACAAAAAATTCAAAGGGTTTGAGCCTGTAATTTCATTGTTCCATTTTTGATAATTAGATTTAAATCTTGTGACGTGTTCTTTTTCTACTCCAAGCTCATTTGCAAAAAACACAAGTGTTTCTATAATTATTGGACGAAATGTTTCGCTAAGTTTTAATTTTTTGAATTGTTCATCCTCCTCAGTACCAAAAGGAGCATAGAGATTAAACAGTGACAATTCTAATACAATTGTATATAAAGGTCGTCTTTTATCGAGTGACCACTTCATTATTTTGAATGCTTCCTCGAATAAAGAATAATCAGTATATAAAAAACTATTATTTTTTTGTAAATCATTACTAGCTAGAGTTCCTAAAAAATTTTCAACTGATTTACTCCACTTGTTTAAATATCTAAGTTTAAGCTGCTTTTTTACAAATTCTGTCTCTCTGTCAATATCTTGTTGTACTAAAAAATACTGAAAACTATACAAAATTTTTGTTTGCTCAAAATTTAGCCCAAACTCTTCCATTGGTGAAGTCATATTTTTATCCTTAAAACTTATATATAGTATTCCCATATTGCTTAAGCGATTAACATAATCCACGCGCTCAAAATCACTATCCTGTAAAATAATTGTCAAATTATTACGATCGCACACACCACCAAAAATCACATAATTAGCCCCCTCCTCGCTTGCGGGGAGGGGGTTGGGGGTGGGGTTCTATCTCTGCAAGTGACTAGCAATATCCTGTAACATCCCCTCCATCCTCTCCAGAACATCCTCATTTCTAAATCGCACAACCTTCAACCCCAAACTCTCCAAAAATTCTTGACGTATCGCATCTTCCTGTTGGGTGTAATCATGAATTTCGCCATCTACTTCCACCACTAAACGCGCTTCATTACAGTAAAAATCGACGATAAAACGGTCAATTGTCTGCTGACGGCGGAACTTAAAACCCAAAAGTTGCTTGTCTCTCAACTTATGCCAAAGTAACTTTTCTGCTGGAGTTGGTTCACAACGCATCTGTCGCGCCAATGGCTTAAGTTTTTTCCAAAGTTCGTGTGGGGTTTGCCAAGGGTATCCCGGAACCCCACCCCCTAACCCCCTCCCCGCAAGCGAAGAGGGGGAATTGGAGCCGGTGAGAGACTTTGGCTTGGGTTTTTGATCTTGGGTCATTTGTGCGATTGGTGGTTAGCTAATTAATATTTCATGTATTATTCCCAGCGATCGCACTTTCAGACCTCCCTAGCAGTCAAAACTCCGGCATAATCAGACATAGACTTGAAAAAAATGCAGTTGTAGTTTGCATTTTTTGGGCAAGTCTAGTAAATTAGCTGTTATTTTGAATTTCATCTAACTTAGCTCGTACAGCCTGGATATCCTGCCACATCAACCATTTAGGCGCACCTCTTTCTTTAGAAGGATTACGCAGCAAGTAGGAAGGATGAAAAATTGGCATACATAAACGTCCTTCCCACTCCAGCCACTGTCCGCGAATTTTTGTAATTCCCCGCTTATCGCCAGTAATGCCTTTGACAGCAGTTGCACCTGTTAACAAAATAATTTTGGGGTCAACCAAGCGAATTTGTTCTAATAAATAGGGTAAACAAGCTGCCACTTCTACAGGGGTAGGAACTCTATTATCTGGTGGACGACATTTATTGATATTGGCAATGTATACATCTTGCTCAGTAGTCAGATTTACAGATGCCAGAATTTTCTCCAACAACTGGCCTGATCTGCCTACAAATGGTAAGCCAGTTTCGTCTTCATTTTGACCGGGCGCTTCCCCTATAACCATGATTGGTGCTTTGAGATTACCGCGTCCGACAACAGCATGAGTGCGAGTGTCTCCCAATGGACAACGGTGGCAGCGATCGCAATCCTGTGTCAATTCCGTTATGTTGGAATAAGTTCCCGGAGCGATCGCAATTTTTGCGTCTGTAGGAATTAGTTCTCGTTGGTTAAAACTTGAGTCGTCGAAGAGGCTGAGTTGGGTTTCGCTGCTCATGAAAATCAGGATTTTGGCATCAGCGCTAACTATCATATCTGAGTTAAATACCCCTCTGGCTGGATATTTATCAGAACAAATAGATTTTTACTGAATACTTAGTTATTTATACAAATCTTATTGTATCAGTTAATTTAAGACAAAATTCAGTCATGATAAAAGCAGTGCCGTCCTAAAATGCTGGGGGAAACCATGTCACATACCCCATTTTTCGCCGATCGCACCTATGCGGGTGAGTTATTGGCGCGAGTGATTCATGATGTTTTGACTCAGCAAACTATTGATTCTGGGGTAAAGCCTGTACCAATTGTTTATGCTTTGCCAAGAGGGGGTGTACCAGTAGCAGCACCAATAGCGCGTCTTTTGGATTGTCCCTTGACAATTGTTGTGGCAAAAAAGATAAGCCATCCAGAAAACCCAGAGTTAGCAATTGGTGCAGTCACTACTTTTGGAAATGTTCTTTGGACTGATCAAAAGCTATTTCGCTCTAAACATGATGCGCGGGGAAGGGAAGTAGCTTTAAATAAAGCGATAAACCTTGCTAAGTCTCTTGAGGCTCAATTAATTCCTGCTTGTCCGCAGGTGAATGCACAGGATGCCACACTCATCTTAGTTGATGATGGCATTGCTACAGGTATGACAATAGCGGTAGCGGCAACTGCTCTTAAAACGCTTTCTCCAGCAGCAGTTTGGCTATGTACTCCAGTAGCGCCACAAAAATTGCTACCCTGGTTAAAACAATGGGGCGATCGCACAATTATCTTAGAAACACCAGAACTCTTTTGGAGTGTAAGTAATTTTTACGCCCAATTTCCCCAAGTAGATACATTAGAAGTTCTCGCATATCTCCAGCAACAAAAGACAATAGGATAAATTGACCTAGGCGAGTAATTTTGAATTGTTTTCCTCTTTTGCTTTTTAAGTATTTTGAGACGTTCCCTGCTGATATTGCATGGCTTTGGCATAATCACCCAAGGCGTAGCAAGCGACTTTCAGACTAGCAAGAGCTTGTTCTTCACTGCGGCGATCTTTGATATTCCTCGCTAACAACAAACGTTCTTCATAATATGTAATTGCTTTGTTGTAGTCACCCAAAGCTTCACAAGCAACTCCTAAACTACTTAAAGACTGTTCCTCGCTACGCTTGTCTTGAATTTCTTTGGCTAATTGCAATCGGTCTTCATAATACTTAATGGCTTTGGTATAATCACCTAAAGCATAACAAGCATTACCCAGATTCTTTAGCACCTGAGAAGCACTGCGAACATTTTTTAAGGAGCGTGATAGTACTACGCACTGTTCATAATAGGCGATCGCTTTTGGATAATTGTTCAAAGCATACCAAGCATTACCCAAATTCTTGAGTACCTGTTCTTCGCCCCAGTTATCTTTGAGTTCCCGTACAATCTCTAGGCTTTGCTGCTGATACTCAATAGCCTGTGTAAAGTTGCCCAAAGCTTTATACACCAATCCCAAATTATTCAGTGCTGCCACTTGACTGCGTTTGTCTTGCAGTTGCTGCGTTATTTTCAAACACTTTTCCAAAAACTCAATAGCCTTATTATGGTCATTCAGGTGACGGTATGCATTGCCTAAATGGGAAAGTGCTTGCATCTGCAATGCTAAATCTGAAGTGTTATTGAGCAAAGACAAACACTGTTGAGAGTAAGAAATAGCACCTTTGTAGTCTCCAGCGCTGTAAGTCAACAATCCTAATAAAGAAAGTACCTGTGCCTGTTTTTCTAAATCCCCAACTGCCTGAAACAGCCCCAATGATTGTTGTAAAGACTTCATCGCCGTTATTAATTCACCAGCTTGTTGTTGTTGAATTCCCAGGCGTAGTAGGTTGGATGCTTCAGATAAACGATCATCACTTTCCTGTGGAGGTAGTATTTCTGCTTGTGAACCAGAGTCAAATTCATGGGTAATTGTATTACGCTTCACTGGTTTTAGGTGTTTTATGGGTAATTGCAGGGGAACTGTATTTTTTGATCTATTATTCCATTCGCCTTTAGGCATGAACCCCTTCCTGTTAAGTCTGGTGGTAAATCTAGTGTTCCCAAAACCAGGATGCATCTTTCATCAAGCTGATTTACCACACTCGCATAAGCAATTCATAGCAACAATATTATTTAACAGTTCTATTCTCAACATCTGCGTCGTATGTATGATGCAGGATCTCTCGCACCTCCATTAAAATTTTTCCTAGCATATTTTTACCACTCCCATCGGCTCCGCAACCCCAGTAAAAATCAATAGGTCAGTTTTCAACAATTTCTGCATTGCCTCTGGAAAGTAAGATATCTCTGATATCTGTATGAGTTTGAAGTTTATGTAGCACAGCTTGCCGCATACAGCACTTCCGGCGGCTATGAGGTACATCCTCAAAGCTGAAAGCTATGATATGAGGGGGCTAGAGGAAAACTGTATTGCATAATAGCCGGAAGCGCGATGATTCATGATTTACCTTGGAGTAAAAAGCCAGTACTCTTAAAAATAAATCGTCGCCAGTTCAAATGTCATAAATGTAAAAAAGTCTTTAGTGAGAAACTAGATTTTGTAGATAAAAGTAAAGGATATATAAAAAAATTAGCAACAGACATAGTACAACAGGTATTAAATAGTAATATTCATAGTGTTGTCGAAAGGAATCGATTGAGTGATGAAGAAGTAGAATCAATGTTCAAAAAGCAAGTGTCACAAATATTAAATATTAACTTAAGTCAGGTAAAAAGTTAGGCATAGATGAAACAGTTTTAGTTAAAAGGCCAGGAAACTACTTAGCAGTATTAGTGGATTTAGATACTCATAAGCCAATTTAAATAGTGCAATTACTTCACGGATATCTTGTATTCGTGAAGTAATTGCTGGCTGGGAATTTGAAGTACTTAATTATGCTTGTTGAAGTGAGTATTGATCTCTGGTCGCCTTATAAAAGTTTAGTAGAAGATTTAACGCCAAATGCTAAAATAACTGCTGACAGTTTTCATGTGATGAAACAAGTAAATTATGAATTAGATAGGATGCGTAAAACTGAGAAGAAAGCAGTAATGTCGTGAAAAGATAAATCCGAAAAATCTTGCATACTAGAGGCATTAGGTAAAAGCAAATATAGTTTAATTAAAAATGAATCTTCTTTAAATGACAAGCAAAAATAAAAATTAAACTCCGTGTTAGACGTGTCGCCGACTCTCGCTAAAATGCACGCACTTAAAGAACAATTTCGCCAGATATTTGAAACCACTAAATCTTGGGGAGATAGCATAACAAAATTATTAGATTGGATGTATGATGCATGTTCATACTTCCCGAAAAGTCTAGGGACAATAATAAATGAATCGTCTGTAGAGGCGTAGAGCTGTCATTGGTGTCAACTTAAGGTAAAAGCCTTTTCAAATCTAGTTTCCAGCCAGAGGCTAGTAATGCTGCTCCTTGGTTGCTGCCGCCAGTACTGAAAAGCCCTATTTTTATGCCTAAAAGTTGTATACGTACATAACAGTCACTATCAACCAATATCTTTATAAGTAAATGGGCGTAAATAAATATAATACGGCTTATGTGAGTTGAAGGCTGAAACAACGTAGTCTTGTTCATAAGGCTAGAGGTTACAATTGAAGCTAAGGCTGAAACCTTTGATATTGCTTGATAATTTTTAATTCACATATAGCGGTTATCGATTGGATGAGAACACCAAAGTCCTTACTGTCAAATTATTTCAGCAAAGTTTTTGTATCTCACTCAACTGCATACCGCTATAAGGCGTATAATATGTTCCGTCGTTGCGAGTGAAGCGAAGCAATCCCTGAGACTTTGTGATTGCTTCGCTTCACTCGCAATGACATCTTGTATTTAATCATGCCTACCTACTTAGATATAACTAAAAAACTTAATTTTAGGATAATTCCATCTGTAGACTCACGCAATTTAAACAAAAAAGGTTAATACTAAAAAATAACTTTACCAATATAAAACTTGATTGTACTCAAAAATTACAGTCGAGGAAAAGTAAACAGACAAATAACTACAAACTATGGCAACTTCTACAGACCGCGATCAACAGATTAAAAAACTGCATGAACTAATTAAAAATATTGATTATGGTATGTTTACCACAGTCGATGATGATGGCAGTTTGCATAGTTACCCCATGTCAAAAAGTGGTGAGATTAACTCTGAAGCCGCACTCTGGTTCTTTACTTATGCTGGTTCCCATAAGGTGACTGAGATTGAACACTATGACCAGGTAAATATTACTTTCTCGTCACCCGAACAGCAGCGATACGTTTCTATTTCAGGTTCAGCAGGACTGGTGAAAGACCGCAACAAGATGCGAGAGCTATGGAAGCCCGAACTCCAAACCTGGTTTCCAAAAGGACTAGATGAACTCGATATTGCTTTGCTGAAAGTGAACATTAACCAGCTTAATTATTGGGATAGTGAATCGAGCTTCAAGCCACAAACAATTAGTTTTTTGGCATAATCAAGCTTGTAATTCGTAATTCGTAATTCGTAATTCGTAGTTAAGGATTCAATTACGAATTATTTTCAAAGATGTAATTGGTGTTGACAAAAATTAAGTATTTTTAATTACGAAAAATTAATGGTAGAACAAAACAATAATGATGAAGCTGCTCAAAAGCATCTACCTTTAGAGGTAAAGCGGCGACATTTTTTAAAAGGAATAGGCTTTATCGGTGCAGGTGCAGGGGCAATATTTGCTGATCACATCCTCAATGCTAATCCCAAAGTAGAAGCAGCACAGGTTCCAGTATCATCTGCAACTCCAACGAACAGCGCAAACACTGGTGAAATTCCTCTCCACCCACTGGGAAAAACTGGGGTGAAAGTGTCGGCGATGTCTACGACGTGCTACGCCTACGCACTTGGAGGTTCAACTTTAGGGCAAGCAAAGAGCAAGGAAGAGGCGATTCGCATGACCCACGAAGCTATTGACAATGGCATCACCTTCATGGATAACGCTTGGGAGTATAACAAGCATCGTAGTGAAGAGTGGATGGGAGAGGCGCTACAAGGACGACGAGACAAGGTTTTTTTGATGACGAAGGATGACGAAGGTTTGCACCCACGGACGCGATCGCTGTGCCCAATACGCTGCCAATGGGCGTTTTGAACTCTTCAAAACCTCCAAGCAGTTTGATGCTAATGAAGGCAGACTTCAGCATGGCTTTCCGCTCCAAAGCCAAGTGCAAACGTGAGACAGGGGAAATGAAACTTATGCCCTACAAACAGATTGCAGACTTACCAGATTCAGTCAAAGAAAACTTACCTAAGCATCTCAAGAAATTTTTCGGGCTGCATTTAACAGCGCCTAAGAACAATATGATGGAGAAGAACGTGCCTTTCGAGTCGCTTGCAGTGCGGTAAAGCGCGATTACGAAAAAGGTGATGATGGGCATTGGCACAAAAAACCAGAATAGAAGCGAACGACAGGCGTTGCTGAATCAAAATATAAATTATTATGCGGCGATCGTTTCAAAAAAAGCGATCGCTCCATTTGTTTTCCTTAAAAAAGGCTACACATCTATGTTGTAGCCTTTTTAAGGTATTTTTATTTGCAAGTCCCTTACAATTATTATGACTAATAAAGAATCGCTTTTGATTTATAAGACATAGTATTTTGCGTAGAATCGTAGTGTAAGTAGTAGTGCAAAAATATTTATACATTTTGAAAACTTCAAACCCTTGTCATTGCAAGGAACGAAGCAATCGCAATATATATTTAATTTTGCTTAACCACTTATTTGAAACGCAGAGGGACGCAAAGTAAGCGCATAGGCGCTTTAGCTTCCCAGAAAGTAAGTATGCAGAGTCTTTTTCGAGAGAATTCGTTTCAAATTTCTGCAATGTCGTACTTTAGGAAGTCTCAAATGTCGCACAAACAATTTATTTATTGCTGGCAAAAATGGTTGCTTCCCATCTTAGTACCTGCTGCTGTGCGAGTAGTAATAATGATTTGTCTAACAGCAGGGGTGTTGGGCATCTTGGGAAGTACTGCTTCTATGAGTCATGCTCAAGCTGTTTTTCCTACTTCTGTTGTAGGCAATGCTCAACTGGTAAGTGCTACTAAGCGCATCCAGGATCAACAAACACCATTAAATTCAATAGCCTTAAATGCCACCGTATATCACAGTCCCGACTGTAACTGTTGTGGTGGGTGGATTGATCATTTAAAGGGACAAGGTTTTAAAATCACTGACATTTTTACGCCTGACATCGAAACAGTCAAACAAAGGTATAACGTGCCGGCTAACTTGTCATCTTGCCACACAGCAATTGTTAATGGATATGTCATCGAAGGACATGTCCCAGGAGACGATATTAAACGTCTGCTTCAAGAAAAGCCAAATGTTGCTGGTTTATCAGTTCCCCAAATGCCCGTAGGCACTCCTGGGATGGAGATGGGGAATCGAAAAGACCCGTATTCAGTGTTTTCTTTTGATCGCAAAGACTCAGTTGCAGTATTCAATCAGTATCGTGCTGAGTCCTGAGTGAATTACAATACAAGAGTTTCTCATTATTTATGTATTTATTACATCTCCGCTCCTTATGAAGCTACTGTAGTTTTCTTGCAAGTAGCGTGGCGTCTTTTAACTCTAAGCCGAAGCATGGGCTAAAGCCCCGCTATCGCTAAGGGAACTCAGCACTTTTAATTATTGAGAACTAGCTTTGATCAACTGCGACAAATTAGTTAACCATCTCTCAAACCAGAAGCTAGATGCTACGCTTGCAACATTTTCAGAAAGCAGCTCAATGGCATGGTTACAATCTTGTAGGCTA